>NZ_RZPG01000012.1:0-189937 GCF_004022765.1 Mesorhizobium sp. M6A.T.Cr.TU.014.01.1.1
TAGCGGCTGGCTAGCCTGCCCGCCGGCCTATCGCCACCGCATCAGGGTCGCCCACAAGATGATGACCGGCGGCCTCGCCTTCCTGCTGGCAGAGGTGGGCAGCCGGCTGGTGCTGTCCGGCCAGGCCAGCGAGATGCGCAAACGCAGCATTGCCGAAATCAGCGCGCGCATAGGGATCGTTCGCGAGACACTCGACGGCTTCGACTTCAAGGCGTTGGATAACGTGCCGTTCGTTTGGCTCACTTTGCCCGATCCATGGCTTTCCGGCACCTTCAAGCAAGCCTGCCTCGAGCATGGCGTGCTGATCGACGATGAGGACGAGTTCAAGGCGGGGCGCTCCGAACAGGTTTTCCATGGCGTCCGCTTTGGCGTGTCACAGCCCGAACGGCGAGAGGACTTAGCGCATGGTCTCGCGGTGATCAGGCGGCTTCTGGACGAAGGCCGTGCCGGCTACGACAGTTTCTCCTGAACCGGCTTGAAACAGGCGGGTCGAGTGGCGATCTTTCGCTACTTGCTGCCCCTGTGGCTATTCATCGTTTTCGTCGCTTGATGGGGTGTATCGGCTGCAAAGCTTGCGATAAGACGGGACTCGATCCCAAGGATATAAATTTCCGCCCATGACCATTTCCAATTCCGCCCCGATCACTCCGGAACTTATTGCCGCGCACGGGCTGAAGCCCGACGAATATCAGCGCATCCTCGACCTGGTCGGTCGCGAACCGAGCTTCACCGAGCTTGGCATCTTCTCGGCGATGTGGAACGAGCACTGCTCCTACAAATCCTCGAAGAAGTGGCTGCGCACGCTGCCCACCACCGGGCCGCGGGTCATCCAGGGTCCGGGCGAAAATGCCGGTGTGGTCGATATCGGCGACGGCGACTGCGTCGTCTTCAAGATGGAGAGCCACAACCACCCCTCCTATATCGAACCCTATCAGGGGGCGGCGACCGGCGTCGGCGGCATCCTGCGCGATGTCTTCACCATGGGCGCGCGGCCGATCGCAGCGATGAACGCGCTGCGCTTCGGTGCGCCGGACCATCCCAAGACCAAACATCTGGTTGCCGGTGTCGTTTCCGGTGTCGGCGGTTACGGCAATTCCTTCGGCGTGCCGACAGTCGGCGGCGAGGTCAATTTCGACGCGCGCTACAATGGCAATATCCTGGTCAACGCCTTCGCGGCGGGGCTCGCCAAGACCGATGCCATCTTCCTGTCGGAAGCCAAGGGCGTCGGCCTCCCGGTCGTCTATCTCGGCGCCAAGACCGGCCGCGATGGTGTCGGCGGCGCGACCATGGCCTCGGCCGAGTTCGACGACAAGATCGACGAGAAGCGGCCCACCGTTCAGGTCGGTGACCCCTTCACTGAAAAATGCCTGCTCGAAGCCTGCCTCGAGCTGATGGCGTCCGGCGCCGTCATCGCCATCCAGGACATGGGGGCCGCCGGCCTCACCTGCTCGGCGGTCGAAATGGGCGCCAAGGGCGACCTCGGCATCGAGCTCGACCTCGACAAGGTGCCGGTGCGCGAGGAGCGCATGAGCGCCTATGAGATGATGCTGTCGGAGAGCCAGGAGCGCATGCTGATGGTGCTGCGCCCCGAAAAGGAAAAGGAAGCCGAGGCGATCTTCCACAAATGGGGCCTCGACTTCGCCATTGTCGGCAAGACCACCGACGATCTGCGCTTTCGCGTGCTGCACCAGGGCGATGAGGTCGCCAATCTGCCGATCAAGGACCTTGGCGACCAGGCGCCGGAATATGACCGTCCCTGGACCGAGCCGAAGAAGCCGGCGCCCCTGGCAGCCAGCGATGCACCACAAGCGGATGTCGCCGAGGCTTTGCTGAAACTGCTCGGCGGACCCGACCTGTCCTCGCGCCGCTGGGTATGGGAGCAGTACGACACGCTGATCCAGGGCAATTCGCTGCAGCTTCCGGGCGGCGATGCCGGCGTGGTGCGTGTCGAGGGTCATCCGACCAAGGCGCTCGCCTTCTCCTCCGACGTCACGCCGCGCTATTGCGAGGCCGACCCTTATGAGGGCGGCAAGCAGGCGGTCGCTGAATGCTGGCGCAACCTTACCGCCACTGGCGCCCTGCCGCTCGCCGCGACCGACAACCTGAATTTCGGCAATCCGGAACGGCCCGAGATCATGGGCCAATTGGTCGGCGCCGTGAAAGGCATCGGCGATGCCTGCCGCGCGCTCGGCTTTCCGATCGTCTCCGGCAATGTCTCGCTCTACAACGAAACCAACGGGCAAGGCATCTTGCCGACGCCGACCATCGGCGGCGTTGGACTGATCGCCGACTGGTCCAAAATGACGCGGATCGGCTTTGCCGCCGAGGGCCAGATGATCCTACTGGTCGGCGCGCCGTCCATGTGGGGAACGCATCTCGCCCAGTCGGCCTATATGCGCGACATCCATGGCCGCACCGACGGCCCGCCGCCGCCGGTCGACCTCGACCATGAAAAGCGCGTCGGCGACCATGTGCGCGCCCTGATCGCCTCCGGCGTCGTTACCGCAGCACACGATGTCTCCGACGGCGGCATTGCGGTCGCGCTGGCTGAGATGGCGATGGCGTCCGGTATTGGCGCGACCGTCCCCGGCCTGGTCGGGGCCGATCCGATCCCGGTCTGGTTCGGCGAGGATCAGGGCCGCTATCTCTTGACGCTGTCGATCGATCCGCAAAGCAAGGAATGGGACGCTATTCGCGAAGAGCAGAGCAAGCTCGGTATCTTCGCGCCGTGGATCGGCTCGACCGGCGGTAGTGACCTGAAACTCGGCGAGGCACGGGCGATCCCAGTCGGAGAATTGACCGCTGCCCACGAATCCTGGTTTCCTCGCTTCATGGCAAATGAGGTCGTCGACCCGTGATATGATCGAGTGGGGCCGTTTCGGTGTGGTTCATCCGCCATTTCGATCATATCTATGAGATCACGACCTGAACAAGGAATCCTCGTATGGCAATGGACGCGCACGACATCGAACGGCTGATCAAGGAAGGCATTCCGGACGCCAAGGTGACGATTCGCGACCTGGCTGGCGACGGCGACCACTATGCGGCCGAGGTGGTGGCCGAGAGCTTTCGCGGAAAAAGCCGCGTCCAGCAGCATCAGATGGTCTACGACGCGCTGAAGGGCAATATGGGCGGCGTGCTGCACGCGCTCGCCCTGCAGACCAGCGTGCCGGACTGAGTTTCCGCGTCCAACCCCTTCGTCACCTTTTCGCTGAGACGGCAATGATCGGCCCTGCCGGATAGCTTCCGCCGACGATCATCCTCTCGCCATTCGACAGCGCCGAAACCACGCCGTCGACGAAAAGCGCGTTGGGGCAATCTAGCTCGTCGCGGAACAGGCGTGCAAAGCTGCCGAGACTGACTTGCGAGCGCGAGATCGCCAGCACCACCGTGTTTTCGTCACGCACGCCGACGCCGTTGCGGATGTAACGCGACGTGCCGTTCGCCTCGAAGCGGGGATGGAGCCGGCTGTCGATCACCAGCATCGGGCCGGACTGCGTGGCGAACGCCACGTCCGGCTTTGCGGCGGCATAGGCGTTCGTTTCCATGATCGCCGCCTTGCCGTCCTTGCGGATCAGGAACACGCCGTTTGGCTTCAGGAAGAAATTGCCTTCGCCAACAGCGAGGTTGAGCGGCGTCATCTCGCGACCATTTTCGACGAGAAGGCCGACCGGCGTCAGATCCTCATGATACATGCCGGCATTCATGGCGAGCAGCACCGGCCTGCCCTCGCCCGACATCGCCTTGTCGAACTTTTCCAGCGAACCGAAGGCCCTGCCGTCGTCGCCGGCGTGGAAGACAGCGACGTCGTAGCTGCGAAGATCGATCTCGCAGACGATGTAGGGAACCGCCTCGAAGCTGAAATCCCGGCATGGTCCGGGCAGTTCGCCGCCGACGGTGACAGGCGGGTGCTCCAACGGCCTGAACCACCAGATCAGGGCCAGTGCGACAAGCAGAACACCAATCAGGATCGCCGCGCTATGTCGCCTTTTCATCGCTTCCCGGGGAAATAGCTGGCCGATGCTCTTGGCCCAATATCAAGCCATCCTTTGCGCCATTTGCCTGACGAGGCGGCAAACGTCTTGTTTCAGGCAACCTATGGGTTTATTTGAAGGGATATGTTTCGAGCCCGACTCCCGCGGGCATGAAAGGATTCTCTATGAGCGGTATCAACGACTACATCGACAGCGAAGTGAAGGGCAACGACGTCGTCCTTTTCATGAAGGGCACGCCCGGTTTCCCGCAATGCGGATTTTCCGGTCAAGTCGTGCAGATCCTCGACTACATCGGGGCCGACTACAAGGGCGTGGACGTGCTGACCTCGGCCGATCTGCGGCAAGGTATCAAGGAATACTCCAACTGGCCGACCATCCCTCAGCTCTACGTCAAGGGTGAGTTCGTCGGCGGCTGCGACATCATCCGCGAGATGTTCCAGGCGGGCGAGCTGCAGACGTTCCTCGTCGAAAAGGGCGTGAGCGTCAAAGGCGCCGCCTGAATTCTGTTTGCGCATGATCCTTTCCGAAAATCGGTCCCGGTTTTCGGGGTCATGCGCTAAACGCCGGGCCAGCCCCCACCTCGGTAAACTGACTACCTCCCCGCTATCGGGGCACAAGACGAATGAATGCGCCGGCGCGCCGGCGCTTTTTCGTTTGAAGATCGGACTTTGCCGTGGATCAGCATGCACAAGCGCCGCAACGGGCAAGCACCTTGCCTATTCCGCGCTGGGAATTCATCGCATTGTGCGCGGCATTGATGGCGCTCAACTCGCTGGCCATCGACATCATGCTGCCGGCGCTGCAGCAAATCGGCGCCTCGCTGGGCGTGGAGAATGAAAACCACCGCCAATATGTGATTGCCGCCTACATCCTGGGTTTTGGCGGCGGGCAGCTTTTCTTCGGACCGATCTCTGACCGTTTTGGACGCCGTGCTCCACTCGTCGTCGGACTGGTGATCTACGTCGCAGCGGCGGCTGCCGCGGCTATCGCCCCGTCATTCGCTATTCTTCTTCTGTGCAGGCTGGTGCAAGGCATTGGTGCGGCCGCCACGCGCGTCATCGCCGTCTCGATCGTGCGCGACACGTTCGAAGGCCGGCGCATGGCTGAGGTGATGTCGCTGATCTTCATGGTGTTCATGGCCATTCCGGTGGTGGCGCCAGGCATCGGTCAGTTCATCATGCTGTTTGCTTCCTGGCACTGGATCTTCATCACCATGGCGGCAGGCGCGCTGATCGTCTCGGCCTGGTCGCTGCTGCGGCTGCCGGAAACGCTGCATCCCGAATATCGCCGGCCGCTGACGGCATCATCCGTCCTTGGCGGTTTCCGCATCGTGCTGACCAATCGCATCGCGCTCTGCTACGCCTTTGCCAGCACCTTCATCTTCGCCGCCATGTTCGGCTTCATCAATTCGGCGCAGCAGATTTATGTCGGCGTCTTCGGCGTCGGCGAGATGTTCCCGGTGATTTTCGCAGGGATAGCCGGCGTGCTCGCCTTTTCGAACTATCTGAATTCGCGCCTTGTCGGCCGAATCGGCATGCGCCGCCTGTCGCAGAGCGCGCTGCTGCTTTTCCTGGTGATCAGCTTTGCGTGGCTGGTGGTGTCACTGGAAATGAAGATGCCGCTCTGGCTCTTCATCACCTTCTTTGCCGGCGCCATGCTCCCGTTCGGCGCGCTGGGCGCGAATTTCAACGCGCTCGCCATGGAGCCGCTCGGCCAACTGGCCGGCACGGCATCGTCCATTCTGGGATTCATGCAGACCTTCCTCGGCGGCCTGCTCGGCACGCTGATCGGCCAAGCCTTCAACGGCACGGTGACGCCCTTGGCCGCCGGATTCTGCAGCGTGTCGCTTGGCGCATTGGTGATGGTGCTGATCGCGGAGCGCGGCAAATTCTTCCAGCCGCAGAACCCGCCGGTCTAGGTTCGAAACCCAATTGTGGTTGTCAATCGCGCCGGTAAATGGATATCTCAGGTGGCTACCTGGATTTCCGTCTTCACGGAATTGGCAATGAAGCACTGTTCATGCGCCGAGTGGTGCAGTTTCGCTTCTGTCGCGGCGGTTGGCGTTTCCCCGGCGTAGACAATAGTCGGATTGAGGTCAACGCGGCTGACTACCAATCGTCCGTCCACCTTCTCCATCATGCCGACCGCCTTGTCGGTATAGCTCTCCACGACGATCCCCCGGGGCGCCGCGATCGAAGAGAAAGGTCAACATGTGGCAGCTGGAAATCGCCGCGATGTAAGCCTCCTCTGGATCGACGTTGGCTTCCACTGAATAAGGAAGCGGAACGATATGCGGCGAAGCGGATGCCAGCACCACCTGGCCTCCGTCGAAGCGCCAGATGTGCGCGCGGCTGTAGCGCTTGTCGGTGAATACCGCTCCTTCTCGCTCCCAGTGCACTTCGACGGTCATTTTCATGATTGATCCTTTGTCGGAACGGAAAGAAGTCTTGCAGTCGTCTGGGTCAGATGGCAGCGAAGATGCTGCGCCGCAGCGTCGAAATCGCGCCTCGCACAAGCGGCAACGATCGCCGCGTGTTCCTCGAAGAAATCAATTCGCTCCTGGGCGCCACGCTCTTGGTGAAGGGTTGCCCGCCGGGATTCTCGTCGAAGGTCTCCGATGGTCTTAAGCAATCGAGAATTCGTGCAACCGCTGTACAGGGCTAGGTGAAACTGTTGGTCGAGCTCCAGAATCCGTGACGGATCGTACTCCGCGAACAGCTCGTCATTGAGCCTCTCAGCCTTACGCAAAGCGGAAGGCTGAAGCCCCGGCACCGACTGCTCCAAGGCAGCGACCTCCAAAATAGACCGAACTTCGCAAAGTTCAGTCGCCTCCCGTACTGAGAGGATCGCTACCGCCAGGCTTCGATCGGGACGCCGCACGGCCAAGCCACTCCCGAGTAACCGGTCCAAGGCCTGCCGGACGGGCTGGCGGCTAACCCCGAAACGCTCCGCGATCGATTCCTGCTTGAGAACGGAGCCCGGTGCCAATTCACCTGACTCAATCTCGTCTTTGAGTTCGCTAAAGATCGACTTTGGATCCATGGATCCAAAGTACGATGCCCCGGCGAAGTTGGTCAAGCCCTATTCACAATAGTCCTCCTGGGATTGCGGCGTCCCGCCCTTCTGCCTCGGCTCAAGAAACGAAATGACCAAGGGCCGTTGCGCCGATGCACTAATGCACATTGCCGGACGCGCTTTAGGATGCACGCCCACTCGCCGCTGTGAAGCGAGGGAACAGCGTGCGCCCTGCGATCGCTCCACCCATGCTGTCCGAAACGGGCAGTGGCAGAGCCTTGTCGAGAGCATCAAGGACGGAAGCCACGAAGGCCCGGTTGAGGGCGCCATCATTACCTAGACGGGAGTAAGTGGCGCGAGGCTTGCCGATAAGTGTGCCGTTTCGGCGAATTGAGAACTGCAGCGTCAGGGTCATGCCCGCGGTTCCGGGCGGTGGCTCCCAACAGGCGAAGATCGCGGAGAACATCTCGTTTATGGTGTCGATGGGAGCGGGACTGCGACATGCGCGTTCCTGCGATCTTGCCTCGTTCGGGCCGGCAACCAAGGCGAAGACAACGGCCAGTGCGCCAATTGCGGGCCGAGGTTTCATATTGGGTCTCCGGTTTCGCGCGAGCAAATATAATTAACGAGCTTCGCATGAACCCTTTCAGACGCAACGCGCTTTTAGTGGCGCACCATCCCGGCGTCGACATTCAACGTCTGGCCGGTGATCCAGCGCGCGTCATCGGAGGCCAGGAACGACACCACATCGGCGATATGTTCCGGCTGCCCTTTGCCTTTCATCGCCTGCAGCATCTCGACGAAGCCGAACGCCTCGTTGTGCGGGCTGGCCTTGACGCCATCGCTCTCGATCAGGCCCGGCGTCACCGCGTTGGCGGTGATGTTGTATTTGCCGAGTTCTGTGGCCATCGCCCTGGTGAAGCCTATGACGCCGCCCTTGGCCGCGACATAGGCTGCCATGTTCGGCGTGCCAGCAAAGAAAGTGTTGGAGGCGATGCTTATCACCCGGCCGGCCTTGCCCGCTGCACGCATCTGGTCCGTTCCTGCGCGGCTGACGATGAAGGTGCCGGTCAGATTGACGTCGATGATCTTGCGCCAATGGTCGAGATCGACATCGTCCCAGGCGACGAACGGCACGATGCTGGCATTGTTGACCAGAATATCGATGCCCCCGGTCAGCGCCTGGATCTCGGCGAAGAGCGCCTTGACGGGTGCAGGGTCGGAGATGTCGGCGGCAATCGCCTTCGCTTTTCCGCCGATCGACGCGGCCGCCGTTTCGGCGCCTTTCGCGTTGATGTCGCTGACAATGACCATCGCGCCATCGGCGGCCAAGCGCGCGGCGATAGCCTTTCCGATGCCTTGCGCGGCCCCGGTAACCAGGGCCGTCTTTCCCGCCAGTCGTTCAGTCATGACAACGCTCCCTCAATTTGTGATCTGGTGATTTTCTGGTTCATGTGTCGGCGTCGATAACGGCCAGCGCCGCGTCGATGCCTTTGCCGACCGCGAGTTTCTGGCCCAAGGAATTCATCGCGCCGCCAAGTGCCATCAGCGCCGCGACCGCATAGATCGGCTGGGCGGTCGGGCCCATATGGCCGATGCGTGTCAGCTTGCCCAATGTTTCGCCGCGGCCAGATGAAAACACCACGCCGTAACGAGCGCGCGCGGCCTGGCGAACCGCCGTCTCGTCGATGCCTTCTGGCGTCCGGACGGCGGTCGTGGTCGGCGACGCGATATTGTCGCTTGCGGCCCAGATCGACAGGCCCATGGCAGCGACACCCGCCCGCATGGCCTTGGCGGTGAGCGCGTGACGCGCCCACACCGCCTCCGCTCCCTCATTGAGGTAGAGGTCGAGCGCGACGTCGAGCCCGTTCATCTCCGCGACGGACGGCGTGAACGGAAACGGCTTGTCCTTCGACCACGCATGCTCCCAGTCGACAATGCTGAGCATCGACGCGCTCGGCGCCAGCGGGTTTGCCTTCATCTTGGCCCACGCCCGCTCGCTGACACCCATCATCGTGAGGCCCGGAGGCGCACCCAGGCATTTGTTCGGGCCGGTGACGTAGATATCGGCCTTGCATTCCTCTGGATGCGTCCTCATGCCGCCGAAGGACGAAACGGCATCGACGATCAGATAGGCGCCGTGCGCCGAAACCAGCGCGCCGATCGCGTCGATCGGATTGATAGTGCCGGACGGCGTGTCGTGGTGGCAGACGGAAACGACGGTGATTTCCGGATGCGCTTCCAGCATTGCCGCAACCGCCTGCGGGTCGATCGCCTCGTTGTAGGGCACCTCGATTTCGATGAGATGCGGCGAATAGCGCTTCGCCCAATAGCCAAATCCCTTGCCGTAGACACCGGAAGCAAGGTTGAGCACGACGTCGTCCGGCGTGATCAGGGAAGCTGCGGCCGCCTCCAGGCCAAGCACCGGCTCGCCATGAAGAATGACCGGCTTATTCGACAGCCGCATCGCCTTCTGCGCCTTGTCGACCACACGCTCGTAAAAGAGCTGGAACGCCGGGTCGTAATCGTAGAGCACCGTGCGGCCGAGGCCGCGCAGCACGTCGGGATAGGCGTTTACCGGCCCCGCTGTGAGCGTGATGACCGGTTCGGCGTGTTCGAAATAGCGCATGATCTTGTCTCCGGTCGGTGGCGATCAGCCGTAGAATTGCGTGCCGGTCCGATAGGTTTTGAAGTTTTCCATGTCGTGCGAATACATCAGCTCGGCGCCATAATCCTCGGCCAGCTTCTTCACCTTGCGCATCGAGTTGACGCCCGCCACCGGGTCGATGTGGAAGGCCGCCTGGCACAGCGTTTCAAGGCTCTTCTGCGTGTAGGCCGCGTCGATGGTGAACATGATCGGCTTGCGCTTGGGAAACTCGACCAGCAGGCTGTAATGGCCGATCGAATGACCCGGCGTCGAGATCAGCTTGACGCCCCTGGCAAGCTCGACGTCGCCCTCTATGCCTTCGAAGATCGAGTTGGCCCGCGTCGTGCCCTCCAGCAATTGCGCAGTCGCGCCACGCGCTTCGGCGGCCTCCGCCGAAAAGCTCAGATCGGAATAGCCGAGATGCTCGAAAGGCTGGGGGTTGCAGGCCTGCGGCACCTCGGTCCGGTGGCAGATCTTCTTGGCATGCGGAAAATACTTGTTGCCGCCGCAATGGTCGAAATGGAAATGCGAGTTGACGACGACGTCGATATCCTTCGGCTCTAGGCCGAGCAGCGCCAGGGCGCCGGGAATGGTCTGGTGCTTTTCCTGGATCGGCTTTTCGAAAGGCAGCACCTTCATAACGTGATCGTAGTCATAGCCGGTGTCGATGAGAAACCGGCCCTCAGCATGCTCGATCAGGATCGAATAGACGGGAAAGCGAACTTCGCCACCGGGGCCGCGATTCCAGAACACGTGATAGCCGTCGAGAACGAGCGAGCCGCCGTCGAGCAGGTAGACCTTGGTATCCGACATTTTTTGTCTCCTCTTTTGGCGCGGGTCCCGTCCGCGCGTGAACCTGTGATCAGCGCGCCCCGCGCTCGTATGGAATGCCGAGCGCCGCCGGCAGGCTGGCCCGCCGGCCAAACAGCACCAGCATGACCATCACCGCAAGGAACGGCAGCATCTGGATGACGTCGGTCGGTATGTTGATGCCGGCCACCTGCATGGCCGTCGTCAGCGACAGGCAGACGCCGAACAGCAAGGCGCCGAACAGCACCCAGACCGGCCGGCCGCGCGCCAGCATGGCCAGCACTATGCCGAGAAAGCCCGCGCCATTGGTGATGAAAGGAATGAACAGGCCGGCCCCGACATTGGCAAGATAGGCGCCGCCAAGCCCGGCCAGCGCTCCGGTCGTCAGCACGGCGACGGTGCGGGTTCGCACGACGTCGATGCCGGCAACGTCAAGGGCTGCCGGCTTGTCGCCGGCAGCCTGCAGGTTGAGGCCGAGCTGCGTGCGCCGGTAGATGTAGCCCATGGCGAAAACCAGCGCGACCGCCAGATAGACGATGAGATGCTGCCTGAACAGCGCCGGCCCGATGACCGGAATGTCCGACAGCAACGGAATGACCGTCACGTCCACCGCCGGCAAGCGGGGATAGCTGCGCGAGAACTGGAAATGGTGGAGCAGTGCCGTCAGGCCCTCAAGCCCCAGGGTCAGCGCGATGCCGATGACGATCTGGTTCAGCCCGATGCGCACGCAAAGCAGCGCCATGACCAGCGCCACCGCGACACCGCCGCCGGCGCCAGTGAGAAAGCCCAGCCACAGCGACCCGGAATAAAAGGCGCCGACGAAACCGAGATAGGCGCCGGCCAGCATCATGCCCTCGATGCCGATGTTGAGCACCCCGGCCTTTTCCGACATCTGTTCGCCGAGGCCGGCCAGCAGCAGAGGGATCGCCGCGGTGACCGCGCCGAACAAAAGCGCGCTGAGAAAGACTTCGCTGAACAGCCCGGTCATGGCTTCAGGCCTTTCGCGACTGGTTATAGCGGTGATCAATGTATTCGGCGAGCGCGAGCACGATCAGCACGATGGAGACGAGCACCAGCGTGAAATGGTTGGGCACGCCGAGCCGGCGGGCCGCGCTCTCGCCGCCGATCGACAGCACCGAAAGCAGGAACACGAAACCGATCGCGGCAAAGCCGTTCATGCGGGCGAGGAACACGACGGGGATGACAGCCAGCCCGTAAGCGGGGTTCCAGTCCGCGCGCACATTGCCCTGGACGCCGAGGATATCGACAGCGCCGGCAAGACCGGCCAGCCCGGCCGAAATGGCGAAGACGGCAATGGTGAGCTTCGGCACGCCGAGCCCCGCATGGATGGCCGCGCGTGGGTTAGCCCCGACGATCCTCAACTTCAGGCCGAAGGCCGTGCGCGTCATCACCAGATGCACGGTGATGATCGCCACCAGTCCCAGAAGCAATCCGCTTGTGATGGTCGTGTCGAACAGGCGCGGCAGCCGGTCCTCGACCGGCAAGGTGCGGGTCTGCGGCACGGTTGTGCCCGGATCGCGAAACATCAGCTTGACCAGCACGTTGGCAAGCGAGGTGCCCAGAAACGTCATCATCAGCGTGGTGATGATCTCGTTGACGCCCTGATAGGCGCGCAGCAGCGCCGGCACCAGGGACCAGATCATCGCGACCAACATGGCGATGACGAACGAGCAGATCAGCGCCAGCCAGGCCGGCATGACCTCCACGAGAACCGGAGCGCTGGCCGCCGCCGTTACCGCGCCGAGCAGGAACTGGCCATCGCCGCCGAGATTCCACATGCCAGCGCGAAAAGCCACGATCAGGCCGGCGGCAAGAAACAGCAACGGCGCCATGCGCGTCAGCGTCTGCTGGACGCCGAGCGGCGATAAAAGCCCTCGCTTGAGGACAAAGCCATAATAGGCAAGCGGATCAACGCCGACGGCAAGCAGGATGCAGCCGGCGATGATCAACGCGGCCAGGATCGGGCCGAGGGTCATCAGCAACCGATGCTGGATGTCGCGGCGCGTCGCCATCGCGGCCGTGGCATCGAGGGCGGTTGCGCCGGCGGCTGGGGCGGTGTCGATGCTCATGCGGCAAGCCCGATCATCAAGCGACCGACCCTGGTGCGGGCGTCATCGACATTGTCGACGGTGCCGACGAGCGACCCGTTCGAGATGACGGCGATGCGGTCGCACATGCTGAGCAACTCCTCGAGATCGGTGGAGATGAGCAGTACGGCAAGGCCGCGAGCCGCCGTATCGCGGATTCGCTGGCGCGAGGCCAATGTGTTGGCGAGATCGAGCCCATATGTTGGCTTGTTAAAGATCACCACTTTTGCGCCTTCGGCGAGTTCGCGCGCCAGCAGCACCTTCTGGATATTGCCGCCAGAGAGCCGGGCGACCGGCGTTTTCAGGCTGGGCGTGCGCACGTCGTATTCACGGACGAGCTGGGCCGCGCGCTTGTCGATTTCGGTACGCTGCTCGACGCCTTTGCGCCAGAAAGGCGCCGCGCCGACCTGCTTCAGGAAGAAGTTGATCGAGACCGGGAAGGTGCCGACCGTGCCCTCACCGAGCCGGTCGTCGGTCAGGTAACGAAGGCCTCTCCGGCGGCGTTCGCCGACGCTCAGCGCCTCGATTGGCTCTCCCTGCAGCCGCACCGAACCGCCCACCGTCGCACGCTGGCCGGCCAGCGCCTCCGCCAGTTGCTTCTGGCCATTGCCGTCGATACCGGCGATGCCCAGCAACTCGCCTGGACGGATATCGAACGAAATCGACGACAGGCCCGGCGCATCGTCTGTCGGCGCAACGCCGAGATCATGGACCTGAAGCAACGGAGCCGCTTCGGCGTGGATGGCGCGAACGGGACGCTCGGCCGCTTCCGGGTCATCCTTCTGCTTGCCGAACATCAGTTCGACGATCTCCGAGATGATCGCCTGCTCGCCCAGCGCGCGAAACCGCTCGGGAGGAATTTCGCCGACCTTGCGGCCGAGTTTCAGCACCGAGATGCGATCGCCGAAGGCCGCCGCCTCCTTGAGCTTGTGGGTGATGAAGACGATCGCCAACCCCTGCCCGACCAGGCGGCGCATCAGCGCGCCCAGCTCATCGATGCCTTTCGGCGTCAGCATCGAGGTCGACTCGTCGAGGATCAGCAGCCGGCTGTTGCGCACCATCGCACGCAGGATCTCGACCTGCTGCTGCTCACCGAGCGAAAGTTCGGACACCTTGGCATGCAGCTTGACCGTGATGCCAAGCGTTCTGGTGATCTCGGCGACGCGCGCTTCCAGCTCTTCGGTCTTGGGGCGCTGCCACCACGGCCCGCCCAGCAACAGGTTTTCCGCGACCGTCAGCGTCGGCACCAGCATCATGTGCTGGAACACGGTTCCGATGCCGAGCGCCAGTGCATGGCGGGGCGAAGTGATCGCGCTCGGCTCGCCGTCGACCAATATGCGCCCCTCGTCCGGCTGCTGCAGGCCCGACAGCATGCCGATCAAGGTGGATTTTCCGGCGCCGTTTTCGCCGAGCAGCACATGCACTTCACCTGGACGGATCGCCAGATCGACGCTGTCGTTGGCGACGACGCCGGGGAACCGTTTGGTCACGCCTTCAAGCGCGACGATGTCGCGCTTAGCGACCGACAATGAGGAAGCACTGCTCATGAAAGCCAAGGCCTTGAAAACATGAAATCGGTCCGGAGGGGCGAACGGATCGCCCCTCCGGCAGCCTGCTGTTAATCGCCTTACTGGGCGACGCTGGTCATCAGCGCCCTGACGGCGGCTGCATCATAGACCGGATCGACCTTGGTCTTGCCGGAAATGATGTCTTCGCGCTGCGCCTGGATCTCAGCCCAAATATCGTCCGGGATCGCAGCGGTTTTCAGAAGCTTGACTGAATCGTCCTTGAGGCCGATCGAGTAGCTCTTGGTGCCGAACGTGTCGGCCTTCAGGTCGGCGATCATCGCCGCATAGACCGGCTCGATGTTCCAGACCACCGACGACAGCAGGAAGCCTTTGTCGATCGGCGTCTTGTCGCCGATGACATCGATGAAATAGACCTTGCCGCCATCCCCGGCCTTGGTCGTCTCGACCGCCTGCAGCATGCCGAAGCTCGAGCCGTTGCCCTGGCCGAAGATGATGTCGGCGCCCGATGCGATCACGCGTTCGGTGACGCGCTTGCCGCCGGCCGCATCGCTGTAGGCGGCAGGTCCGATCACAGCATAGGTAACCTTGACGTCTGGGCTCTCGGCCTTCACCCCCTGCGCGAACGCTGCCGACTGCGAGTTCCACGACGGAGGCTCGCCGGACACGACGATGCCGACCGACTTGGAGCGCGACATCTTGGCCGCGAGACGGCCGGCAAGATACGCGCCTTCGTGACCGCTCAGCGTGTAGTCGGCGACGAGGCCCTTCTCCAGACCGGTCGGCGTATCGACGATCGCCACCGGCACCTTGGTTTCCTTGGCGATTTCGGGAGCCGAGGTGTTGTAGCCGCTGGCGTGAGCGATAAGCAGGCTGGCGCCGTCAGCCGCCAGTTCGCGCAATGTCGGCCGCACGTCGCCATAGCCGAGCCCCTGCGCCACGACTATCTCGACACCGGCAGCTTTCGCCGCCGCCTTGGCAGCGTCGATACCTTGCTGGTTCCAGCCATAATCGGTGCCTTCTTCCGGCGTCAGGATGGCAATGGACTTGACCTCGGCGGCAAGTGCGTTGCCGAGCAAGAGGCCGCTCAATATAACAGCGCTTACGCTGTTCTTCAGAAACTTAGACATGTTACCCTCTCTGTTCGGTTGACCCAAGATATTCTTATTGTTATTGCGCAAAAGCGAGGTAGACTGCCTGAACAATTGTATCAGGAGTTCAAGCAAGGTGGTTGTTCGATATGTCCTTCCGATAACGCTGGCGTTCACGTCGTTCGCCAACGCGGTTGAATTGCGGCACATCACTGTGCGAACCGGCACCGACGGGCTCGATCCCGTGCCGCTGACGATTTCGAATGCGGGGCGCGAGACGCTTTCCTGCAACGCCGACTTCGCGCACTGGTATTCGGCCGCAATCGCCACTGCGGCGCCTGGCAAGAGCGCTCGTGTCGAGCTGTGGTTCGATCCAAAAACCGGGACGTTTACGATTCTCAACGACAAGCGCGAAAACCTGCCCGTCGAGCGGCTGTGGTGCGGCCTGGCCGGCCACGCCTACACCACCCGCGTGCAGATCGCGCTCGACCGGGCCAGCGCCGCAAATGGGCAAGTGGCCGTGATATGCGGCAGCGCGGACGGCAGGTTGGCCTGCCGGTAGACGCTGACTGTTTGCCACTTCAGACATCGCCCTGAACCTTTACTCTGCCGCCAGGAACTTGTCGGTGAAGACGTCGTCTGCCGACAGCGCCGTTTTGAGCACGCCCTGATCCGTCAGCGTCTTTAAGGTCTCTTCCCACTGGGCCTTCGTCATCCAGCCGAGACCGTGTTCCTTCGTCGCCGGACTGTTGAACGTCGAGGCGATGTCGGCCTTGAGCTGGGCCAGCAGCACGTCCTTCTTTTCGGCATAGCCAGGAACGGCCTTGGCGGTGATCTCGGCGGCTTCTTCCGGATGGGCCGCGACATAGTCGAAAGCTTCCCGGTACGCCTTCACGAAACGGTGCACGACATCAGGCTTGTCCTTGATCATCGCTTCAGAGGTGAACAGACCCGAGCCATAGGCTTTCCAGCCATGATCGGCGCCGAGCATGATGCTCAGCGAGCCCGGGCCGCCGGCCTTGGCTTCAAGTTCGGGCACTTCGGCGTCGAGATAGCCGACCACCGTCTGCACGCGTCCGAGCAGCAGATAGCTCTCGTAGGGCGGCGAGACGCTGTTGAGCGTCATGTCCTTCTCGCTCATTCCGTTGGCAGCCAGAAAGCCCCTGAAGAAGATGTAGGTGGAGCCCGCCGGGTGGATGCCGATGGTCAGGCCTTTGAGGTCGGAAGGCTTGGTCAGCTTGAGCGTCTTGGCGAGCGAGATGATGCCCAAGGGCGACTGCTGGTTGACCGCCGCCAGTGCCACGACGGGAACATTCTGCGACCTTGCCACGGCAAGCGTGGGAAGATCGCCGAAGCCGAATTCAGCGTTGCCGTTGCCCACCAGCCGCATGGCGTCCGGCGAGCCGGAGCCCTTGCGGACCTCGCTCACATCGATGTCGTTCTTTGCGAAAAAGCCCTTTTCCTTGCCGACAAAGAACATGGCGTGATTGCCGCGCACGACCCAGTCGAGCTGGACGTTGACCTTATCCGCCGCCAGAGCAGCGCTCGACAAGCCAAGCGCGCCGACAAACGCCGCAAAGGTGGCTGCCTTGATAAGAGAGCGTCTCAGCATTGTTTGTTCCCTTCTTTGATCTTGGTTGTTCGAGAAGCCTAGGCCTGGCTAAATTTCGGTGCCCACGGCACCACGACACGTTCGAGAATTTCGGCTGCGTAGTAGAAGGCGATGCCGAGGACGGAAACGAGCAGCAGCGCCGCAAAGACCAGGGGCGTGTCGAGTTGAGTCGACGCGAACTGGATGACGTAGCCCAGCCCGTCCGAGGCTCCGGCAAATTCGCCGACGATGGCGCCAATGACGCTCAGGGTCGCGGCGATCTTGGTCCCGGCCATCAGACTCGGAAGCGAGTGGGGAACGCGGATCCTGAACAGTATCTGGGTAGGGCTGGCACCGACCGAATTCATCAGCGACAGAAGCGAACGGTCGACCGACTGCATGCCCGCCAGCATCGACAGCGTCACCGGGAAGAAGGCGATGACCAGGATCAGACCGATCTTGGGTGCAAGCCCATAGCCGAACCAGAGGATGAAGATCGGCGCCAGCGCAACTTTCGGCACATTCTGGAACAACACGACGAGCGGGTAGAGCGCGCGCCCCAGCCAGTCGAAGCGCACGATGACGAGAGCAAGCGCAATGCCGACTATGACCGAGACAAGAAAGCCAAACAGAATTTCGCCCGCCGTGACCACCGTCGCCTGCATGAGAGTGCCCCATTGCGCGACCAGCGATTTCGCAATCTCGGAGGGGGCAGGAACGATAAAGGAGGAAATGGAGAATATCCGCACCACGGCTTCCCACAACACGATCGTCACCAGCAAAAGGATGGCCGCCGGAAGCCAGCTGCTTGTCGCCGCGTTCCAGCCGGAAACCGGCTGTGGCTGGTTCATGAGAGGTTGCTCGCTCACGTCGCGCCTCCCGGCTGATGGCTGGAGCGCAGCATGGTCCGAAGCTGAAGCACCAGCCTGACGAATTCGGGGACTTCGGTCACGGAAGTGTCGCGTGGATAAGGCAGCGGAATGTCCAGGCTTTGGGTAATGCGTCCCGGGTTGATTCCCAGCACATGAACCTGTCGGGACAAGTGAATGGCTTCGTCGATCGAATGCGTCACGAGGACGATCGTCTTGCCGGTCCGCTGCCATATCTCCAGCAGCGCCTGGCCCATCGAATCGCGAGTAATCGCGTCAAGGGCGCCAAACGGCTCGTCCATCAGCAAGACCGCCGGATCGAGTGCCAGAGCCCGGGCGATGGCGACCCGCTGACGCATGCCGCCAGACAGTTCATTTGGGCGCTTGTGGGCGGCATCGCCAAGTCCCACCAGCTCAAGCATCTCCTGTCCACGCGCCCGTAGCGCCGCGCGTGACATCGATTTGTCGGCGATGCCGAGCAGCATCGAGGCATTGTCGACAGCGTTTTTCCACGGCAGCAGATTGGCGTCCTGGAAGACGAGACCGATCATCCGTTTGCGCGCCGCCTCGCCTGGTGAAACACCGGCGATCGAGACGCTGCCGCTGCTCGGGCTTACCAGCCCAGCCAGCACTTTGAGCAATGTGCTCTTCCCACAACCGGACGGACCGATCAGGGAGACGAACGACCCTTTCGGAACCGAAAGGTCAATATCCCTGAGGATCAGCTGCCGATTCTGATCCGTGCCCATGACCACCGAAACGCCCTTGGTGGAAATGAGGTCGTCGTGGCGGATGTGGATCGGTCTGCCACCGGCGGGTCGAATGGTTTCAACCTGCATGGCTTGTCGTCCCACGCACGTTCGTTGCGTGAACATCCGCCTTCACGGCGATGTTCCCGGCCCCATGCGCACAAGCGGCCAACCGGCAGAACTCCCCAACCCGGCCGCGCGCAACTTGTGCCATCGCCTACTCCCGGCCTTCGAGGATGCGGCGCACGGCTACCAGCTTGCGCGCCCGTTCGCCTTGCAGTGTCTTTATCTGCTCGGGCGTGTAGGAAAACATGCCCTCGCCCGACTTGATGCCGAACTTCGATGCCCCGGTCTTCTCCAGAACCATCGGCGCGACATCATCACGATTGGAAAGATCGGCGTTCAGAAACGACGAGACGGATTTGTAGATATCGAGGCCGGCCATATCGAGCAGCGCCATTGGCCCGATGACGGCGATCTTGTAGCCGATGCCCCAGGAGACGCAGGTATCGAGATCCTCCGGCTCGATGACGCCGCGCTCAACCAGATCGACCGCTTCGCGCAGCAGTGCATAGAGCACGCGGTTTTCAACGAAGCCCGGGACGTCCTTCTTCACCACCACCGGTAGCAGCCCGATCGAGCGGATCAGCTCGCGGATCGTCGACACGGTCTCACGTGCGGTCTTCTCACCGCCAATCACCTCGATCATTGGAATGATGTGCGGCGGGTTCGACCAATGCATGCCGACCATCCGCTCAGGATGCGAGATGTGGGCCTGCAGCTTGGTGATCGGAATACCTGAGGTGTCCGAGGCGACGATCACCGAAGAACCGATCAACGGGTCGATAGCGCGATAGGTTTCGGCCTTGATGTCGATATCCTCAGGCACATTCTCGATGATCAGCTCCGCACCATCGACAGCCTCGGCGAGGGTGCGGACGAACCGCACCGTGCCCGCGCCCGTTGCCGGCGCCGTGATGTCGAGCCGGTCCAGAACCCCGCCGGCCAGATCGAGCGTGCCGCGGGCGCGTTCGACCGCAGCTTCGGAAATGTCGTACGCCGTCACGTCGAGCCCGCCGCGCGAAAGCCGCGCGGCGATGCCCGGCCCCATCGTTCCCAATCCGATGAGGGCGGCGCGCTTGATCATCATGCGGCCTTTGCGGGAGCTGCCGCGGTCGCCGCCTTGAAGGCTGGACGAGCGGCGATTGCGGCCACCCAGCGCTCGAGATTGGGCAAGGACGGCCGGTCGATCTTGAAGTCGATGCAGCGCTTCAGGATCGGCGCGCAGGCGATGTCGGCAATGGTCAGCTTGCCCAGCGCCAGGAAATCCTTGCCGGCCAGATGACCGTCGACGATCTTGATCTGCGCCACAAGGTCCTTCACCTGTTCCTTGTATTCGGCGGTCTGCTCTTCGGGCGTCAGCTTGGCACCCTTGAAGGCGGCCAGATAACCAGGATTGACCGCCGCCAGGAGAAAATCCATCCAGCGCTCGACCTCGGTCTTTTGCGCAGGGGTGGCGCCATTCAGCTGCTCGCCGCCGGATGCCGCGAGATAGCGCAGGATGGTGTTGGACTCCCAGATCACGGTGTCGCCGTCGACCAGCGTCGGAACCTTCGACGTCGGGTTGAGTGCCTTGTATTCGGCAGTCTGGGTGTTTTCGAACTGGCGGCCGTAATCCTCGCGCTCATATGACGCGCCGAGCTCTTCGAGCATGAAGAGCACCTTTTGAACGTTGCCCGATGTCTGGCGTCCCAAAAGCTTGTACATGTCGTCTCCTCGATTATGTCGTGGCCTACTTGCAGGCCGGCAGCGGCTTGTAGACGATGGCGTCCATTTCGATCTTGGTGTTGATGACGGCCTTTGCCTCGACGGTCGTGCGTGCCAGCACCGCGTCGCCGATCCCTTCGAGGAACGCCTTGTTGTAGCGGCCGAAATCGCGCGTATCCTCGAGATACGTCGTTATCCGCACGACGTCGGAAAGTGTCGCGCCCTCGTCGGCAATGACGCGCGCGATGGTTTTTAGCGTCGCCAGCGTCTCTTCCTCGATCGTGCCGCTGATCATGTTGTTGTTCTCGTCCTTCGGCACCTGACCGGAGACGAAAATGAAATCGCCGGCACGCACCGCCGGGTGAAACGGCAGGTTCGGATTCTTCTTGCCGATTGCGTAGTGGCTGGCGGATTTTCGCGTGCTGTCGCTCAATCTGTCCCCCTAGAGAACGCTGGTTTCGATGATGTCGACGCCACGGATGCGGTCGATCAGGTAGACGATGCCGCGGTCGTCGATGGTGACGTCGTTGGAAGATGAGCGCTCGGCGCCTTCAGGCGCATCGGGCACGAAATGGCCGACCTCCTTGGGGGCGAAGGGGTCGGCGATGTCGACCAGTCGCAGCCCCTGCGCGAACCACGCGAACGGAATGATGGTGCCCTTGAACCGCTCGGAAGGCTGATGACAGCCGGTCATCGGCGGTTGCGGCGCGCCGTCCGGGTCGAGGCCTGGCACCTGGAAGGTCGAGATCGGCAGCGGGTTCGTCTCGTCGGTGATGTCGTAGATCCAGGTGAAGGCCGGCGGCGAGGGCCGGAGCTTGGCGACATCCTCGTCCGCCACCACCATGATGTTGCGGCCCTTGAGCGGCTGCGGGATCGGCAGGCATGTATGCGTGGGATGCGGAAAACTTGGGCTCGAATTGACATGCGAGACAAGCTTCGGCTTCGAAATGTCGGAAATGTCGAGGATGAACAGACCGTGATGCCAGTAGCTGACATAGAGCCGGTCGTCCATGCGCAGCGGATGGTGGCAGCGCGGCGTGACATAGTCATGCCACGGGTACTCTTCACCGCCGCCGGTCCATTGCCCCGGTATCCACCAGCGCCCAACCTCGACCGGGCTAACCGGATCGATCAGGTCGAGGATCATCACGATGTTGCCGACATAGCCGTCGGCGGTTGGCGAGATATAGGCGTAGCGGCCGTCATAGTCGTAGCGATGCACGCCATGGCCGCCGGTTATCCACTTCGAGATGAGCTTGGGCTCCGCCGGTCGGCTCGTGTCGTAAAGCGCCAGGCCACCGCCGAAATCGGCCGGGCCCGCATCGCCGAAGCGCTCGTGGTTGATGATCATCAGACCGTCCTGGGCGCGCACCTTGTGCGAGTGCCAGCCCGGCGGAACGTCGATCGTCGCGATCTTCTTCGGATTGCGCGGATCGGAAATATCGACCAGCGTCGTGCCGCTCGGCGGACGCATGTGGCCGATATAGAGAATGTTGCCGTCGACCCAGACCTGACCACCGCCCGGGCAGTCGACATGGCCGATCTGCTTTGTGTTGAACGCCGAAACCAAATGCATACGCCCTTGCTGCTGAAACGTCTTTTTCGGCGTCCGCGCCACAGTGGCGGCGCGGACAGTTTCCGCTGCAAAATTAGACGATGCGGAGTAGATCGCCGGCCTGGTTGCGGCCCCAGCGCTTGTAGAGGAGCAGCGCCTTCTGGGTCGGCGCATCGGTCGCGCCGAAGAAGATGACCGGCTCGGACGAGGAGCCATTGACGTGCTCGACCCAGGAACCACCCGGTATGGCGATCGTGTCGAACTGGTTCCAGTCGTAGCGCTTGCCGTCGATGATTGAATGGCCATTGCCGCGGAACGGCGCCAACAG
The DNA here is from genome assembly GCF_004022765.1 of Mesorhizobium sp. M6A.T.Cr.TU.014.01.1.1. Taxonomy (NCBI): domain Bacteria; kingdom Pseudomonadati; phylum Pseudomonadota; class Alphaproteobacteria; order Hyphomicrobiales; family Phyllobacteriaceae; genus Mesorhizobium; species Mesorhizobium sp. M6A.T.Cr.TU.014.01.1.1. The sequence goes on from NZ_RZPG01000012.1 coordinate 22,052, forward strand.
CAGGCTGGCGGTCTCGCGCTGCGGCAGCGTCTTTTCGCCCGGCCGCAACATCTGGACGTAGAAGTTGATCGTGTGGAAGACCGGGCCGCCGGTGGTGGGGTCGACATAGTCGATGACGATGCCCTCATGCGGATCGCCGTCCCAATCCTTGTGGGCGTCGAGGATCGCTTCCATCTTCTCCCAGCGATAGACATACATCGGCGACGACAGGCCGCCGCCGCGTTTGTGGTCGACGAAGCGCGGCATCAGGCCGCCCTCCCCATAGATGCGTTGCGAATAATCGCTCGGGAAACGGGCAGTCTGCACCTTTTTTTCGACTTCCTTGCCGTCGACCATCTCGGTGTATTTGTGGTCGAAATGCACTGCGTGTAGTGTCTCGACCAGCGGCAGGTCGAGAACCGAAAGGTTGACCGCCTGCTCGCCGCCGACCGTGCCGTGATTGTGCCAGGCATCATTGGGTGTCAGCACCATGTCGCCGGGGCCGAAAACCACATCCTCGCCTTCGACGCCGGTAAAGTTGCCCTTGCCGGTCAGGCCAAAACGTATGGCGCTCGGCGAGTGCTTGTGCGGCGGCATGATCTCGTCTGGATCATTCAGGCGATAGGCGGTGTACATCGTGCTGACCGATGCGCGCTTGGGCGCAAGACCGGGATTGACCAGGATCAGCGAGCGGCGCTCGCTATCGTCCATGGTGACCAGTTCGGCGGCGCGCTGCAGCAGCGGCTCGATGTCGGCATAGGACCAGACGAAGGGTATCGCCTTCGACGTCGCCATGAGCTGCTTAATCTCGTCGTGATCGACGCCTTCCGATGTGGCCCAGAACGGAAACATGTTCTTTTCGTAGAGGGCGTCATACAGGCCCTTCAGCGCGGCCTTCTTGTTGGTGACGGCAAGGTCTGCTGGTTGCGCCATGGACATGTCTGACACCTCTCTTCGCGAAGAAAATGCATTTAACCAACTCAACCGTATTCGGATTGGTTTTGCTCGACAATCCCAAAACTGAGAATTTTTTAAGTTTTTGGTTGAGTGCTTTTCTGAAAGGCAAATGCCCCGAAAAGCGGCAGAAAAACTCGGAAATGCGCGAGAAAACGGATAATCGAGCAGATGCAGATCAAACTACCGCGACCGCAGCAATTGCTCGGCAGCCCAACCAATTCGAATTTTTCTTTCAACCAAAGGATTTTGGTTGAACACCAGGTGCCGCCAATCAGGCCGCCATGGCTTGTTCAGCACGGCTGCGGACCAGGTCCGAGGCCTTTTCGGCGATCATGATGACCGCCGCATTGATGTTCCCGCAGATGAGGTCCGGCATCACGGAAGCATCCACTGCGCGAAGACCGGCAACGCCGCGCACCCGCAGTTCGGGATCGACCACCGACCCGGCGTCGACACCCATGCGACAGGTGCCGCCGGGATGGTGCACGGTGATCGAGGTCTTGCGAATATGCTCGTCGATCTCGTCGTCGCTCTGGCATTGCGGCCCCGGAAAGAATTCCGAGGCGATAAACGGCGTCATCGACGGTTGCGCAGCGAGGTTGCGCGCCACGCGGAAGCCGGCGCGGAGCGACTGCCAGTCACGCGGTGAGGACAGGAAATTCTGGTGGATCAGCGGCGCGGCCAACGGGTCGCTCGACGCCAGCTTCACGCTCCCCCTGCTCTCCGGCTGGACGGCGACGATGCGCGTCGCAAAACCATCGGCGAAGGGCGCCTTGAATGGTGCCATGTAGGGCCATGCGGCAAGCGGTGCAGCCGTGAAAAGCAGTTGGACGTCCGGCAATGGCCGACTTGCATCGCTTTTCAGGAATGCCACGACCCCGCCAGGCACATCGCCAGAAAAGCCCTTGCCGGTGAGATAGGTCTTGACGAAATCCAGCCCGATACGATCGGCCCGCATCATCTTGAGGAATGGTCCCGGCTGCTTGCGCCGATACATCAAAATGACTGAAACGTGGTCCTGCAGGTTCTTGCCGACCTGCGGACGGTCGACTTTCGCCTCGATACCATGCGCGGCGAGCTCGCCACTATCGCCGATCCCCGACAGCATCAGCAGTTGAGGCGTATTGATGACACCACCGGCAAGCAGGACCTCACGCCGTGCCAAAACCTGGTGGCTCGCGCCGCCTCTGGTATAGGCGATGCCGGTCGCGCGCACATCCTTCAGCAGGATCCTCGTCGCCATCGCGCCGGTCAGCACCTTGACATTGCTGCGGCGCATGGCGGGACGCAGATAGGCCGACGCGGTCGAGCAGCGGCGACCGTTTGCGATCGTCATCTGCAGGCGACCAAAACCTTCCTGCACGGCGCCATTATAGTCGTCGGTCTGAGGATATCCGGCATCCCGGCTGGCGGTGGCAAAAGCATCGATCAGCTCGTCCTTGTAGCGGCAGAACTGGGTGTTCAGCGGACCGCTGCCGCCGCGATAGTCGCTCTCGCCCTTTTCCCAGCGCTCCTGCTTCTTGAAATAGGGCAGCACCTTGTCGAACGACCAATCGGTCAGGCCGCTGGCCGCCCAGCGATCATAGTCGCCACGATTGCCGCGCACATAGGCCATGGCGTTGGTGGAGGAGGAGCCGCCGATGACCTTGCCGCGTGCGCATTCGACCTTGCGTCCGCCGACATTGGCCTCGGGCTCGCAGAAATACATCCAGTCGTGACGGCGCTCGGTCAGAATCTTGCCCCAGCCAAGCGGGATATGGATCATCGGATCGCGATCCCAGTCCCCGGCTTCCAAGAGCAGCACGGAAACATCCGGATCTTCGCTCAGGCGGTTTGCAAGCACGCAGCCGGCCGACCCGGCTCCGACAATGACATAGTCAAATGTTTCCCCAAACGGCATGCACGGTCCTCGGGAGAAGGACGGCCCCACCGAGATGTGAGCCGTCAAAGAAACAACTGCGGCACTCAACCATCGCGCAACTGGTGTTGTCAACCACTGGGCGCAGATGTAGATTGGTTGAGTTGGTTGAGTGCCGTGTTCATCGATTCCGCGTCACAAGATGATGTCAGGACGTTGAGTCGGCGGCTGCCGATCAGACAGGAGATTTGGTTTTGAACGCATTCGAGCCGCAGATCGTATCATCGGATCTCGACGACATCATTGCAGCGGTCCGCCGGTTGCAACAGGGTGGCGGCAAGTTGCCTTCCGAGCGTGACCTTGCCGAACATCTGAATGTGAAGCGTCACCAGCTTCGCAAGGCGCTCGAATTGCTGCGTCAGTCAGGCGATTTGAAACCGGCGCGCGCCAGGCGTGCGCCAACCGCCCTGCCCCGATATGGCGAGGAGCTTGTCAGGGTAACCAATCCAATCGAGGTTTTGGAATTGCGCCTGCTGATGGAGCCGGGCCTCGCCCGGCTGGCATCGCTGCGCGCTTCGTCATTCGAGACGGCCCGGATCATCGATGCGGCAACCACGCCGGAGAATGCCTCGTCGGGCGCAGTCGATTTCGCGTTTCATCTCGCCATCGTTGCAGCCGCTCGCAACCATCTTGCCGCTGAATTCTACAAGATGCTGCGCCAGGTCGGGGTCGATGCGCGGGTGAAGATCGCACGCACCGCGGCACCCACCTGCCCCAAGCGGATCGCCGAGCGCGACGGCGAACATCGTCTGATTGCCGAAGCGATCTCGAAACGCGACCCGGAAGCGGCCGAGGCGGCGATGCGCGCGCATTTGCTGTCCGTGCAAAGACAGATCACCGAACGATCGAATGCCGGCGCCTTTGCCGCATAAGCGTGTTTTCCTATTAGCCAGGCAGCCTGCGCGGGGACTTCAAAAGTGAAACGTCATTTCGACGTGCTGGTCGTCGGCGCGGGATCGGCCGGCTCGGTGGTGGCCAGCCGGCTGAGCGAGGACCGATCATGCCAGGTCGGCCTGATCGAGGCCGGGGTGATGCCGTCCGATCCCGACATCGCCAACCCGCTGAAATGGACGATGCTGCAAGGCCGCGCCTACGACTGGGCCTATCGGACAGTGCCGCAACCCTTTACCGCAAACCGCGTGCACGAATGGCCACGTGGAAAGATCGTCGGCGGTTCGAGCTGCCTGCATGCCATGGCCTATGTGCGTGGTCATCCCGATGATTTCGAACCCTGGGCGGCTGCCGGCGGCGAGCGCTGGTCCTTTTCGGGCTTGTTGCCGGGCTTTGTCCGCAGTGAAGCTTTCACCGCCTTCGATGCGCCGTCGCGCGGCCGTAGCGGACCGTTGGACGTCTACCTGCCGGATGCAGAGGTCAGCCCCGTCGTCCGCGCCTATATGGCCGCCGGACGGGCCATGGGAATCTCCGCCTTGACCGATCACAACAGCGGCGAGCTGGCCGGCACCAGCCCCAATTCGCTGAACATCCGCGCCGGCCGGCGCCTGAGCGTCGCCGATGCCTATCTGCCGCCGGAGGTCAGGGCACGACCGAACCTTGCCTTGCTCACCGCCCACGAGGTCGAGCACCTCCTGCTGGAGGGCCAGCGGGCCACGGGTGTGGCTGTCGTGCGTGACGGAGAGACCACGACGGTCTCCGCCGACAGGATCGTTCTTTGCGCCGGCGCGGTGTCGTCGCCGCTCATCCTCATGCGGTCGGGCATTGGCGATGCGGATACGCTGACGCAAGCGGGGATACGCTGCCTCGCCGACCGAAGCGATGTCGGCCGCAATTTGCAGGACCATCTGCTGGTTCTTGGAAATGTCTACAGCACCAAAAAACCGCTGCCGCCGTCGCGCCTGCAGCACTCGGAATCGCTGATGTACCTGCATGGCAGCGATATTACTCGTTCGACGGGAAGCCCCGATATCGTGCTCGCCTGCGTCGTTGCCCCATCAGCCGCACACGGCCTGAGTGCCCCGCCCTATGGCTCGGCTTTCACGATTCTATGCGGCGTCACCCATCCGACCAGCCGTGGGCGCATCGCACCGAGCGGGCCGGGCCGGGCCGATGCACCCATCATCGACCCGCATTATCTCGAAACCGAACACGACCGGGCGGTTTTCAGGACGGCCCTGAAGACGGCGCGCACCATTGGTCATCATCCAGCGCTCGACGAATGGCGCGACGTGGAAGTCCTGCCGGGATCGCCGGTGCGGTCGGACGCCGATCTTGACGCTTTCATCGCGAGCGCCGCTTCCACACATCATCATCCTGCCGGCACGTGCAGGATGGGCGGGGATGCCGACGCCGTCGTCGACCCGGATTTGCGGCTGAACGGCTTCGACAACGTCTTCATCGTCGACGCGTCAGTGATGCCGACGATCCCGAGCGGGCCGATCAACGCCGCCGTAGTCGCAATCGCGGAAACCTGGGCGACAGCCTCGGCTAGCGCGTGACCCTAAAAGTCGGAATCATATCGAGCGCAATGCGGGCTAATCGAGATCGGCCGGGCGTGGCCTGAACCGGATCGATGCCGGACGGCCTATTCCGCCCAGAGCTCGCGGCGCAGTTCGTGCCAGCTTTCCTTGTCCGGCGCGACAAGAAGGCCGCCTCCGACATGCGAAGGCAGATAGGCGCTGCCGTCGAAACGCGCCGCGTAACCACCTGCCTCGGCATGAATCAGCACACCGGCCAGATGATCCCACGGCATCAGCTTGTTGTAGACGACGAAGTGGGCGTGGCCGCTCGCCAGCAGGCGGTATTCGTGCGCCGCGCAGCGATAGCCGAACTGCGACAGGGATTTCGTCTGGTTGCGCGCCAGCCGTGACCGTTCCGGCTCGGGCATGTATTGCCAGGAAACCGCACCGGTCATTTGCGAGATCGGTGCAGGCTCGGCGACATGCACCTTCTCCAGAGTGCCATGCGCATGCCGTATGTGGCTGCCGGCACCCTTGGCGCCGATCAGCCAGTCCTTGCCAACGGGATCGTGAATGATGCCGGCGACGGTCTCGCCCTTCACCACGACGCCGAGCATGACGCCGAACAGCGGCACGCCGGAGGCGAAGTTGAAGGTGCCGTCGACCGGATCGATGACGAAGGCGAGATCGGCGTCGCCGAGACCCTGGAGCAGCGCCGGATCGTCGGAGCATGCCTCTTCGCCGACGATCATCGCCTGGGGGTAACGCTCACGCAGCCTGACGGTGATGAGCCGCTCGGCATTCACGTCGGCCTCCGTCACCAGGTCGGCTGCCGAGGTTTTTTGGCGAACCTCGCCCTCATCCAGCCGACGAAAACGCGGCATGATCTCGGCAATGGCGGCGTCGGACAGAAGGGTGGCAAGCCAGTCGATCGCGGTATCGTCAAATGTCATCGGGAATGTCTTGCCTTGTGGTGTGGGTCTCGTTGAGGGCGGCGAAATCGAACAGCTTTCTGTCGAGCAGATGCGAGGGCCGCACATTGGTCATGGCGTGGATCATCGTGTCCTTGCGGCCGGGCATGCGCTTTTCCAGGCCGTCGAGCATCGCCTTCATCGCATTGCGCTGCAAGCCATCCCGGCTCCCGCATAGATCGCACGGGATGATCGGGAATTTCATGGCGCTGGCGAATTTTTCGAGATCGGCCTCGGCACAATAGGCAAGCGGCCGCAGCACCATGACGTCGCCGTCGTCGTTGAGCAGTTTTGGCGGCATGGCGGCGAGGCGCCCACCATGGAATAGGTTCATGAAAAAAGTTTCAAGTATGTCCTCGCGGTGATGCCCGAGCACCAGCGCCGAGCAACCCTCCTCCCGCGCGATGCGGTAGAGATGGCCGCGCCTGAGCCGCGAGCACAGCGAACAGTAGGTGCTGCCCTCGGGAAGCTTGTCGGTCACCACCGAATAAGTGTCCTGATATTCGATGCGGTGCGGGATGGCGTATTTATTGAGATAGTCGGGCAATATGTGTTTGGGAAAATTGGGCTGGCCCTGGTCTAGATTGCAGGCCAACAGCTCGACCGGCAGCAGCCCGCGCCATTTGAGGTCGAGCAGCAAAGCGAGCAGGCCATAGGAATCCTTGCCGCCCGACAAGGCAACCAGCCAGCGATCGCCTGGCCTCACCATCGAAAAATCGTCGATCGCCTGACGGGCGAGACGCAGCAGCCGTTTGCGCAGCTTGTTGAACTCGACGGAGGACGGCACATCGGCAAACAGCGGATGAAAGCCGCCTGCGGCATCGGCGATCGGTTCGAGTGTCTTGGCATCAGGCAGCATGCTCATGGCGCGTCGGCCCCAAAGGTCCTTGTTGCTGCCCGGATTAGCGCATCGGCCCGAAAATCGAAATCGATTTTCGGATGCCCAAAAGAAAAGGCCGCCTCGAGGGGCGGCCTTCGATGCTGTTGCAGATGAAGAAATCGATCAGCGCGAATAGAATTCGACGACCAGGTTCGGTTCCATCTGCACGGCGAATGGAACATCCGACAGGCCGGGGATGCGCCCGAAGGTCGCGGTCATCTTGTTGTGGTCGACCTCGATGTAATCAGGCACGTCGCGCTCGGCCAGGCCTACCGATTCCAGGACGATCACCAGCTGCTTCGACTTTTCGCGCACTTCGATGACGTCGCCCGGCTTGCAGCGGTACGAGCCGATGTTGACGCGCTTGCCGTTGACATTGATGTGGCCGTGATTGACGAACTGGCGGGCGGCAAAAATGGTCGGCACGAACTTGGCGCGGTAGACGACCGCGTCGAGACGCGATTCGAGCAGGCCGATCAGGTTCTCCGAGGTGTCGCCCTTGCGACGATCCGCCTCTTCATAGACCTTGCGGAACTGCTTTTCCGAAACGTCGCCGTAGTGACCCTTCAGCTTCTGCTTGGCACGCAGCTGCAGGCCGAAATCGGAAAGCTTGCCCTTGCGGCGCTGGCCATGCTGGCCGGGACCGTATTCGCGCTTGTTGACCGGGGATTTCGGGCGGCCCCAGATGTTTTCGCCGAGACGGCGGTCGATCTTGTATTTCGCAGATTCGCGCTTGCTCATCGCATTCCCTTTCAAAACAGTACACCCGGAACCTCATGGTCCGGGTGAAGGAAACGCGCCCTCCTCTGGCCCCCGTTTTCGAGACCTGACAGGGTTTTCCCACGCAACGCGGCGGAAAACCCACGGGACACGTCATTTTACACAAGACCCGGGAAATAGAGCGCTTCCCAAACGTCTTGCGCACATAAAGAAACCACCGGGCATTGCGGCCCGGTGTTGATGGGCTGATTAAACGGAGATTTAACCGGTGTCAAGCTTGCGGCTGGCGCCGGTGATGGCGAGTGGATACGACCCAAGGGCCGCGGCTCGGCCGCGGCTGTCAAACCATGGAACCGGAACCGACCTCCCTGCCTGGTGCGGACGAGCGGCTAGTGCTTCGCTTTCTTCTCCGGCAGGCCCTTACGTTTGGTCTCGGCAAATTCCTCGAGCTGTTTTTCGCTCATGGATTTGTACATTCCCTTCGAAGGGCCTTTGAGCTCGCTCTTCTTGGTCTCGCCACGCTTGGCGGACAACGCCGCGCCGGCAGCTTTCTGCTGGGACTTTGATGTGGCTGGCATGATCGTTTCTCCTGTTGCCAATGGGAGAAAACGTATCGGTCGGGATGATGTTCCTAAATATCAGGAAATCGCCAGCCCAAACCCCTGCATCAGGCGGCGAGTCGGGAAATCAACCCTCTTTGAGGTGAAGACAGCAAGATCGGCGCCTTCCGGCAGCGCGTCGCCGCGATTCCTGCCCTCGATGTCAACGAGCAGCGAGAGCGCCCGTCGCGCGATCGCTTCAGCTGGATCGAGCCAATCAACCGGCCAAGGTGCCGTCTTGCGCATGCGGTTGGCCAGAAAGGGATAATGGGTGCAGGCAAGCACGACGATGTCGGTCCGCAGTCCATCATGATCGACGAAGCACGGTGCGATCTCAGCACGCACGGCCTCTTCGTCGACAAAGCCCTCGCGCATATAGACCTCGGCCAGTCCCGCCAGGCCGTCGCTGCCAACCAGGCGGACATGGCATTTCTGGGCCCATTTGCTGATTAGGTCGCGCGTATACTGGCGCTTGACGGTGCCGGGCGTCGCCAGCACCGAAACAAGTCCGGAGCGCGTGCGTTCCGCCGCCGGCTTGATCGCCGGCACCGTGCCGACGAAAGGATGGCCGGGAAATCGTTCGCGCAGCGCATCGATGACCAGCGTCGAGGCGGTGTTGCAGGCGATGACCGAAATAGCTGGCGAAAAACGTGCGAGCAGCCTGCCGAACAGCTCCAGTACATGTGCCCTCAGCGCCGGTTCCTCCCAAGCCCCATAAGGGAAAGCCGCGTCGTCGGCGACATAGACGAAGCGGCGGTCGGGCATCAGCACGCGCGCTTCGCGCAGCACCGTCAGGCCGCCGATGCCGGAATCGAACATCAGGATTGGACGGGCGTTTGAAGGGTTGGTCATTGTCATTGATTAGGAGAAAGGACTGGGATTACGAGAAAAGACTGGGACTCAGAGGGAAGGCTGGGACCACGGCAGGAAGATGGTCGCACATCCGAGGGTCCATCATTTTGAAATGATGGACCCCACCAAATAACATTCGGTTACCAGTGGTAGGCCCAACGATTTGTTCCTAGTCGTTGTCTTCCGCCTTGGCGGCGCGTGCCGCGGCTGCCGGAAGCCGTCTTGGATCATCACCCGGCGATCCGTCGCCGCGCGGCATGGCCGGCGAAAACCTGTCCAGCGATGATATTATGCCGCGCAGCACCTTGAGCTCCTGCTCGGCGAAGCCGCCACGCGTCAGCACCGCGCGCAGATTGTCGACCATCTTCGGCTTCTTCGGCGCCGGACGGAAATAGCCGCGCGCCTCGAGCGCGCCTTCCAGATACGCGAACAGGCCGTGCAACTGTTCCTTGGTCGCCGGCATCATGTCAGGGCTGGAAAAATTGGTTTTCGTCTCATCTTCCAAGCCCGACTTCATCCATTCATAGGACATCAGCAGGGCCGCCTGGGCAATGTTGAGCGAAGAGAAGGCGGGATCGACCGGGAAGGTGACGATCTCGTCGGCGAGGCCGACCTCGTCATTGTAGAGCCCGAACCGCTCGCGGCCGAACAGGATGCCGGTGCGCTGCCCGGCTTGCTGGCGCGCTCTCAGCGCCCTGCCCGCCTCGACCGGTCCGCGCACCGGCTTGAAATTATCACGCGCGCGCGCCGTGGTGGCGAAGACGAAGTTCAGGTCGGCAACCGCCGAGGCCAGATCGTCAAAGACCGTGACGGCATCGATGACATGGTCGGCGCGGCTCGCGGCAGCGCGCGCCTTCTCGCTTGGCCAGCCGTCGCGCGGATTCACGAGGCGCAGTTCGGCAAGCCCAAAATTCGCCATGGCGCGCGCGACCATGCCGATATTCTCGCCGAGCTGCGGCTCGACGAGGATGATCGCCGGGCCTGCGGCAGGAGGGATGTCGTTACTGGCTTGCATGATGTCAATGAACTGCTGTTTGCGGCATTTCAGCGTCCCCTGCCATATCCGGCCGCGAAAATGAAGCGTTCACAAGGAGAGGCCGATGGCGGTAGTCGAGCCAGGCCACGCGGATCGCCGTTTGCGCGGCCAAAAATGCTTTGATATACGGGCCGCATCCCCGGCCGAAAGCCATGCGGGCAAGGCCGTTCCGATCCCCAACAATGAGGCATTCTTTCCATGGCGAAGATCAAGGTGGCGAACCCGGTCGTCGAACTCGACGGCGACGAGATGACCCGCATCATCTGGCAGTTCATCAAGGATAAGCTGATTCACCCCTATCTCGACCTCAAGCTTGAATATTACGACCTCAGCGTCGAGCACCGCGACGCCACCAACGACCAGGTGACGATCGATTCGGCCAATGCCATCAAGAAACATGGCGTTGGCGTGAAATGCGCAACGATCACGCCCGACGAGCAGCGTGTCGAGGAATTCAAGCTGAAGAAGATGTGGAAGTCGCCGAACGGCACCATCCGCAACATCCTCGGCGGCACCATCTTTCGCGAGCCGATCATCATGCAGAACGTGCCGCGGCTGGTGCCCGGCTGGACCAAGCCGATCATAGTGGGCCGTCATGCCTTCGGCGACCAGTACCGTGCCACCGACTTCCGCTTTCCCGGCAAGGGCAAGCTGACGATCAAGTTCGTCGGCGAGGACGGCAAGGTCATCGAGCATGAGGTGTTCGATGCGCCGGCCGCCGGCGTCGCCATGGCCATGTACAATCTCGACGAGTCGATCCGGGAATTCGCCCGCGCCTCGCTGAATTACGGCCTGCTGCGCAACTACCCGGTCTACCTCTCGACCAAGAACACCATCCTCAAGGCCTATGACGGCCGCTTCAAGGACATTTTCCAGGAAGTCTACGAGGCTGAATTCGAGACCGAATTCAAGGCGAAAAAGATCTGGTACGAGCACCGGCTGATCGACGACATGGTCGCCTCCAGCCTGAAATGGTCGGGCGGCTATGTCTGGGCCTGCAAGAACTACGATGGCGACGTGCAGTCGGACACGGTGGCGCAAGGTTTTGGGTCGCTAGGCCTGATGACCTCGGTGCTGATGACGCCGGACGGCAAGACGGTGGAGGCGGAGGCGGCACATGGCACCGTCACCCGTCACTATCGCCAGCATCAGAAGGGCGAGGAAACCTCGACCAATTCGATCGCCTCGATCTTCGCCTGGACGCGCGGGCTCGCCCATCGCGCCAAGCTCGACGACAACGCCGAGTTGAAGCGTTTTGCCGAGACGCTCGAAAGGGTCTGCATCCAGACCGTCGAGGCCGGCTTCATGACCAAGGACCTGTCGCTGCTGATCGGCCCCGACCAGCCATGGCTTTCGACCACCGGTTTCCTCGACAAGATCGATGAGAATCTGCAGAAGGCGATGGCCTGACGGCCAAACGAGATGACCAAGCCGATCCTCTACGGGGCGGACTACAGCGTCTATGTGCGCATCGTCCGCCTCGTGCTCGAGGAAAAGGGCATCGACTATGAGCTTGTGCCGGTCGATGTCTTCGCGGCGGACGGTATTCCCCGCTGGTATTTCGGCCATCACCCGTTCGGTCGCATCCCTGCCTTCGAGCATGACGGGTTTCGGCTTTGCGAGACCAGCGCAATTGCCAGATATGTCGACGAGGCGTTCGACGGGCCGGCGCTGCAACCGCAAGAGGCGCGCAGTCGGGCGACCATGAACCAGATCATCGGCATGCTCGACGCCTATGCCTATCGGGCTATGGTCTGGGATGTCGCCGTCGAGCGGCTGGAGAAGACAACACCCGACGAAGCCCTGATCGCCGACGGGCTTTTAAAGGCCCGCACGACTTTGCAGGCGCTCTCCTCCCTGAAAGCCCCGGGACCATGGCTGATGGGAAGCGAACTGACGCTGGCCGACCTGCATGCGGCGCCGATCATCGGCTATTTCATCAGGGTCGCCGAAGGGCGGAACCTGCTCGCCGAGTTTGCCGATGTCCAGGCCTGGTGGGTTCGCATCGCCGAGCGCCCGAGTTTTGCCCGTACTGAAAAGGCCGGGTGAGGCGAAGCGGTCTCCGAATGGCAGCTGCTCATTCGGGAAGATAGATTTCCGCCTTCATGAAAGTCTTCGCACGACCTATGATCAGCACGCGATCTCCAGCCAGGTCGCACAGCAAATGCCCGCCGCGCCGCGAGCATTGGAATGCCGACAGATGCGTCTTGCCGAGTTTTTCAGACCAGTAAGGCACCAGTGTCGCATGAGTGGAGCCAGTCACCGGGTCCTCGGGAATGCCCGCCCCAGGCACGAAATAACGCGAGACGAAATCATGGGCTCGCCCAGGCGCCGTAATGACCAGGCCAAGAGGATGAAGGGTTCCGATCCTCAGCAGATCGGGAACGAATGACCGTACGGAAGCCTCGTCGGCAAGCTCGACAAACAGGTTTTCGAAATTGCGGAAGCTCGCAACCGGACGCAGGGGAAATATCTCTTGCAGCGCCAGCGTTAACTTCCCTCCGAGCGGCTGCGGCGGAAAACACGGCAGATCGAGCTGGTAGGTACCTTCCCGCTGGGAAACTCGTAACTCACCCACCCGCGTGGCAAAGGCCATGTCGCCAGGCACATTGTGTTCCGCGGCCAATACATGGGCGGTCGCAAGAGTAGCATGGCCACAGAAGTCGACTTCATGAACCGGCGTGAACCAGCGCAAATCCCAACTCTCGCCATTCGGCCGCGCAAACGCGGTTTCAGCAAGATTGTTCTCGTTTGCGATGGCCTGCATCACATCGTCCGATAGCCAGTCCGCCAAAATGAGAACGGCAGCAGGGTTGCCCTGGAAAGCCCGTTCGGCAAAGGCGTCGACTTGATACATGGTCAACGTTGCCACATCATCCCCGCTGCCACTTCGGCCTCGCCTGACTGGTGGAGGATTCACGCAGCTTCCAGCGCCGCCTTCACCGCAGCAATCGCTTCCTCGGCTTTCGAGGCATCCGGGCCGCCGGCCTGGGCCATGTCAGGCCGACCGCCGCCGCCCTGCCCGCCCAAGGCAGCGGATGCCACGCGCACCAGATCGACGGCGCTGAAGCGAGCGGTCAGATCGTCGGTGACACCGACCACGACGCTCGCCTTGTTGTCCTCGCCGGCGCCAACGAAGACCACGATGCCGGAGCCGAGCGACTTCTTGCCGGCATCGGCCAACGGCTTCAAATCTTTTGGCGAGACGCCGGACACCGCCTTGCCAAGGAAACCGATACCGGCAATGGTTTCGTTTTCCGCAGGCACACCGGATGGCGAGCGGTCGCCCAGCGCCAGCTTCTTGCGCGCCTCGGTCAGTTCCTTTTCGAGCTTCTTGCGCTCATCGAGCAGCGCCTCGACGCGGGCCGGCACGTCGGCCGGCGAAATCTTCAGCGTGGCAGCGACCGCCTTCAGCCGTTTGTCCTGCTCGTCGAGATGCTTTCTGGCCGCCTCTCCGGTCAACGCCTCGATACGGCGCACGCCGGCGGCGACAGCGCTGTCCGACACGACGCGCACCAGACCGATATCGCCGGTCGCCCTGACATGCGTGCCGCCGCAGAGCTCGACCGAATAGGGCCGGTTGGCCTTGGCGCCATGCAAGCCCGTTCCCATCGAAACGACGCGCACTTCGTCGCCATACTTCTCGCCGAACAGCGCCATGGCGCCTTCGGCAATGGCATCGTCAACCGACATCAGCCGCGTGGTGACCGGGCTGTTCTGGACGACGATCTCGTTCGCCATCCGCTCGACCTCTTCGAGTTCGTCAGGCGAGATTGGCTTGTTGTGCGAGATGTCGAAGCGCAGACGCTCGGGCGCGACCAGCGAGCCCTTCTGCGCGACATGGGTGCCCAGCACCTCGCGTAGCGCCTCATGGATCAGATGCGTGGCGGAATGGTTCGCGCGCAGCCTGGAGCGGCGCGCATGATCGACCTTCAGTTCGACGGTCGCGCCCGTGTTGACCGTGCCGTTGACCACCTTGCCGAGATGCACGAACAGCCCATCGGCCTTCTTCTGCGTATCGGAGATCTCGATCGAGAACCCTTCGCCTGAAATGAGGCCGGTATCGCCCATCTGGCCGCCGGACTCGCCATAGAACGGCGTCTGGTTGACGACCACGGCAACCGCGTCGCCCTTGGTGGCGCTGTCGACGGTCTTGCCGTCCCTGACCAGCGCCTGGATGAGGCCCTCCGCCTGCTCGGTCTCGTAGCCGAGGAACTCGGTGGCGCCGTTCTTTTCGCGCACCGGGAACCACACCGTTTCGGTCGCGGCCTCGCCGGAACCAGCCCAGCTCTTGCGCGCCTCGGCCTTCTGCTGCTCCATCGCATTGGTGAAGCCGGCAAGATCAACCGAGATGTTGCGCTGACGCAGCGCGTCCTGCGTCAGATCGAGCGGAAAGCCATAGGTGTCGTAGAGCTTGAAGGCCGTCTCGCCATCCAGCATGTCGCCGGCGCCGAGCTTGTCCGTCGCCTCCGAAAGCAGGCCCAAGCCGCGCACCAGCGTCGTGCGGAAACGGGTTTCCTCAAGCTTCAGCGTCTCGGTGATCATCTGTTCGCCGCGCACCAGTTCCGGGTAGGCCTGGCCCATCTCGCGCACCAGTGCCGGTACCAGGCGCCACATCAGCGGATCGCGGGCACCGAGCAACTGCGCATGGCGCATGGCGCGGCGCATGATGCGACGAAGCACATAGCCACGGCCTTCATTGGACGGCAGCACGCCGTCGGCCACCAAGAAGCAGGACGAACGCAAATGGTCGGCGATGACGCGGAACGATCCGACGGTGTCCGCATCCGGACCGCGGCCGAGCGCGGACGACGCAGCGTCGACCAGGTGACGGAACAGGTCGGTTTCGAAGACGCTCTCCACCCCTTGCAGAATGGAGGCCATGCGCTCCAGGCCCATGCCTGTGTCGATCGACGGGCGCGGCAGGTCGATGCGCTCGTCCTTCGTCACCTGTTCATACTGCATGAACACCAGGTTCCAGAATTCGAGGAAACGGTCGCCGTCTTCCTCGGGGCTGCCAGGAGGGCCGCCCCAGATATGCTCGCCACGGTCGATGAAGATCTCCGAGCACGGCCCGCAAGGTCCGGTGTCGCCCATCGCCCAGAAATTGTCCGAGGTCGGAATGCGGATGATGCGATCGTCGGAAAAGCCGGCGATCTTCTTCCAGTAGCCGGCGGCCTCCTCGTCGGTGTGATAGACGGTGACCAGCAGCTTGTCCTTGTTCAGCCCGAACTCCTTCGTGATCAAGTTCCAGGCAAGCTCGATGGCGCGTTCCTTGAAATAGTCGCCGAACGAAAAATTGCCGAGCATCTCGAAGAAAGTCAGGTGGCGCGCGGTGTAGCCGACATTGTCGAGGTCGTTGTGCTTGCCGCCGGCGCGGACACTCTTTTGAGCGGTCGTGGCACGCGAATAGGGCCGCTTTTCCAGACCGGTGAAAACGTTCTTGAACTGCACCATGCCGGCGTTGGTGAACATCAGCGTCGGATCGTTGCGCGGCACCAGCGGGCTCGACGCGACGACCTCGTGACCCTCCTTGCGGAAATAGTCGAGGAATGTCGACCGGATCTCGTTCACGCCACTCATGAATAATACTGCCTTTTAGCTTTTAGAGAGAGCCGTCGGCCCGGCCGACGGCAAATGGACATGGCCTTTTAGCCGCCGCGTTGCACCCTGTCCAGAAACACGGAATTGGGCCAATTTGCGGGGCTTGCCGGTCATCTCGGCGCCACCGCCGAAACGCAAACCGCCGGCGCAAGGCCGGCGGTTCGAAACGCAACAATACAGAACTCGATTACATAGACTGGAGGTGATGAGCGGGAATTATGGCCAAACTCCGGCCACCGCCGAAGCCTTACATGGCGCCGGCTTCGTCCTCGAAACCATCGTCTCCGCCTTCGGAACCACCATTTTCGAGGAATTTCTCGGCGATCAGCCCGGCATTCTGCCTCAGCGCCAGTTCGATCTCACGCGCCGTGTCAGGATTATCGCGCAGGAACAGTTTTGCGTTCTCTCGGCCCTGGCCAAGACGCTGCGAATTGTAGGAGAACCAGGCGCCCGACTTTTCGACCACGCCTGCCTTGACGCCGAGGTCGACCAGCTCGCCGGTCTTGGATACGCCCTCGCCATACATGATGTCGAACTCGACCACCTTGAAGGGCGGAGCCAGCTTGTTCTTGACCACCTTGACGCGGGTCTGGTTGCCGACAACCTCATCGCGGTCCTTGACCGAGCCGATGCGACGAATGTCGAGGCGCACCGAAGCGTAAAATTTCAGCGCGTTGCCGCCGGTCGTGGTCTCGGGCGAACCGAACATGACGCCGATCTTCATGCGGATCTGGTTGATGAAGATGACCATGGTGTTGGAGCGCGAGATCGAGGCGGTCAGCTTGCGCAGCGCCTGGCTCATCAGGCGGGCCTGCAGGCCGGGCAGCGAATCGCCCATCTCACCCTCGATTTCGGCGCGCGGCGTCAGCGCCGCGACCGAATCGACCACCAGCACGTCAATTGCTCCGGAACGCACCAGCGTGTCGCAGATCTCCAGCGCCTGCTCGCCGGTATCGGGCTGCGAAATCAGCAGGTTTTCGAGATCGACGCCGAGCTTGCGGGCATAGACCGGATCAAGCGCGTGCTCGGCATCGACGAAGGCGCAGATGCCGCCCTTCTTCTGGGCTTCGGCCACCGTGTGCAGCGCCAGCGTCGTCTTGCCCGAGCTTTCCGGCCCGTAGATCTCAACGATGCGGCCGCGTGGAAGGCCGCCGACGCCAAGCGCGATGTCGAGGCCAAGCGACCCGGTCGGCACGGTTTCGATCTCGACGACCTGCTCGTTTGCGCCGAGCCGCATGATCGAGCCCTTGCCGAAGGCACGCTCGATTTGCGACAGCGCCGCATCCAGAGCCTTTGATTTATCCACTGCTTTGTCCTCTACAAGCCGCAAAGAATTCTGAGCCATGATACATCACCCCTTGGTCGTCAATGAAGGCCGGACAATCCGTAATCCTTATTAATTTGTACCTTTTTTGTTCTCATCTGGCAAGGGGAACAAACCATTGAAAAACAAAAAGTATCCGTATTTGTTCTTTTTTTGTTTCGCGCTTTCACGCCAAGATGTATCCCGCGTCTCCCGCAGGATCGTGCCGGCATCTTCCGAATCGCGCCTCCGGTTGCCGGGTTCCGCCGGACAACCTAGTCTCCACCCGGCAACAGCAAAGGTCTCCTCGCCGGCATGATGAAGTCGCCGACAATCCTGGCCGTAGGCGCCGCCTATATAGATCGGCGCGGCCAGGTGTCGGGCGCCCTTGTGCCGGCAGCGTCGAATCCCGGCACGATGCGCGAGGCTGTCGGCGGCGCCGTCTTCAATGCGCTGTGCTGCGCCGTGCGCCGCGGCGTCTCCGGTTCGCTGCTTTCGGTGCGCGGCGGTGATGTTCTGGCCGATACGGTCTCGCGCGCCATCGCTGCGGCCGGCATTGCCGATCTGTCCGTGGTGTTCCTTGATCGCAGGACGCCCAGCAACACAACGCTGGTCGATAGCGACGGCGCACTGATCGTCGGCCTTGCCGACATGACGCTCTATGATCTGGCGCTTCCCAAGCAGATCCGCCGCGCCAAGGTACGTGAGGCGATCAGCACTGCCGATGCGGTCCTGTGCGACGCAAACCTGCCGTCGACGGCGCTGGAGCGGCTGGTAGCGCTTGCCGCCGGCAAGCCGGTCTTCGCCCTCGCCGTCTCACCGGCCAAGGCGGTGCGGCTCGCGCCGGTGCTCGGCAGTCTGGCGCTGCTCTTCATGAACCGGCACGAGGCCATCGCACTCGCCGATGTCGGTATCGGTGCTGCGGAGCAAGACATCGCCGCCGGCCTGAGGCGTGCGGGCCTCAAAAGCGGCGTGGTAATCGCGGATGACGGTCCGGTGCTGGGTTTCGACGGGGCCGGCGCCTTCTCGATCCTGCCGCCAAGAAAGGTCTCGGACAGCGCCGCCGATGCGCTAGCGGGCGCGACGGTCGCCGCCCTGCAGCGCGGCCTGACGCTGCGCGCGGCGCTGCGCGAAGGCGTTGCCGCAGCGATGCTTGCCAGCGAAGGTGCCGAGCTTGTGCCGGCCTTCACGGCGGCGAGTTTTGCCGAGGCGCTGGCCCTTGTGCCCGAGGTGCAGAACCTGGCATGAGATGACGACCAGCGGAGAGGCAGCCTACTTGCCGGCCCGCAGCCCAGCCTCATAGGCCCGGCGCGCCCAGACCGCCATCTCGTCCGGATCATCGAAAGCACTGTCGGGAATGCTCCAATACGGCATGGACACCAGCTTACCGTGCCGCGAGCCGGTATAGGTCCATTGCCGGCAGCCGGCCGCTTCAAATTCGGGCGCGCTTTGCGCGTCCGCCTTCAACAACAATTCCCCGCGAAGGACGATGGCGACGATGACGCCGTCGAAGTAGATGCCCTTACCGCCGAACAGCTTGCGGATGCTGACCGGGCCGAGGCCTTCGAAAAGTTCGGCGATGCGTTCATTGTCCATGCCGCGATCATGTCATCGGGATTTCCCCTTGTCATCGCCGCAACCGGCACCATCCTGACAAGTTGAAACCAATTTCGTCGGAGTTTTTTCATGCCGCTTTTGCTCAAAGGGTCCTGCCGGTGCAATGCTGTCCGCTTCGAGGTCGAAAGCCACACGCCGGTGCCGTTCATGCTGTGCTACTGCTCGATCTGTCGCAAGCAGCAGGGCGGCGGTGGCTTTGCCATCAATCTCGGCGCCGATTTCGATACGCTGAAAATCAAGGGCAAGCGCAACATTGGTGTCTATCAAGCCGAAATCGAGGACGATGAGCATCCGCAATGCGAGATCTCGTCAGGCGAGCGGAATTTCTGCCGGAAATGCGGATCGGCGCTATGGCTCTACGATCCGACCTGGCCGGAGCTGGTCCATCCCTTCGCTTCGGCGATCGACACAGACCTGCCGAAACCGCCTGAAAAGGTGCATCTCATGCTGAAATACAAGGCGAACTGGGTCGAGCCCGAGATCGGCAAGGGTGACAGGGTTTTCGATGTCTATCCGGAAGAATCGATCGCCGGATGGCACAAACGAACGGGAATGTGGGTGGACTGAGGAGCCCGCTCAGGCCGACGCGCGCGCCTCGGCCAGTGCCTTCAGATCGGCCGGCTTGAGCTCAACCGATTCGCCGCAGCCGCAGGCCGAACTCTGGTTCGGGTTGCGGAAGGTGAAGCCGGTGCGCAGCGTCGTCTGCTCGAAATCCATCTCGGTGCCAAACAGGAAAAGCGCTGCCTCGGGCGCGACATAGACGTGGGCGCCGTCGCGCTCGATATGATCGTCCTTGGTGTTGGGCTCGGTCACCAGGTCGACCGTATATTCCATGCCGGCGCAGCCGCCCTTCTTGATGCCAAGGCGAATGCCATGCGCATTCTCACGAGTCGCAACGATTTCGCGAACCCGGTCGGCAGCCTTTTCGGTCATCGCGATGACGGCAAAGCGTCCCATCTTTTCTTTCTCCATTGCGCGCAGGTTCAAGGCCTGCCGAATGATTCCTCACCTAAAATGGTGAAATTTTCTGCTTGGTGCAAGTGCACCCGTCAATACCAGCCCACCGCGACCTGCGCCTCTTCCGACATGCGGTCGGGCGACCAGGGCGGATCGAAGGTCATGTTGACCTCAACGCCGGAAACGCCTTCGACGGCGCCCACGGCATTTTCCACCCAGCCGGGCATTTCGCCGGCCACCGGGCAGCCCGGCGCGGTCAGCGTCATGTCGATCTTGACCGAGCGGTCGTCCTCGATGTCGATCTTGTAGACGAGGCCAAGCTCGTAGATGTCGGCCGGGATTTCCGGATCGTAGACTGTCTTCAGCGCCGAGACGATGTCGTCGGTCAGCCGCGCCAACTCGTCGGCGGGAATGGCCGAGGCGGAAACCAGACCGTTGGCAGTCGTTTCCGAAGTGGTCTCAGCGGTGCGGCCTGCATCATCCATGATCGTCACCCGAAGAACTTTCGCGCTTTTTCGAGCGCATCTGCCAAAGCGTCGACCTCGGCCCTGGTATTATACATGCCGAACGACGCCCTGCATGTGGAGGTTACACCGAAACGTTTCAACAGCGGCTGGGCGCAATGCGTGCCCGCGCGGACGGCAACGCCCTGCCTGTCGATCACCATCGACACGTCGTGGGCATGAATGCCCTGCAACTCGAAGGAGATGATGGCGCCCTTATCCGGCGCATCGCCAAAGATGCGCAGCGAATTGATGGCCCGCAGCCGCTGATGGGCATAATCCTTCAGATCGGCCTCGTGGGCGGCGATGCGCTCGCGGCCTATCTTTTCCATGTATTCCAGCGCAGCGCCCAGCCCGATCGCCTGCACGATCGGCGGCGTGCCGGCCTCGAAACGGTGCGGCGGGTCGTTGTAGGTGACGATGTCTTCAGTCACCTCCTCGATCATCTCGCCGCCGCCCATGAACGGGCGCATGCGCTCCAGCATGTCCTTCTTGCCGTAAAGCACACCGATGCCCGAAGGACCGTAGACCTTGTGGCCGGTGAAGACGAAGAAGTCGCAGTCGAGATCCTGGACGTCGATCGGCATATGCACGGCGCTCTGGCTGCCGTCGACCAGCACCGGAATGCCGCGCGCGTGCGCGATGCGGACGATCTCCTTGATCGGTGTCACCGTGCCCAGCGCATTCGACATGTGCGTGATGGCGACCAGTTTTGCGCGATCAGTCAGCCGCTTCTCGAACTCTTCGATATGGAAGACGCCGAGATCGTCGACCGGCACCCAGACCAGTCTGGCGCCTTGGCGCTCGCGGATGAAATGCCACGGCACGATGTTGGAATGGTGCTCCATGATCGACAGCACGATCTCGTCGCCCTCGCCGATATTGGGCATGCCATAACCATAAGCAACAGTGTTGATCGCCGCGGTCGTGTTCGAGGTGAAGACGATGTTGTCGGTGCTTGGCGCGTTAAGGAAACGGCGCACCGTCTCGCGCGCCTTCTCATAAGCATCGGTCGCGGCATTCGACAGGAAATGCAGCCCGCGATGGACATTGGCGTATTCCTGGGAATAAGCGTGCTGGATGGTGTCGAGCACGACCTGCGGCTTCTGCGCCGAGGCGCCATTGTCGAGATAGACCAGCGGCTTGCCGTAGACTTCCCGCGACAGGATCGGGAAGTCGCGGCGGATCGCCTCGACGTCATAGGGGATGTTTTCGACTTTCTGGTCCATCACAAGCTCTCTCGAGGCATCGCCTCATTCCGTCCAGCACCCCTCACCCACTTTTACCCGTGCGTCGCGAACCAGCCGTCGAGCCTCGTTTCCAGCGCCTCGACGATCGCCTCGTCGTCCAGCTCCTCGATCACCTCGGCGACGAACGCCTTGACCAACAGGCCACGGGCCGACTTCTCGTCGATGCCGCGTGCCATCAGGTAGAACAGATGGCTGTGGTCGATCTCGGTGACGGTCGCGCCATGACCGCAGATGACGTCGTCGGCAAAGATTTCGAGCTCAGGCTTGGTCGAGAACTCGCCGTCATCCGACAGAAGCAGCGTGTTGCAGGCCATCTTGGCGTTGGTCTTCTGCGCATATTGGTGGACGTTGATGCGGCCCTGAAAGACGCCGCGCGCTCTTCCCGTCACCACGTTGCGGATCACTTCCGTGGAAGCCGTGTGCGGCACGGCATGGTCGAGTACCATGGTCACGTCCGTATGGGTGTCGCCGGCAAGCAGGTTGATGCCGCGCAGCGTGAAATCGGCGCCTTCGCCTGTCGTCTTGACCACGATCTCCTGGCGCACCAGTTTGCCGCCGGCGTTCATCACGAACAGCGTCAGTTTGGAATTCTTGCCGAGATGCGCCTTGAACTGGGCAAGATGCGTGGCCGTATCCGGCTGCTCCTGCACGATCAGCCACGTCACGTCGGCGCCCTCGTCAAGCAGAATCTGGCTGACCGAACTGACGAGTGCGGCGCCGTCGCCCGTCTGGCGTTCGACGATAACAGCCTTGGCACCGGCACCGACGCGCATAGCCAGGCGCACATGGGTCTGGCCGCCGGCCTGCAGGTTCTGCAATTCGAGCGGCTTGTCCAGTTCGGCGCCGCCAGCGATCTCGACAAAATAGCCGTCGGCGACGAAAGCTGTATTCAGTGCGCCGATGGCGTCGTCGGTGCCGTAGGGATCGAGCCCAGGTGCGATGCTGCCGTCGGTTAATTTCTCCGACAGGCGCTGGACGATAACACCGTCGATGACAGGCACTTTCGCGCTCGACACGCCGTTCAGCACCGGCAAAATGACGGAGCCCTCAACGATCGGCGCAATGGCTTTCGCGGCGGCTGCCGGATCGAAGTCCGGCACCGCATTCAGCAGACGGCGCAGGTCGGTGTAGTGCCAGGATTCGATGCGCCGCGTCGGCAAGCCGCTCTTGATCGCCTCGATGGCGTCGTCGCGCTTCAGCATCACCGTGCCGTCGCCGGGCAGCAGCGACAGCCGGTCGCTGAAGGCGTCGATCAGCGCCGTTTCGGCCGGCGTTCGCTGGGGTGTCGTGTGTATATTCATCAGTTTCGCCTTGTCTGGCTTGCCTTCTGGGCCTTCTGGCATCTCACGCGGCTTGGCCGATCACACCGGCATAGCCATTGGCCTCGAGATCGAGCGCCAGCGACTTGTCGCCCGACTTGACCACTTGGCCTCTGTACAGCACGTGCACACTATCCGGCACGATGTACTGAAGCAGGCGCTGGTAGTGGGTGATGATGACGATGGCGCGGTCCGGCGCGCGCAACGCATTGACGCCTTCCGAGACGATCTTCAGCGCATCGATGTCGAGGCCGGAATCCGTCTCGTCGAGCACGCACAGTTTTGGCTCCAGAAGCTTCATCTGCAGGATCTCGGCGCGCTTCTTCTCGCCGCCGGAGAAGCCGACATTGAGCGGCCGTTTCAGCATCGCCACGTCCATGTCGAGCAAGGCGGCCGCCTCCTTAACGCGCTTCAGGAATTCCGGGATCTTCAGCGGCTCCTCGCCGCGCGCCTTGCGCTGCTCGTTCATCGCCACCTTCAGGAATTCCATCGTCGCCACGCCCGGTATCTCCATCGGATACTGGAAAGCGAGAAAGATGCCTGCGGTGGCACGCTCGGCCGGATCCATTTCGAGGATCGACTGGCCGTTGTAGAGGATTTCGCCTTCGGTCACTTCATAATCCTCGCGACCGGCGAGGATGTAGGACAGCGTCGATTTGCCCGAGCCGTTGGGGCCCATGATGGCGGCGACCTCGCCGGCTTTCACCGTCAGGTTCAGGCCGCGGATGATCTCGGTGCCGTCATCGACGATGCGGGCATGCAGGTTTCTGATTTCAAGCATCATTTTCTACTTTCGTGTTCTTGTTGTTCTCGACGCCCGGTCCTTGACGGGATCTCCCTAAAAGCGCGCCCGCAAGATCGCCAGTAACGAACATCCAGCCAAAAAACCCAATCGCGCCTAGGCCCGCAATCGAACCACCAATATTCCTTACCGAACTCAAGCCAAACATTGCGCCTATCAGAGCCACCACGGCACCTCCAATAGCCAGCGCCAGCAAAAGCATCAGAACGATGGCTATCAAGCTCTCGATTCGCTCGAAGAATTTCCAGGAGCGCCGTTCCATCTAGTCAGCCCACCGAGCCTTCCAGCGAGATCCCAATCAGCTTCTGCGCCTCGACCGCGAACTCCATCGGCAGTTGCTGGATGACGTCCTTGACGAAGCCGTTGACGATCAGCGCGATCGCCTCTTCTTCCGGAATGCCGCGCTGCATGACGTAGAATTTCTGGTCCTCGGAAATCTTCGAGGTGGTGGCCTCATGCTCGAACTGCGCCGTGGCGTTCTTGGCTTCCATGTAAGGCACGGTGTGCGCGCCGCACTGGTCGCCGATCAGCAACGAGTCGCAGTTGGTGAAGTTGCGGGCGTTGGTTGCCTTGCGGTGCGCCGAGACCTGGCCGCGATAGGTGTTCTGCGAAAAGCCGGCGGCAATACCCTTGGAGATGATGCGGCTCGACGTGTTCTTGCCGAGGTGGATCATCTTGGTACCGCTATCGACCTGCTGGTAGCCGTTCGACACGGCGATCGAATAGAACTCGCCGCTGGAATCGTCGCCGCGCAGGATGCAGCTCGGATATTTCCACGTAATCGCCGAGCCAGTCTCGACCTGCGTCCACGAAATCTTCGAACGGTCGCCACGGCAGTCGCCGCGCTTGGTGACGAAATTGTAGATGCCGCCCTTGCCCTCGGCGTCACCGGGATACCAGTTCTGCACTGTCGAATATTTGATCTCGGCATCGTCGAGCGCGATCAATTCGACCACCGCGGCGTGAAGCTGGTTCTCGTCGCGCTGCGGTGCCGTGCAGCCTTCGAGGTAGGAGACGTAGGCCCCCTCCTCGGCGATGATCAGCGTGCGCTCGAACTGGCCGGTGTTCTTCTCGTTCATGCGGAAATAAGTCGACAATTCCATCGGGCATCGCACGCCCTTGGGCACGAAGACGAAGGAGCCATCGGTGAACACCGCCGAATTCAGCGTGGCGTAGAAATTGTCGGAGGTCGGCACGACCGAACCGAGATACTTCTTCACCAGTTCCGGATGCTCGCGGATGGCTTCCGAGATCGAGCAGAAGATGACGCCGGCCTGTGCCAGCTCCTTCTTGAAGGTGGTGACGACGGAAACCGAATCGAACACGGCATCGACCGCAACGCGGCCGGACTTATAGACATTGTCGCTGGGTTCCTCGAGTTCCGACGCATCGGTCTTCTGCACGCCGGCGAGGATTTCCTGTTCCCTCAGCGGGATCCCGAGCTTTTCGTAGACCCTCAACAGTTCGGGATCGACGTCGCTCAGCGAGGTCGGTCCCGGCGTGCTCGTGGGCGCCGCATAGTAGTGGAGGTCCTGGAAATCGATCTTCGGATAGTGGACGCGTGCCCACTTCGGCTCGTCGAGTGTCACCCAGCGCCGATAGGCTTCCAGACGCCATTCCAGCATCCAGGACGGCTCGTCCTTCTTCGCCGAAATGAAGCGGATAATGTCTTCGCTCAGGCCCTTTGGGGCCTTGTCCATCGCGATTTCGGTCTGGAATCCGTATTTATACTGGTCGACGTCGATCTTTCGGACCCGATCGATCGTGTCCTGCACAGCAGGCATATGCGTTCTCCATCCACGCCGGGGTCAAGGCCCGGCAGTTTTCAAACTATGGCACCGCGAAACGAGTACCTCGAGGGCAACCCTAAGCGGCGTAAGTTCCATATAGTGCGTTCCCGCCGGAAATTCACCCGGCCACCATGAAACGCACGGCTCTACCAGGCCGGAAGGCCTGCATCATTCTGCCGCACTTAGGCAGCTTTTTCCCTGCCCCCGCGGCGCGAGGCAATATCTGTCAGCGCGGCACGGAACAGTTCGATGTCCTCGGCGCTCGTCGCGTGGCCGATGGACACGCGCAAAGCGCCAAGACTGTCACTGTGCCCCATGGCTTTCAGCACATGGCTCGGGCCGACCTTGCCAGACGAACAGGCCGATCCGGCCGACAGCGCAACGCCGGCCAGGTCAAAGGCAATCTGCGCCGTCTCGGCCTTGATGCCCGCAATAGCGAAGAATGTCGTATTGGCAAGCCTCGGCGCGCCGGTTCCAAAGATTTCCGCATCCGGCACCAGCGTTTTCACGATGGCCTCGATCTCGTCGCGATGGCGACCGACGGCGTCGATGCTCTTCAATCCGATCAGGGCTTCCCGCGCCGCCGCGCCAAAACCAGCGATCGCGGCCGGGTTTTCGGTGCCGCCGCGATGACCCTTTTCCTGACCGCCGCCGGTGACCAAGGGCCTCGGCATCATCAGGTCCGAGGCGGCGACGATGGCGCCAACGCCCTTGGGACCGCCGATCTTGTGCGAAGACAGAATCAAGTAATCGGCGTAACCCGCTGACATATCGAGCGGAATTCGACCGGCTGCCTGCACGGCGTCGACGACCAGGATGCCGCCCGCCGCCTTGACGATTTCGGCGATGCGGTCGATGGGCTGGATGACGCCGGTCTCGTTGTTGGCGGCATGGACCGCCATCAGCGGCAGGCCATCTGCCTTGTCATGTGCGGCGAGCGCCGCCGCCAATGCGTCCAGCCTGGCGACGCCGTTGCCCTGAACACCGATCCGCGTCACCTGGGCTGCCGGGAAGCGTCCGCCATTCAGCACGCAAGGATGGTCGGCTTCGCAGACGTAGAGGCGGCTCATGCGGACAGTGCCGCGCCCCATCTGCCAGTCCGGCGTCAGCAGCGTCGAGGCGGCTTCCGTCGCACCGGAAGTGAACACGACATGCTCGGCCCTGGCGTTGACCAGTGCTGCCACATCGCGCCTCGCATTCTCGATCAGCCGACGCGCGGCGCGACCCTCGGCATGGACCGACGACGGGTTGGCGGCGGCATCGAGCGCGGCAACCATTGCCGTGCGCGCCGCAGCAAGCAGCGGCGCACTGGCATTGTAGTCGAGATAGGCGCGTCTTCCGGTCATTTTCGTTTCGATTGGTCCCTTCAAGAGCCATTCCGCCAGGATAGCGCGTTATTTCCTTGAAATTGCAAGGCAAGCCGTCCTATTTACGCGGCTTGCGGCGCGGGTGGCCGAGCCACGGTTTCTTGGCCACCCAGTTTTGAACAATTCTAAACTAGCTTCTAAGAAGACGCTCGCCCTGCGTCAAGGCCAGAGGAAGAGTTGTTCCGGGCGCCGCGCATTCTTATGCCATGTGGAGTATTTTATGCCTGAGGTCATTTTTACCGGTCCGGCCGGCCGCCTGGAGGGTCGCTACCAGCCTTCCAAGGAAAAGAGCGCGCCGATTGCCATCGTCCTGCATCCGCACCCCCAGTTCGGCGGCACGATGAACAACAAGATCGTCTACGACCTCTTCTACATGTTCCAGAAGCGGGATTTCACCACGCTTCGCTTCAATTTCCGCGGCATCGGCCGCAGCCAGGGCGAATTCGACCACGGCACCGGCGAATTGTCGGATGCGGCCGCGGCACTTGACTGGGTGCAGTCGCTGCACCCGGATTCCAAGAGCTGCTGGGTCGCCGGCTATTCGTTCGGCTCGTGGATCGGCATGCAGCTTCTGATGCGCCGGCCGGAGATCGAAGGTTTCATCTCGATCGCGCCGCAGCCCAACACCTATGATTTCTCGTTCCTGGCGCCCTGCCCGTCATCGGGCCTCATCATCCATGGCGACGCCGACAAGGTGGCGCCGCCAAAGGACGTGCAAGGGCTGGTCGACAAGCTGCACACGCAAAAGGGCATCACCATAACCCAGAAGACCTTGCCCGGTGCCAACCATTTCTTCTCCAACGATGCGGACCTCCTGCTCCAGGAATGCGCGGACTATCTCGATCGCCGGCTGGCCGGTGAATTGTCCGACCCGCGGCCGAAACGGCTGAGATAACAGCGATGTACCAGCCCCCTCATTTCCAGGAAACGCGGCAGGACGTGCTGCACGGGCTGATCCGGGCGCATCCGCTTGGCCTGCTGATTTCAAATGGAGCCGAGGGGCCGGTCGCGAACGCGATTCCTTTTCTGCTCGACGCCGAAGTGCCGCCGAACGGCAGGCTGCGCGCCCATCTGGCGAGAGCCAATCCGCAATGGCGGCTGCTGGCCGACAGCCCGGCATCGCCGGTGCTGGTCGTCTTCCAGGGCACCGATGCCTATGTGACGCCGTCCTGGTACGAGACCAAGCGCGAGACCGGCAAGGTCGTGCCGACCTGGAACTACGCCATTGTCCAGGTGCGTGGCATCGTAACGGTGATCGAGGACCAGGATTGGCTGGCCCAGCAGATTTCCGATTTGACGGCGTCACAGGAAGGCGCTCGCGAAGCACCCTGGGCGGTGACCGACGCGCCAACCACCTTCATCCAGTCGCAGATCAAGGGCATTGTCGGGCTGGAAATCGAGATCACTGACATCCAAGGCAAGTGGAAGGTCAGCCAGAACCGGCCGATCGCCGACCGTAGCGGTGTTGCCGAAGGGCTCGAGAGCGAGAGCCCGAACTCGCCCGACATGGTCCGGCTGGTACGATCCTACGGCGGGCTGGATAGCAAGTAGTATCCGTCAGGGATTGGCTGCTGCCAGGACAGGCGTCGGTGTCGACCCGGCCGGCTTGCGCCACGCCGCGCTGAGCCTGAATGTCTTCTTGCGGATCGGCAGTCCCGCCGCCGTATGGCGGAAGATGAAGCCGAGCCGGGCAAAGACCAGCGCCATAACGACGGTGCAAGCCATGCCGAGGCCGAAGCCCGCTATCGTATCGCTCGGATAGTGTGCACCGACCGCAATCCGCGTCGCCGCTACCCAGACGGTGATGGGCAAAACAACGTATTTCCCCCATGCCGGGGAAAGAAGGATCACCACGGTCGCAAGCATGCCCACATTCGTTGCATGGCCGGACGGAAAACTGGCGAAATACGGGTCGAACTCAAATGGGCGGAACGAGAATAACCCCATGTCCAGGACTGGCCGGCTGCGACCGAAGACGTGCTTCAAGACCGTCACCGTCAGCCCCGACAAACCGGCCGCGCTCAGCACGAAGAAGGCGAAGCAGGTCCAGTTGTATGCAACCATGCGCCAACGCCCTGAAAGGGCTTGCCAGTCCAGCAGATTGGCCGGCACGAACAGCACCAGCGGCGGGATAAGATACCAGCCGCCCAAGCCGAAAATGGTAAAGCCGTTGGCGACCGCGACAAGCCCGTTGGGCCAGCGGTCTCGCCAGCTCACGGCAATGCCATCCAGGAAAACCATGCTGGCGGCGGTCAGAAGCAGATAGGCGACTGCCAAGGTCGGCCACGGAATCCTGGAATAATGGCCCGGTCGCCTCGCAAATCGGGACCGAACGATCGCTATCGTTTTCTGGACATTGCCCACCGACCGAGCCGGCAGCTTTCGAAGCAGCTCAAGAACCAGAGCTCTGCGACCAATGCTCATGCCAAACCACTCAAATCAGTTGGTGATCCGGTATAGACCAAGCGACATTGTCTCCCCCGATGAATAGTTGACCCCGTCGATCCGGGCGACGCGGTTCGCCGCCCTGCCCTGCCCTGCCAGCAGGTCGTCCAACCGCTTTTCCTCGCCAACCGGTGCCAGCGCCAGCCCGCAGGCAGGATCGGCAAGCAGATGTTGCGCAGTACCATCGACATTGGTCAATATCGTTTTTGTGCCCACCAGAAATACCAGGCTCGGTTCGTGATACCCGGCCGAGGCAAGCACCGTCGTCTCGCAGCGTCGATTGGCACGAACCGCAGCTTCGATCTCGCGACTCATCCAAATAGGCTTCAGCGACGGCGCGATGACACCGAACAGCAAAGCGTAGGTGGTACCGGCGCAAATCGCGATTGCCCCAATACGGCCGAGCCGCACTTGCAGTTGGCGCGAGAAGCCGAGATAGCCGGCTCCGAGCGCAGCAAGGGCAGCCGGAATGCTCCACCATGAGAAGGTGCCGGCAAAATACAGCGGCGCGGCAATGCAGAGCACGGCAAGGCCTGTTGTGACCAAGGCGAGGCCAAAGGCAGTCGTCCACCACAACCAGGTCTGCCAGCGCTGGAGCGGCGCGTTCGCGTCCTGCGGCTTCAATGTCAAAAGCCAGCCGACCATGAGCGCCATGCCGGGATAGGCCGGCAGGACATAGTGCGGCAATTTTGTCGGGATCAGCTCGAACAGCAGCCAGAACGGAATGTACCAGGCGAGGCAGAAGCGGAGTCGGGGATCCTCGCGCAGGCGATTGAGGGCCTGGAGCCCGGCACCCACCGCGATCAGGCCGAAAGGCCACATGAACAGCGAATAGGTCAAGACATAGAAGCCGGGCGGCAGGCCATGCGATTCCTCGCCCTGCGCGACCTTGCCGAGCATATCCTTGCCGACTGCCTGCTGCAGGAAAGCGCCGCCGCTTTTCCAGGTGATCAGGACGAGCCAGGGCAGGATGATCAGCAACACGAGAGCCAGGCCGCGCCCCGCCTTCAGCTTCGACAGCCAGCGCCAGTCCCGCTCGAACGCGAACAGCACGGCGACCGTCAGCGCCGACAGCAGCGGCGCGATTGGCCCTTTGATCAGGATTGCCGCACCCTGGGCTACCCAGAATATCCATGGCAGGTGGCTGCCGACGGCTTCGTTCCGCCGCGACGACGTATAGATCTGCGCCAGCGCGCCTTGCGCTATCACGCAGCAGGCCAAAAGCATCGCGTCGGTCTTGGCGTCACGGCCCTCGAAAGCCGTCGCGAAGATCGCAGCCATGACAAGGCCGGCGGCCAGACCGGCGTTGGCGCCGAAAAGATTGGCCCCTGTCCAGGCCGTCGCCACAACGGCAATGGCGATGCCTAGCGCCGAGACCAGTCGATACACCCAGATCGGCGCCTCGGCGCCCTCGCCGCTCAGCGCGACGGCTGCCGATTGCAACCAGTAGATGCCGATCGGCTTCTGGTAGCGTGAGCGTTCCTGGAAGCGAATGTCGACATAGTCGCCGGTCTCGGCCATCTGTTTGGTGGCCTGGACGAAGCGCGGCTCATCGCGGTCGAGCGGCGGCATGGCCGCCAGTCCCGAAATCGTCATCAGCAGGCTGAACAGGAAGAGAAAAAGATAGTTCCTGCTCGCCACGTCAGCCCCTTCGGTTTGCTTCTTACGGAGGCCCGTCGCTCAGTCGACCTTCGTCATCGCCGCCTTGCGCTCATTGGCAATCAGCCAGAGATTGCGAACATAGATGAACATCCCCATGGATTGACCGGCGATGAACACCGGATCCTGCCGCTGGATGGCATAGATCAGCAGCAGGCTGCCGCCGAACAGCGAAAAGAACCAGAAAGCGATCGGCACGACGCTGCGCTTGGCTTTTTCCGATGCGATCCACTGCACGACGAAGCGCATCGAAAAAAAGAACTGAGCGACGAAGCCGAGCAGAACCCACGCATCGAATTGCTTGACGAAGACCTCGTGAAGCCAGATCGCCAATTCCTGAAGCACGTTAGCCATGCCTGATTTCCTCTGTTTTTGGCATTCTCCGGCGCCTACGGCGCAGCCACCAGACACCGGCGAGATCAAGCACCCCTTGCAGGCCGCGATCGAAAATTCCGTAATTCGACTTACCGTGGCGGCGAGAGCGGTCGACGACGTCGCAATGCACGACGCGATACCCCTCCTGGATGACGAGCGCCGGAACAAAGCGGTGCGTGCCGTCGAAGAACGGCAATTTCCTGAGGATACCGGTATGGATCGCCTTCAGGCCGCAGCCCGTGTCGCGGGTCTCGTCATGCAGGATGGCCTTTCTAAGCCAGTTGGCAAAACGGGACGCCAGTTGTTTGATCTTGCTGTCACGGCGCTTCAGGCGCTCTCCTTGCGCAACACCGAAATCGGGACCGGCCTGCCGCAGGGCGTCGACCAGCACCGGAATGTATTTGGGATCGTTTTGGCCGTCGCCGTCGATCGTAGCGACGATATCGCCGCGGGCCGCCCATGCGCCCGAACGCACCGAGAGCGACTGGCCGGCGGATTTCTCATGCCGGAGGTGGCGAAGCGGAAACGGCCGAAGTACTGCCTGGGCGGCAAGGACCGAAGCGGTTTCGTCGGTCGAGCCATCGTTGACGACGATCACCTCGAAGTCGCGCCCGGCCATCGCCGCCCCGATCTCATCGAGCAGAAGCGGCAGGTTCGCCGCCTCGTTCCGGCAAGGAATGATGATGGATATCTCCGGCATATCGCGTCGGGCTCTGTCACAGGATATGGCATTCGATTCGATGCCGTGCGGTGCCGTTCCAGCGGGTTAAGTGCTGCAAGAACCCGCTGGCGCGGCGCCTCATTACGCCAGCCCAAACGATGAAGCAAGCATCCGCACACCATCCGCACGGGCCGCAAAACCGGATTCCCCTTTTGCTGATCGCGCTTGGATGCTAAACGCCCGCGTTCACGCATGCCACGCCCCAGCCGCAGCAGCCGGGCGCTTTCGGGAAAGATAAAATGTCCGCCTTCAAGTCCGATTTCCTGCGCATAATGAGCGAGCGCGGTTTCATCCACCAGATTTCGGATGATGCCGGCCTCGACCAGCTTTTCGCCAAGGAAACGGTGAGCGCCTATATCGGCTTCGATGCGACCGCCAAGAGCCTGCATGCCGGGTCGCTGATCCAGATCATGATGCTGCACTGGCTGCAGCAGACTGGTCACCGGCCGATCGCGCTGATGGGCGGCGGGACCTCGATGATCGGCGATCCGTCGTTCAAGGACGAGGCACGCAAGCTTCTGACGCCGCAGGACATCGAGGACAATCTTGCCGGCATCCGCCGCAATTTCATGCCCTACCTCAAATTCGGCGATGGTCCGAACGACGCCATCATGGTCAACAACGCCGACTGGCTGATGGAAATCAACTACGTCAACTTCCTGCGCGATGTCGGCCGGCACTTCTCCGTCAACCGCATGCTGGCCTTCGATTCAGTCAAGCTCAGGCTCGAGCGCGAGCAATCACTGTCGTTCCTCGAATTCAACTACATGATCCTGCAGGCCTATGACTTCGTCGAACTCTACAAGCGTCTCGGCTGCCGGCTGCAGATGGGTGGTTCCGACCAGTGGGGCAACATTGTCAACGGCATCGATCTCGGCCATCGCATGGAGGGCGCGCAGCTTTACGCGCTGACCACGCCCCTGCTCACCACCTCGTCCGGCGCCAAGATGGGCAAGTCGGCTTCAGGCGCTGTCTGGCTCGATGCCGAAATGCTGTCGCCATACGAATTCTGGCAATACTGGCGCAATACCGAGGACGCCGATGTCGGCCGCTTTCTCAAGCTCTACACGACGTTGCCTCTGCACGAGGTCGCGCGTTTGGAACGGCTTGGCGGCTCCGAAATCAACGAGGCGAAGAAGATCCTAGCGACTGAAGTCTGTACGCTGCTGCACGGCCGTGCCGCCGCCGAGCAAGCGGAAGAGACGGCGCGCAAAACGTTCGAGGAAGGTGTTACCGCCGACACGCTGCCGACCGTCGAGGTGGGCAGGGCCGATCTGGAAAGCGGTGTCGGCATACTGTCGCTGTTCGTCACCGCCGGGCTTGCCGCGTCCAACGGCGAGGCGCGGCGACACATCCAGGGCGGCGGCGTGCGGCTGAACGACCAGCCTGTGTCCGACGACCGCCGGTTGGTGACACTTCAGGATCTTGGCCCGGAAGAGGTCGTAAAGCTGTCGCTCGGCAAGAAAAAACACGTTCTGGTGCGGCCGGTCTGACCAAAGCCTGATCCGTCCCCGATAGAATCGGATGGGCTCCATTAGCCATGACCTTTTCCGAAACCGGTTTCGCTTCTTGCTGCACTGACCTTCGGTTCGCGATCACGGCCTGGGTAAAACTTAATCAGGTGGCTACCGAGAATGGCCGAGATGGGTGAACATTGCCATTCGTCTCATCGATCGGAACGAGCAGGTAGCGCCACCTGCGGACATTTGGCGGCGGTACCCCGAACGACCTGATCGGGGCCGGAAGCAGTAGGTCCGCTTGTGACGCAGCAAGCAGGAACGTCAGTGGCGGCTTTCTCCACGTGCCTTCCTTACTGGACCAATTCGACCGCGCTCGGCCGCCATTCCGCTAGTGGCAAATCGCCGGCATGCCCGAATAAATCCAGAGTGCGCCGGCTGCGATGCCGCCAAGGAGCCATCTTTCTCGCCACACCCACCTTGGGAGAAGCGGGTGTGGCGGTTGGCTGGTGACGGCATCAGGGCTTTGATTACTCATCGGACTGCGCTCGGTAGAAGTTCGCGCGATGCCCTGCGGATGCCGGCAGACGCATAACAAACGCCGACCACATAGACGGCTATGCTGATCCCCTGGGCCACAAGCCACAGGTTCTTTCCGGTCTGCACCGGTTCGAAGTAGAAATTCGGCCAGAAATAGTTACCGATGGCGTAGCCGGCGCCGGCGGTCACCAGTTCGGCGATCAGGCCGTATGCGCAAAGCGTTGGCGCAATGCGCTCGTGGCTGGAGATGTTTGGCGACCCACCCTGTCTGGTTATGGTCAGGTAACAAAGTCCGATGGCGATCATGCCAAGGCCGCCGGTCTTGAGCGTCAGTTCCGCCAGTATCGCCGGACATCCCCACCAGAGCGTCATGTTCTTCAGAAAGACCGGACCCACGTCTCCGGCCAAAGCCCCATTGATGTAGTGCGCGATTGGAATGAAGCCAGTCACGAAACCCGTGATGAAGAGCCCGAGACCCCAGTGAATGTGTGCCCAGCCCAGTGCGGCTGGCGTGACAGCGGCTTGTCCATCCATGGAAATTGAAGCGGTGCTCATGATTTCCT
This sequence comes from Mesorhizobium sp. M6A.T.Cr.TU.014.01.1.1, assembly GCF_004022765.1. Lineage (NCBI taxonomy): Bacteria > Pseudomonadati > Pseudomonadota > Alphaproteobacteria > Hyphomicrobiales > Phyllobacteriaceae > Mesorhizobium > Mesorhizobium sp. M6A.T.Cr.TU.014.01.1.1. The sequence goes on from NZ_RZPG01000012.1 coordinate 56,650, forward strand.
CCTGTTGTTGGGGATGGCCACGCCCGAAGGGCGGCCATCCCGCAGTCCGGTTCAGGTATCAGGGAACGAGCTCGATCTCGCTCGGCCGCCAAGTCTTGTCGAAGAAGCTGGGCTTCGGGCCGTAGAGGCGAAAGACCGTGAACCAACCCTTTTCCGGGTCGGTCTGGATCCAGTTGCTGCGCGCCACGCCCTCGGGCTGTTCCGGGCCGAACCAGACGGTCGTCGAGCCGTCGGCGGCAGCCTCGGCGGCAGGCGAGGGATAGCTCTGGCTGCCGGAACGCGGGTATTTCTGCGGTGTCTGCAGCATCGAGCGCGTCTGGGTGTCGTAGAGTGTGAACGACCAGAACGCCCTCGCGGGGATGTCCTTGGGCAGCGTCACCTTGTAGGTCTTCGCCCCATCAAAGGAGTTTCCGTCAGGATCGAGGAAGCCCATGAGATACTGCGAGCCGATGTCGGAAATGCGCATGATCATGCCCGGCGAGTCCACCGTGTAGGCGAAGTAGTAGGCCGTGCGCGAATCGAGCGTGCGTGCGCCGGTCGGCGGCAACGGCTTGAACATGCCGTCCTCGTAGAGCGGCGGCGGGGTCTCGAAAAAGGCGCCGCCTTCCCACAGCATCATCATCCAGCGCGAATTCTCGTAGTAGGCCCAGTCGGGGTGCGCCTGGGCAAAGCGCGCGTTCAGCGAGCGCCCGACCGTCTGCCCGACCGCGGCGGCGTCGGTCAGGATCTTCTTCATCCGATCGTCGGGGTTGAACTCCTTGCCATGCACAATACCGATGGCCGCAAGCTGTCCGGCGAGTTCCACGTCCAAACTTGTGACTGGCTGGCTCTGGACGTTCTCGTTGAGCAACTCGAAAAAGCCGTAGTCGCTGGGCGGAATCGTGTTGAACGATAGCCCGGTCCCCTCGATGAACTTCGTCTCGGGAATCTTCGGCTCGCCTGCTATGCGCACCGTGCCCTCCAGAGCTTGCGCGATGCTCGTTCCGTAGGAGCCCGGCTGGTAGGGATAGATTTTCATGTTCTTTTTGATGTTCTCGACCGCCGGCTTCGGGTCGTTGTCGACGAGGTAGGCGCGCCCGGCATAGAGGACGTCGTTGGTCTTCGCATGCGCAACGAAGTAGCCACCCTCGGGGAGCGGGCCGTCATAGCCGGGGCCGACGATCAGATATTTGCCGCCGAGCCCGCGATCCGGCCCCGGACCGCCGATGTCGATGACCCACGAGAACCACATGTCGTTGATCGCGCCGACGGCGTTTGACGGCTGTTCGATCACTATCGGCCCTTTGCTGAGATCGAGTCCGGCGAGGTAGTAGACCGTGTCGGCATTGGTCGTCAGGAATTGCGAGTTCGAATCCATCAACTCGGAGAAGATGATGACATCGCCGGGTTTGGCGCCGATGCTCTCGAAGCCCTTGACGAGCGCCAGGGCCGAGGCGCCGCGGAAGCTGTTGTTGTAGGCGTTAAGTGCGTTGGTGAAGTCGAGCGTGTCGTAGACCTTCTGAGCAGTGTCCGCGGTCGGCACACCGTCCTTGAATTCAAGTGTGCCGGCGCTGGTCTCGACCTTGTCGGGGGCGCTGAGGGACTTCACCGTCTCCTCCGACACCTGCGCGTCGGCGGTGCCGGCGGCTGCGAGGGCAGCAATCGCGGCAGCGCCGGCCAATTTCAGGTAGCGTCTCATAGGCTTTCATCCTTTGTTGCGGTTCGGACTGCGCGACGCCTCATCCGGCGCCACGCATTACGGGTTCGAGGGGATAATTATTGCGCCACATTGATACCGGGCGGCTGCCACATCCTTTCGCCGACCGGCAGTATCGAAGGCCATTCGGCGCTGATGGCCGGTCCGGCCAAGGGAATGCCGGCGACGCTAATCGCGATGTTGGGCGCGCCGCATTACATTCCCCTCAATGCACGCCCATAGGTTGCATGCCCTCTTGGCTTCGGCAACGTAAATTACAGTAGCGAGTGTGTAACCTACTAAACACCGAACGCGAGCGCGCGCCGGGCTGATCGTGGACGGGCCACAATCAAGGCAAGCGACTGAGGCTGATATTGAAGGTCGGTTGCGCGTCCTGCCGAATTCAGTAGACGACAGTCGGGACAGTTAGCCTTTTTGGAGAAACGAGTCGGCAGTGGCGGGCTTATCGGACGACGTGCCGCCGTCTGAGTGGACCGCTCTTGTTTCGCCAGGGCTATGGCTACCGCATTAGCGATGTCCGCTTTTGGTGAGTGAACGGGACCGTTGGAATGACTGCTATTGGGCGCTAAGCGGCCGTATGCCGAGCGGAGATCGAAAGTCGCGCTTGGGTCATGGGCGTGAATTCGGCCGGGGCGAACTAGAGTCCGCTTAGGGTCAAGACTCGGTCGCTTGAAGTGATTGGTTTTGACCTCACCGATACTCGAAGATCGACCTGAAAATTCCGGGCGCGATCACCGACAGCGGATTGACGTCCAGTTTCGGTTTGTTGGCATCGCCCCTGAGCCGGTAGGTCACGCCGATCAGGCCGCGATCGCGGCCATTGCCGAGCAGCGCGCCGAAGAGCGGCAGTTCGCCGAAGATGCGGTTGAGGCCATAGACCGGCATGAACGTGCCGGTCATGTCCATGTTGTTGTTCCGGTCGTAGAGCGTGCCCTGGAAGGTGGTGCCGATGCGTGGACCGCGCAGCACGCCATTGGCCAGCTTGAGATAGCCGGCACCCTTCTCGATCTCGGAAAAGCCGCGCTCGAACTTCACTCTCGACGTGTCGATATTGGCTTTGACAGCTTCGTTGAGGCTGCGGCTGTCGCCCGCCGGCGTCGTCGATACGAGCGAGGCGAGTTTCGGCTCGTTGACCACGAAGAAGTTGCTCGAATCGACCTGGCCCTTCATCGGCCCATCGCTTGCCCCGGCGAGCGCCAGCGTGATCGAACCGCCCTCCATATGCTCGTAGATGTTGAGGAACCGCAGGATGGCGCCGGCATCGGCCGACGTCATGTTGAGGGCGCGCCTGCCGGCGCCGGTCGTATTGCTGATGCTTATGGCAGCACCCGAACTTGCCGTGGCGCTGACCCTGAGCCCGTTCACCCTGGAGCCGGCGGCGCTGTAGTCGAGCTTCAGGTTCGACAGTGTCTCGTTGTGGAAGCCGGTCAGGGAATTGACATCGGCACTGACGGAAATTGCGTCGGAACCCGTGGCCTTGGTGGCGGTGTCGACATCGGACGTGAATTGCTTGATCAGCGAGCGCGCGTCCAGCGCGTTGCCGCTGATGTCGATAGCGTAGCCCTTGCCCGATCGTTTCACTGACACGGCAACATCGTCCCCCCGATTCAACGTGACCTTGCTGAACCGCGCCGAGGACAGGGCGCCGTTGACCAGCACCACGCCGCCGTCGATCGAAAAAGTCTTTCCATCCAGGTCGAAGTCGGACAGCGTCGTGGTGTCGCCGGACTTGGTCATGGCAAATGTGACCTTGGCTGGAATGCCGGGTCCCTTGCTCCAGCCTGCCCACGGAATGTCCAGCCTGGCGTTGGTCAGGTCCGCCGAAACAGTCTGGTTGCTGCCGCCGCTCTTGTCGATCGCAACCTTGATGGTTCCGGAAAGCAGCGTCGACAGGCCCGGCATGGCGGTTGCGCGCATCTTGTCGTCGAGCACCAGCGCCACTTTCCGGCTGCGGGGCGGTCCGGCATTGTTGAGCGGCTCGATCAGGTCGAGCTCGGCTGGAATGCCGTTCAGCAGCGCCTTGGCGGAGATCACGGCCCGATTGGGCTCGACAGTGATCGAACCGTTGGCCTCCGTCACCGCCTGGCCTTCGAACGGCTTGGCCAGCGAGAGGTCCTTGTAGTCGAGCGCCACCAACCAATCGAGCTTCGAGGTGTCGACGCCGGACTGCAACGGAATGTCCGCTCTCACGTGGCCGGTCACCGTGCCGGACAGGTCGTCCGGCAACAGGCCGACATGGCGCATGGCGTTGATCGGCTCATAGGAGGCGAGCTCGGCGATTGCAGACGCCTCGCCGGCGACGTCGATGTCGAGCGCGCCGATCACCGGCGGGCGGTTTGCCGCCTTGACCGTCATCGTGCCGTTGCTCGCCGCCACCGTGCGGCCGCTGACCATATAGACGTTGCCCGAGGAGAGCCTGACGTCGACGTCGTTGCCGTGGAATTCGACAACGCCGACGGCATCGCGTATCGGCGGAATGTGACCGGCCGTATCGAAGCGCGCTCCTTCGATCTGGAAACGGCCGAACACTTCATCGGCGGATAGCGGAATCCCGTTGCCCAGGCGCCCCGGCACGACCTGGAACTGCAGGCTGGCGTCAACAACGCGGCCGCCGAACAGGTTCTTCAGCACCCAAAGGCGGGCGTTTCGCGCGGAAAACCAGGGCCACAACTGCTTGACATGCGAGACCGGCATGTCGTGGACGTTGAACGCAACGGATATGCCCGGTACCTTTCCCTCGACGAACTCGACCGACGCCGTGCCCAGCGCCTCGCTGGCGGATCCGGACCTGATCCCGATCTGCTCGGCCACGAGCTTATGGCTCCTGGTCTGGTAAACGCCGGCGACGCGGGCGATGAAATTGAGTGCTGGTTCGGATGATTCCGAGGGCGCCAGTATCGAACGGTCGCTGGTCAGGTCGTAGCGATAGGACGGCTCCTCGCCCGCTGTTCCAGTCGCCGGCTTCGGCCCGATCGAACCGGCGAAATCGAACGTCGAGCGACCGGTCTTCACCTGCAGCCTGTCCACCTGGATCTTGTTGGCGCCGGCGACAAGCGTCGCATCGAGATCGACATCGGCTGGAAGCATCCCCGCACGCTGGCCGAGATCGAGCACGGAGCCGGCTAGCGACAACGAGGCCGTCAGCCGCGACGCGTTCTCGCCGGATCCTTCCGATCCCGCCAGCTTCAAGGCAATCGCGCCCAGCTTCCCACCTGGCACTGCCGCGGCCTGGTCGGCCTCCGCTATCTCGACGCTGGCATCCAACGCCGTCACGAGCCGCGTCTTCGTATCGCGGGCGGCTGTGGCAGCGATGGTGAGTGCCCTGCCGTCGACATCCGCGTCGGATGAAAACTCCATGCCGCCAGGCCCCGACTGCGCAACCGTGGCGTCAGTGATCCTGACCAGTTTGACCGAGCCGGTCTCGGGCAGAACGAGATCGACATTGCTGAGGTCGATCTGGCGCATCGAATCCACCTGCACCGTGTCGAGCGCGCGGTTGAGGTTGGCAAAAACCGCATCGGATAGTCTTTCCGGATCGATGAGGCCGTCGTCATTGCGCAGCGCCGCCGTCCAGTCGCCAGCCGTCGGGATCGCCGCCATCATGATGCGCGCGTCGGAAATCCTGGCGCTGGTGAGCCGCACCTCGCCCGAAAGCAGGGGCATCAGCCTTATGCCGAAACGGACACGCCCGGCGTTGGCCATCGGCTTGCCGTCGGCGGTCTTGAGGCTGACATCGCTGACCTGCAGCGCGATGAAGCTCGATCCGTCGAGCGTGAGACGGGCCGGCCCGACCGCAACATCGACGTCGACGCCGGCCAATTTCTCGATGGCCATTTCCGCCTCGGTCCGCAGCCGCTCGGTGCCGAAACCGGACATGCCGATCGCATACACAGCGACAGCGGCCAGCAGCACAAGGGCGACAAGGCCGGCAAACAGCCGCGTAAGAATACGAACGCCGCGGCCGATCGACGCTTGGCCGAGCGGCGGTACGCGGCACGCGGACGGGAAGGCCCCCAGGTCGGTGATCTCATCACGCCTGAATCTGATCTTCTCGTGCTGCGGCTGCTCCTGATCCACGCAATTTTCCGTTGAACGAACTCGACCGGTGGACGAATCCCAGTTTGACATTATATCGATGCGGCTTGGCGCGTAACCACAAACAAGGGCATCGATATGGCTGATCTCGACGTCGGCGAGCTTGCGCCGCAATTCGAACTTCCCCGAGACGGCGGCGGTTCAATCAGCCTCGCGGCATTGCTGGGAAAGCCGGTCGTACTTTACTTCTATCCGCAGGATGACACCACGGGCTGCACCAATGAGGCGATCGGCTTTTCGCAGTTGAAGCCGGAATTCGAAAAGCTCGGTGCCGTCGTGATCGGCCTTTCGCCGGACAGCGTCCGAAAACACGACAAATTCAAATCGAAATACGGCCTTGCCGTCGATCTTGTCGCCGACGAGGAGCGCAAGGTGATCGAAGCCTATCATCTGTGGGTCGAGAAGAAGCTTTATGGCCGCCGCTATATGGGCGTCGAGCGTGCTACGTTCCTGATCGGCAGCGACGGACGGATTGCCAGGATCTGGCGAAATGTTCGCGTCAAAGGCCATGCCGAGGCGGTGCTGGAGGCGGTGCGGGCGCTTTGACGCAGACGCCGACGGCAGCCAACGTGAGGCGAGAGGTTGCGCGCAAGCAACCGACCGTTAACCTTAATGATGTGTAATCAGGCTTGTCGTTTGGTGTCGTAACGAAAGCTTGGTCCCGTGAACGTAGCCAGTCAGTCAACGGTCTTTGGCAGGCGCAAGGAGCCCCACACGGTCATTATCGCCCGGGGCAACGAGATAAGGCATTTTACCATACGGCCATGGGTTGCCGCATTTTGCGGCTCCGCGCTGGCGGCTATGGCCATAGGCTATCTCCTGGCGACCTCCTACCTCGTGCTGCGCGACGACCTGATCGGCGCGACCACGGCGCGGCAGGCGCGCATGCAGCAGGCCTATGAGGACCGCATCTCCGCGCTACGCGCCCAGGTCGACCGGATCACCAGCCGCCAGCTTCTCGACCAGCAGCTCATGGAAACCAAAGTTGGCGAACTGCTGGAACGACAGACCCAGCTCAGCCTGCGCCATGGCCGCCTCGCACGCACCGGGAGCGACGTCGGAGCGCCACCTGCGTCCGCAAAGCCGGACAAACGCGCCGACGTGACCGACGCCCAGTCGCAGGCCTATTCGGTTGCCAGCGTCGGCGCCAGTCTTGGCGTCGGCAACACCAGGCCGTTCTCCTTGTGGTCGACCCGCTCCGATCCGCTGCCGAGCGACACGGAGGCCGATCGTGCCGACAGACTGTTCGTGTCGATCAACGAGTCGCTCAAGGCCATAGAGAGCCAGCAGCTCACCCGCATCACCACGCTTGCCGACAACGCCTACAGAAACGCAGATGCGATTTCACAGGCGCTCGAGGCAGCTGGCCTGCCGGTCGACAGCGATTTCGGCAAGAGCGATGCCGGTGGCCCGCTGATACCGCTCGACACTTCGATGATGTTCGACAGCAAGGTAAGAGAACTCGACGAGGCGCTGGACGCGCTCGACCGTCTGAAGACCGAGGCGCGACGGCTGCCGCTCGCCAATCCCGCCCCTGGCCGTTCGGTCACCAGCCCGTTCGGCGTGCGCACCGATCCGCTCCTCGGCACCGCCGCGCTGCATTCCGGGATGGATTTCCGGGCGCCGACCGGAATGCCCGCCAAGGTCACGGCGCCCGGTGTCGTCGTCAAGGCCGGCTGGAACGGCGGCTATGGCCGCATGGTCGAGGTCGACCATGGCCAGGGTTTTGCCACGCGCTATGGGCATCTCAGCAAAATCAACGTGACCGTAGGCGAGAGGCTCAACGCCGGCGACGTCATCGGCAAGACCGGCAGCAGCGGCCGCTCGACCGGCCCTCATCTGCATTACGAGATCCGCCACAACGGCGAAGCCATCGACCCGCTGCGCTTCCTGAGGGTCGGCAAGAAGGTCGCGCAGTATCTCTGAAGCCCGCCGGCCTCTTCATTAGACCGATCTAGCCGTTCCCATCTGATATCGACCTCTGCTCCTGCTCCGAACCCGGGAGTGGCGCATCATGCGCGGAACTCATCGACTTATTTTTGAATTCCATTTGACTGAATAAATATTCGGTGCGAACCTCCAGTCTCCTAAGGGCGCAAGACATGGCACTGCGGGGGACCAATCAGGAATTCGGGCGGCCGTACAACAGGCGCATCGTGCTTGAGTCCATCCGCCTTCACGGCCCGATCACCCGCGGCGACATTGCCAGGCGGGTCGGGCTCACCGTGCAAACGGTGTCGACCATCGTTCGCGAGCTGGAAGAACACGGCTACGTTCTGTCCATGCGCGAAGAGCCGCGGGGGCGCGGGCTGCCTCCGGCGACCCTGCGAATCAACCCGGAAGGCGGCTACGCCGTCGGCATCCACGCCACTCCCCTCGGCATCAATGCGGCGCTGATCAATTTGAGCGGTGACGTGATCGAGAGCACCTACCGCGAAGCTCCCAGCGCAACGCCCGATCATGCCTTCGATTTGATCGGCGCGATGGTGCTTGAATTGACCGGACTGCGCCCTGGCGGTCGCGTTCTCGGCATCGGCATGGCGCTGCCCGGCCCTTTTGGCGTGGAATCGATGAGCTTTATCGGCCCGACGACGATGACCGGCTGGAAGGACGTGGCGCTTCGGGAACGGCTGGAGGCCTCGACCGGGCTGCCGGCGTTTTTTGAGACCGACATGGCGGCCGCGGCAATGGGCGAGCGCCTGTACGGCCTCGGAGCGGGACATTCCGAATACTACTATCTCTATTTCGGTGTCGGTCTTGGCGGCGTCATGGTGCATGACGGAAGCGCGTTGCGCGGTGCCTGGGGAAATGCCGGCGAAATCGGGCATATTCCTGTCGCGCCGGGTGGCGAGCCCTGCCCCTGCGGCAATCGCGGCTGCCTCGAACGATACCTTTCGCTCGAGGCGCTGCGGCGCCGGAACATCAGTGACGCCGATTGGGTTGATGAAGTCGGGCCGATCTTCCGCAACGCCCTCACCATCATCGAGAACCTGTTCGATCCAGAAACCATCATCCTCGGCGGACTGGCGTCCACCGATTTGCTTGAACGGCTGGCCGGTTCGGTTGCGAACCTTCCCAACTCGGTCTCGGCGCGAACGGATCGCACGACGCCCCGTGTCACCGTCGCACGCGGCGGCCAGCATGCGGTGTTGCGCGGGGCCGCAGCACTTGCCGTCTCAGGGGTGCTTTCGCCGCGCTTCGGCCAGATATTCACCGCCGAGCGCGAACGCGGGCGAGATATCCTGCAAAGCAAGGGGATCGCGGCATGAGCGGAGCTCAGCCTGGCATGATCGGAGCTCAGCCTGGCATGAGCGAACCCCTGCTGGTGCTCGACAACGTCACCAAGAACTATGGCGCCATCGAAGCGCTCAAGGGGATCAGCTTCTCGATCGGCAAGGGCGAGGTGGTGGCGCTTCTGGGCGACAACGGCGCCGGCAAATCGACATTGGTCAAGATCATCGCCGGCGGGCTGGAGCCGACCTCCGGCCGCATGCTGTTCGAGGGAAAGGAATTCCTCGCCAAGTCTCCCGCCGAGGCAAAAGAGGCGGGGATCGAGACCGTCTACCAGGACCTCTCGCTTTGCACCAATGTCGACGTGGTCGCCAATTTCTTCATGGGCCGCGAGATCACCAGGAAATTTCTGGGCGTTCCCGTGCTCGACGAACCCGCCATGGAGCAAGTGGTCAAAAAGGCGCTGGCCAGCGCCGGCACGCGCATCCCCTCGCTCAGGACCAATGTCGAGCATCTCTCGGGCGGTCAGCGACAGGCTATCGAGCTCAACCGATTCGTGCATTTTGGCGGCAAGCTCGTGCTTCTCGACGAGCCGTTCGCAGCACTCGGTGTCGAGCAGACGCGGCGCGGTCTCGACATGATCCGCCAGGTGGCGAGCCAGGGTATCGGCGTCGTCATCATCACCCATATCATGCAACAGGCCTTTCAGGTCGCCGACCGGATCGTGGTGATCCGGCAAGGTGTCGTGGCCGGCGATGTCGCGCGCAATAAAACAAGTCCCGACGCGGTGATCAACATGATCACCGGAGAGACGCTTGCCGGTGCCGGACCGGCGGGTTGAGGGACAAAATGAGGGGTCCGGCGCAAAAGGAGCGAACGACATGAAGAAAATACTTCTTGCTGTCTTCGGTATCCTGGCACTGGCCTTTGCCACGCTCACGCCGGCATTCGCCCAGTCCAAGGGGACCGTCTATTATATGGTGCCGACGCTACTCGATGAATTTCAGACTGGCTCGGTGAGCGCTCTGGAATTGTTCCTGAAGCAGGTCGGCTACGAGATGAAAACGCTGAACGCCGACAACAAGACCGACGCTCAGCAATCGCAAATGAACGACGTCATCGCGCTCAAGCCGTCGGCAATCATTCTCGCTGCCGTCGATTTCAATGCGCTGAAGCCGTCCATCGAGGCCGCCCGCGCCGCCGGCATCCCGGTGGTCGAATTCGATCGCCAGATCACGTCCACCCCCTCCGACTTCACGTCGGTGGCGGGAACCGTCGAGATCGGCTACGTCGCCGCCGACCAGGCCGAGAAGCTCTTGAAAGCGAAGAACGGCTCGGTGAAGGGAAAAATCCTCCAGGTGCTCGGCGATCCTGGCGATCCCTACACGCTCGACATCCAGAAGGGTTTCGAGGAGAAGATGAAGGCGTTCCCGGACGTCAAGATCATCTCGGTTCCAGCCATGCAATGGGAAGCCAGTAACGCGGGCACCATCGTTGCCGACCAGATGCTCGCCAACCCGGATATCGACCTGATCTTCAGCCACGCCGCGCATCTCTCGGTCGCTGCCGTCGCCTCGCTCGAGGCCGCCGGCAAGAAACCGGGCGACGTCATGCTGATGAGCTCGAACGGCGCCCCGGTCGGCCTCGACCTGATCCGCAAGGGCTGGCTCAACGTCGAAGTCGAGCAGCCGCTCTACGCTCAGGCCGCCGCCGTCGCCATGTTCATGGACAAGGTCGTCAACAAACAGGAGATCAAGCCGGGAGAGTACGAAGTGCTCGGCCTGAAGTCGACCGTGACCAAAGAAGCCTGGGGGCCGAACATCAAGATCCCCGGTGCTGCGATCACCAAGGAAAATGTCGATAACCCGGCCTTCTGGGGCAATATGAAGCCGCCCTCGGACACTGTGAAGCCGGTCGAATAGCAAGATCGCCTGGGGCTTCGGGCCACGCTGGCCCGGAGCCCCAACCACTGCAGCTCGGCGCGTCCGAACGGGCGCAAGGGACGCTGCAGCAATTTCAATCCGCGCATGATCCTTTCCGAAAATCGAATTGGTTTCGGGGTCATGCGCCAGCCGGATCAGCACATGAATCCCCGCACGCGCCACGCCCTCGAGTTCGCCCTCGACAACCTCGTCTGGTTCATGCTGGTCTTCGTGCTGGTGGTCTTCTCCATTTTCATTCCGAACTATTTCCAGCTCGGCATCTTCGCCAACATCATAGAGGCGTCGAGCGTGCTTGGTGTCATGTCGATCGGCCTGGCGCTGGTCATCATCACCGGACACATGGATCTGTCGGTTGAATCCGTGGCGGCGCTCGGCGCCATGGCGGTCGGCATCCTGTTCTGCTCGGCGGGTATCGGCCTTGGCGTTCAATTGCACCCGGAATGGCTGATGGTTCCGGTTTCGCTGCTGCTTGCCCTGGTTGTCGGCGGCATCATCGGCGTCATCAACGGCTATTTGGTCGTGAAGGTGAAGATGAGTGCTTTCATCATCACGCTCGCGTCCTACATCTGGGTGCGCGGCCTTGTGCTGGTCATTTCCGGCGGCCGCTCTGCACAGGATCTTGCGCCGGCGATCCGCTGGTTCGGCATTCAGCGCCTCCTTGGCCTGCCGCTCACCGCCTGGATCGCCATTTCGTGTTTCGTAGTCTTCTCGCTGATCATGGCCAAGACACCCTTCGGCAGGCATCTCGTCATGATCGGCGGCAACGAGACCGCAACCTTCCGCGCCGGCATCCGCGTGAACCGCAACCTCGTCATTGCCTTTGTTCTCGCTGGCGCCATAGCCGGCCTTGCCGGCTGGCTGCTGGCGATCCGCACCTCCGGCGCCACCGCCAATCTGGGCGTCGGCCTGCTGTTCAACGCCTTCGCCGCCGTCGTCATCGGCGGTGTCAGTCTGAAGGGTGGCGTCGGCACTTTGCCCGGAGTCTATGCCGGTGTGCTTTTGCTGTCGGCCATCAACACGGCGATCAACCTCATGGGCCTGCCGGCCAACTTCACCCAAGTGATCCACGGCCTGTTGGTGCTTGCCGCCGTGCTGCTCGACGCGTTCAAGCAAACCATTCGCCAGAGGCTGGCATGACTGGCCGTCCAGAGGTTGGAAGACTTTCGGGCAAGGTCGCGCTGATCGTCGGCAGTGCGCGCGGCATCGGCAAGGGCATCGCACAACGCTTTGCCGAAGAGGGCGCGAAGCTGGTCCTGGCCGATACCGAGGTTGAGGCCGGGCAAGCGACCGCGGACGAGCTCGGCGCCGCCTTCATTCGTACCGACATCTCGCAGATAGCCGATGCAGAGGCCGCCGTAGCGCTGGCACTCAACCATCACGGCCGGCTCGACATCCTGGTCCAGAATGCCGGGATCTACCCCTGGCAGCTCATCGAGAACACCAGTCCGGACGACTGGGACCGGGTCATGGCCGTCAATCTGCGCGGCACCTTCAATGCCACTCTTGCCGCGCTGGCGCCGATGAAGGCACAGCGCTTCGGGCGCATGCTCTACACCTCGTCGATTACCGGCCCGCACGTCACCAGCCCCGGTCACGGCCACTACGCCGCCAGCAAGGCCGGCATCAACGGCTTCATCCGTTCGGCGGCGCTGGAATTCTCCGGCTACGGTATCACTGTCAACGGCGTTGAGCCCGGCAACATCCTCACCGAAGCAATCCAGATGCATCGCGGCGCGGCGTATATCAAGAACATGCAGGATTCCATTCCACTCGGCCGGCTCGGCAGCCCGCGCGACGTGGCCAACGCCTTCCTGTTCCTGGCCTCGGACGATGCCAGCTACATCACCGGCACGACCATCATCGTGGATGGGGGGCAATTGCTGCCCGAGGGCAAGGATTTTCGGCTCCTTCCGCCGTGATCCTCGATTTCGGTGACGGTTTTTTCCTGCGCCCAGGCAACAACAGCCGATCATCCGGCACTTGCCATGATTTGCCTCAAGGCAAGGACGCGGCCGGCCGCGACGACGACCCGGATCTACTCGGCCTGTCTACACCATTCCCTACCAGGTCCTCGAACCCGATCTGGCGTTCATCGTCGATGGCCCCGCAGGTGCCTGCGGCTACCTCCTTGGCGCAGCCGACACAAATTCCTTCAATGCCAGCATGGCCGCAAAAGTGGTATCCCAACCTTTAAGCGCGCGTGGCCGACCCCTGGACCCGACAGCTCCCGCTGGCGCGGCAGCGATTGGCTGCGGCACAAATCCATCATCCCAATTTCGCCGTACCGCAAGCGCTGGCCGCCTATCCCTCGCAAGGCCATATCGACCTGTTGCCGCAGGCGCGCGGAAAAGTCATCGGCAGGCGAGCGATGGTCTTTCTCGATCAGCGCCTTGCCGCCTGCGGCTCAACCGGGCTTTGCCTTGAAGTCATGCGGCGGAATATTGACGCGCTGAACTTCTACAAGGCTGTCGGGTTCAGGGCTGAGGCCTCGCCAGACGTTCCGCGACGCCGACGAAGCAAGGCCGCGCCAATGCACTCGGTTCGCTACCAAAACTTTAACATCGGTTTACCCGAAGTTGGTACAGCAACGCTGGTTTCATCCGTTCAAGCAAAGAGCCTTCCCTTGCCGCAACACCACAGCTCTCCTTTGGTCCGGAAACGCGGTGGACGGGACTCCGATGGCGGGAGCCGCGCTTGAGCGTAATTCGCGCCCTTGAAGGTGCCGATCTTCCTGCAGTCGCGGGCATGTTTCAACGCGTGCTGCGCAAAGAGCGGACCGAAGCGCCGGCGGCGCTCATCGAATATATGAGACGGTTTTATCTGGAGGCGCCGGGTTGCGGAGGCGATCTGCGGTCGCTTGTCCACGTCAACGACGCCGGCCGCGTCTCTGGGTTTGTCGGCGTTCACGTATTGCCGATGCAGTTCAACGGCCGACAATTACGAGCCGCCATTTGCAGCTCGCTCATGGTCGAGGATCATGAGCGCGACCCGATGGCCGGCGCTCGCTTGTTGAAAGCTTATTTGGATGGTCCGCAGGACATTTCCTTCAGCGAGACGGCCAATGATATCTCCACGAAGTTGTGGACCCGGCTGCGCGGCGTGGTCCTGCCGCAATACAGCCTTGACTGGGTACGCGTAATGCGGCCGTCGACCTTTGTGCTCGGCCTTTCCGCCAGTCGCATGAAGCTTGTCCGAATGCTCAGTCCGTTTGCCCACGCCCTCGACCGATTTTATTGCAGACGAATGAAGTCGAGCGAACGACGCTGGTCCGGTGTGGCGGCGGACGGGGCAGGCCACGGAGCCTTTCGGATGTCCGAAATCGACAGAGACGCATTTGCCAAGCTCGTCGAACCGTTGACCGCCCAGTTCGCCCTGCGCCCGGTGTGGGCGGAAGGCCTACTTGATCATATCCTGACCGATGCGGCTCAAAAGACGGATCTGGGCGAGCTTGTCTATGTTTCCGTGACATCGCCAGTCGGCACCAATGTCGGCGCATTCGCCTATCACGCACGGACGGGTGAAATCGGTCGCGTGCTGCAGATCCTCGCCCTCCCCGGCCAGGCGGGTTCCGTCATCGACTGCCTGATCGATCATGCCGCCGTGCGCGGCATCAGCGGCCTGCGCGGACGCATTCAACCTGCACTTCTGGAAGCAATGCTTGGGCGACGCATCGCTTTCCTGACCGTTGCCTCGACCGTGGTGCATTCACGCGATCCCGAGCTTTTGGATGCCATGAAGAACTCACAAGCTTTCCTGAACGGGCTTGCGGGCGAGCAGTGGAGCCAGTTGATCGGCGGCCGCTTCACCTGAAGCGCTCGCCGTGGCCGGGTTGGAGAGGCAGGTCAGGTACCGACTTCCTCAACCTCATCAACGAGTTGCGGGCGCAGGTGCAGATAGCGCGTGGCTTTTCGCTTGGCGGTGATGTCTGCCCAGACGCGTTCCACTTGTGAGGCGTCTAGTCCCGCCGCCTGCCCAACCACTTCGGCCGCCACGCCTTTGTTGAGGCCGCAAAGGCAAATATCCATGCGATCATAGGGAAGCGAGAAGTAGAACTCCTCCTGCGTCTGCGCCAGCGAGTAGGTATCGGTGGTAGGCGGCCGGTTGCGGATTTCGTCGGGAACGCCGAGATAGGCCGCCAGCGCGTAGACCTGCGTTTTATAGAGATGCGCGATCGGCTTGACGTCAGCCGCGCCGTCACCGTTCTTGACGAAGAACCCCTGATCGTATTCCAGCCGGTTCGGCGTTCCAAGAACGGCGAAGTTCAGGCGATCGGCATGATAATATTCGATCTGCTTGCGGGTGCGCTGTTTCATATTGGTGGCGGCGACGACACCGAGATAGACCGGCAGCGGCATTCTTAGTTTGGTCTGCTTGCCCTTGGGATCCTGCACCACCAGCGACGAAATATTGTAGCCCTCGCTCTCGAGGGCGTTCGCGATCACGATCTTCGAGGCCCAGCCTTCGCCGTATTCCGGGACCAATTCGCGGATGAAGGCGTCGCGACGCTGGTAGCAGCCCATGGCGCGCAGGGTCGATCCGATATCCTCCACAATAGCCTCGACACCGAACGTGTCGGCGACAAGGCGGCCGAGCCGCAGACTTTCCGGATCGGAATCGTTTTCCGGCATGAACAGGCACAATACATTCTGAGGCCCGACGGCGCGCGCTGCCAACGCCACCGAAACGCTTGAATCGATCCCGCCGGAAAGACCGAGCGTGAGGCCCCGCTTGCGAATACCGCGCAACTGCTGGCGCAAAGCGGTCACGATCCTGTCCGTTTCGGCGGCGGGGTCGATCGCCAGAGCCTGCGCCAGAATGGTCTTTGCGTCCTCGCTCGGGCGAACACTCATTGGGCGGCCTCCATCATCTCTGCAGCAAGCCGACGGCTGACCTTGCCCGTATCCGTCTTTGGCAATTCCGAGCGGAACTCGATAACCTTTGGAACCATGAAATCCTCGAGATGACGTGCGCAGTGGCGCATGACATCCTTTTCGCTGAGCGTCGGATCCGAGCGTATGACGAGTGCGCCGATCGCATGCCCAAGTACGGGATCCGCCACGCCAACGACAACAGCCTCGGCGATACCCGGATGGGCGTGAAGCACGGCTTCCACTTCCTTCGGGGCGACCTTCTCTCCCCGCGTCTTTATGATGTCATCCTTGCGCCCGACGAAATAGAGAAAGCCATCCTCATCGGTTCTGAACAGATCGCCGGTATAGAGAACCTTCTCCCAAGGGTTTGGGCCTGGCCGCAGGGTCCGTTCCGTCGCAGCTTCGTTGCGCCAGTAGCCCTGCATGACATGCGGCCCGCGAATGACCAACTCACCCGCAATGCCCGATGGCACTCGCTGCCCGTCCTCGTCGACGACAAACGCTTCGGTGTTCGGAATGGCTATTCCGACCGATCCCGGCCGGCGATCGAGCTCCTCGGGCGGTAGATAGGTGCAGCGCTTGCATTCCGTCAGGCCATACATCGAATACAGCCTGACATCGGGAAAAAGGAAGCGCAGACGTTCTATGTGCGCTTGCGGCAAGGCCGCTGCCGTATTCGAAATATAGCGAAGGCTGGGCAGGAAACCCGGCGTCAGGTCACGCATCTGCAGGATCATCGCTGCCATCGTGGGCACGAGCGGAAGACCGGTGACGCCCTCCTCGCGGATACGTTCAAAGACCGCTTGAGGAAAAGCGAAGGACTTTTCGAGCACGAGCGTGGCGCCGAGCCTAACGGCCATCAGCAACTGATAGAGGCCATAGTCGAAGGCAAGGGGAAGAACATTCAAAATGATGTCGTCTGGCGAGTTGCGCAGATAGGTGGTGATGGAGTCCGCGGCCGCATCGCAATTGCGGTGCGTCATCATCACGCCCTTGGGCCGGCCCGTTGAGCCCGAGGTGTAGATGAGCATGGCAAGATCGACGTCGATGCCGCCGTGGTCTATCTCACTGGCTTCGAGCGTCAGGCAGTCCGCCAGGGATGCAGACCCTGCCGGGCATTGGCCATCGGCATCGGAGGTAGAAGCCACGAAGATGCCGGTCTTGCCGCTCGATCCGCACGCCTCGGCGACCACGGGCATCAGTTTTGCTTGCGTGAGGATCGCGGCAGCGTCGCAATCAGCGATGATGTAGGCAAGCTTTTCGGCCTTGGTGGATGCGTTGATCGGACTGAACGTCGCCCCTGCCTTGAGGACCGCGAAAATCGAAACCGCGGCCTCCCAGCAATTGTCCATGAAGATCAGGACCCGGTCGTTGCGCCTGACGCCGTTCGCGAAAAGGGCCGCAGCCAGGCGGCTCGAAAGATCGTCCAGTTCTTCGTAGCGCAGCCTTTTGTCCTTGGTGATCAATGCCGTTTTGGCGGGATGGGCAGCGGCCTTGGCGGCCAGGAGATGTTCGATCCGCATGGACGCTCCTCGCTGACTGGACCTACGCTGCCAGCGCTTCTGCTTTCGCCCTGATGAAGGACGAGAGGCGGTCAATCGAATCCAGGTTGGCCGGTACGATGTCGGAATCGACCATCGCTATGCCGAAATTATCCTCTATGAAAGCCACGAGTTCCAGTACGGCCGTCGAGTCCATGATGTCGTTCTCGATCAATGAGGCTGTATCCGAAAGCTGGTATGACGTATCGCCAAACAGGAAGTTGTCGACGATAAAAGCTCTGACCTTGTCCTTGATTGTAACCATTTTTCTTTCCTTCCCTTCTCAAGCTGCCCGTGCTGCACCGACCTCTTGGCCGGTGAAATTTTTCTGCCACAGTTGCGTCGACAAAATGCCCACGAAGGCCGCGTTGTCGCGGAACCCGGACGCAGGCTGTGTGCGGCATTTCTCATGAAGATTTGCCACCGCCTTGGCGTTGAACAGTCCGCCGGCAGCGATGCTCGCTTCGCTCAAGCAGTCGCGTACATAATCCAATTCTCCGGCTCCAACAAAGGAGCTGGCGTCCGGGGCTCGGTACGGTTGTTTGGTGCGTTCCCGGATCGCCGTCGGAAGCAGGTGCTTGGCCGCCTTGCGCAGTATGTGCTTTTCTACCAATCCCTTCAGCTTCATCTCCGGCGGCAATCTTGCTGCGAATTCCACCAAACGAGGATCGAGGAAAGGGAAACGTCCTTCGATACCATGCGCCATCGCCATGCGATCGCCCTGGCTGGAGAGGATATAGCCCGGCAGGAGGAAGCGGGTTTCGAGATATTGTGCCTGATGCAGTGGATGCCACAGGGAAAATGCCTCGGGCAACCGGCTGACTAGGTCCTCGGCCGCGTCATAGCCCTTCAAGGCCGTACGCAGGTCACCGGAAAAGAAAATCTTCGCCGCCGCCGTGGTCTTGAAGCGCGGCCGATGCGAGAATAGCGGATCGTCGAGGGCAGTGTTGCCGGTGCCAAAGAATGCAGACAGGTACTCCACGGATTGCTGTTGCAGACCCGGCAGATAGGGATAAAGCCTGCGGAACAGCTGTGGCCTCATGCGCGATGCCGGCTGACGTCCGCAGAACCGGCGAACACGCGCTTCCTTGAAGATATCGTATCCTGCGAAGACCTCGTCGGCGCCCTCGCCGGTCAGCACCACTTTCAGGCCAGCCTGGCGAACGAGCCCGGCCAACTGATAGAGAGGGGCCGGAGCCGTGCGAATGATCGGCCGCTCGGCAAAGTGGATGACTTCCGGAAAGACACGAGCGATATCGCCGGGACGGCAGGCGATGGCTCGATGATGGGTGCCAAGTGCAGAAGCCATCTCGGTCTGGAAGGCGCTTTCGTCGTGCTCGGTGCTGTCGAACGTTACGGAAAATGTCTGCAGCCTCCGAGGAGTCATGCCGGCGGCAAGCGCCGAAACAAGGGATGAATCGAGCCCGCCCGAAAGATAGGAGCCGACCGGCACGTCGGCCCGCATGCGAAGCCTCACCGCATCGGTCAAAAGGGCCTGCAGTTCCTCGGCCGCGTCGTCCTCGTTCGTGGCCTTCGACGGCGCGTCCCGATGCGGATAGTCCAGGTGCCAATAGCGTTTGACCGTGACTTGACCCTGTGTCGCGATCATCACGCTTGCCGGCTCCAGCTCGTGGATATTGCGGAAAGCCGTGCGTGGGGCGATCGGCGCCCAGAGCGTAAAGATCTGGTCGAGCGCAATCGGGTCGATCTCGGCTGAAACGCCGGGTACCTTTAGCAGGGCTTTGATCTCCGAGGCGAAGTAAAGCACCCCGTCCTTGCTCGTGTAGAACAGCGGCCGGACACCCATTCGGTCTCGTGCAAGCACCATGCGCCGATGCCTATTATCCCATATCGCGAAGGCGAAATCACCGTTCAGGAGAGGCAGACAGTCTTCGCCCATCTCGTCATACAGCTGCAGGATGACCTCTGTGTCGCTCGACGTACGGAAGCGTCGGCCCTTGGCTATCAGCCCTTCGCGCAATTCTACGTAGTTGAAAATCTCGCCGTTGAACGCAATCGTCAAATTGCCTGACACATCGGACATCGGTTGCTGGCCATCACCGATCCCGATCACGGACAGCCGCGCATGCCCGAGCCCGGCGTCGGGCGCCACAAATTTCCCTTGCTCATCCGGCCCGCGATGGGCGATCGCAGCTGTCATGCGCGCAAGCAAAGCTTCCGCATCCCGGATCGAACCGAAATAGCCCCCGAATCCGCACATTACTACAACTCATATATCGGCGAGGTGCGCAATATAACCTCGATAATGGCCTCAAGCGTTAACCAGGACAATTTCACCCGACACGTGGTTAACAATAAATTAAAACAATAATTGCACTTCTCTGTTGATTATCTCACCTGGATACAGAAGTATATTTCAAAGCTAAACGCAACTCTTGTTCGAGTTTGCGGCGACCTGCCGCGTTGCAGCCTGGCCGATCCGGTGGGTCCATCACAGATGGCGTGTTCGCTCGACGGATCTGTAACCGCCGAGCCCGCCCTGCTCCCACAAAACGCTCGGAAAGCGCTCAGTTTGTCCCGAGCGCCTGTCCCTTCGTACGCGTCGTCGAAATACCTAGGCCTGGCATCGTCGGTGCAATCGGTCACATCGGCAAGCGAGCCGATCAGCGAACAAGACTAAACCAAACGGTTATGTGGTGGGCGATGACGGGCTCGAACCGCCGACATCTTCGGTGTAAACGAAGCGCTCTACCAACTGAGCTAATCGCCCGCTCCGGGCCGGACCTTTAAGCAGTTAAGGCAAGCTTCGCAAGGCCAAATGAGCACGCAATGCCCTCGCCGCCGATCGGATTCGGCAACAAAATCCTGCCTGTCAAAAAACCTTCTCCTGTTTGCTGTTATGCTGTCCTGCTCCGCTTGACACCCGGCAGCTTACCCCTTATCCACCGCCCCAACGACGAACACGGCTGACACGTGCTCGTCTTGCGCGGGTGTAGCTCAGTTGGTTAGAGTGCCGGCCTGTCACGCCGGAGGTCGCGGGTTCGAGCCCCGTCACTCGCGCCATTCTTTTTTGAATGGCTCAAGTCCTTTCGTACAAAAAGTTTCAACTTTCAGTTTCCTGAGAGTTTCAACTTTTTGTATTCGTTGCGTCACAAGCCGGCCATATGCGTTTGAGCATTGGATTTTCCCAAATCCGGTTCCCACTTTTGGGTCCGATGCTCTAACGGAGAAGAAGCCTTGGACGCCCTGAAATCGCTCATCGAATCGCGCCGCTTCGACCTCGCGATCATGGTCCTGATCCTGATCAACGCCGTCACGCTCGGCCTCGAGACCTCGCCCGACGCGATTGCTGCTTTTGGCCCGCTCCTGACGGCCATCGACCGCGCGATCCTCGGCGTCTTCGTGCTTGAACTCGCAATCCGGGTGATCGTCTACAGGACGCATTTCTTCCGCGATCCGTGGCGCATTTTCGACCTCCTCGTCGTCGGTTTCGCGCTTATCCCCGCGACCGGTTCGCTCTCCGTGCTGAGGGCGCTGCGCATCCTGCGGGTCCTGCGCCTGATCAGCATCGTTCCGTCGCTGCGCCGTGTGGTCACCGGCTTCATCACCGCCCTGCCCGGCATGGGCTCGATCATGCTGTTGCTCGGGCTGGTGTTCTACGTCTTTGCGGTGATGGCGACGAAGCTCTACGGCTCGTCCTTTCCCGAACTGTTCGGCGGCATACCGGAATCGCTCTTCACGCTTTTCCAGGTCATGACTCTCGAAGGCTGGTCGGACGGCGTGGTACGCCCGGTCATGGAGGTCTATCCAACCGCCTGGCTGTTCTTCATCCCGTTCATCATCGCGACCTCGTTCACCGTGCTCAATCTGTTCATCGGCGTGATCGTTTCGGCGATGGAAGCCGAGCACGAGGCGGTAGAATCGGCCGACAGGGCAACGCTGCATAGCGATCAGGCCACCATTCTCGCGGAGATCCAGGCGCTGCGGGCAGAGGTCCGGGAATTGTCGGGCCTTCGCGCTAACTAGCTGCCGCAGACCCAGCAGCAATTTAGGCGGCTTTCAAACTCAGCCGTGAAAGAGCCTGCCGCTCCATTTGCGAAGCGGCAGGGTCCCCCAGACTACCCCCCCGGACTGCCGGGGCAAGGTTGGCCCCGGTATTGTTGTCCGTGCGATTGCGGCGCCAGACCCAGTGACCATTACGGGACAACTATGCCAATGGCACAAGACAGGTTTGGTGATTTACATTAACTGTGGCTAATATGTCACCGGTGGTCGGAACGGAACAAAGTGGAGAGCGCCGGTGAGGCTGCGCGGCCTCAACCCTTAGCCAGCAACGCCTCGACCTCGTGCAACGTCGGCATCGACGGTGCGGTGCCGGGCCGGGTGACTGAAATTCCCGCGACGGCGCAAGCGAAGCGGACTGCTTGAAGCGGTTCCACCCCTCTCGCAAGTGCTACGGCCAAGCCGCCGTTGAAGGCATCGCCCGCGCCCGTGGTCTCGACCACCGGGCCGGCATTGACCACGGGAACATGGTCGGAACGGCTGGCCGTGTGCAGCAGCGCGCCTTTTTCACCAAGCGTGATGATCACCGAACCGACGCCCTTGCCGAGCAGACTGTCGGCGGCGCGGCGGGCATCGTCGAGGGAGGAAACCTTGATGCCGGTCAATTCCTCGGCTTCGGTCTCGTTGGGCGTGACATAGTCGCAGAGCGTATAGATGCGATCCGGAAGCTTTGCCGCGGGCGCTGGATTGAGGATGGTCGTCACCCCTGCCCCGCGCGCGATCTCCAGCGCGCGCAGCGCCGCCTCGATCGGCTGCTCGAGTTGGGTGACGAAGACGCCAGCCGAGCGAATCAGGCCGGC
The DNA here is from genome assembly GCF_004022765.1 of Mesorhizobium sp. M6A.T.Cr.TU.014.01.1.1. Classification (NCBI taxonomy): domain Bacteria; kingdom Pseudomonadati; phylum Pseudomonadota; class Alphaproteobacteria; order Hyphomicrobiales; family Phyllobacteriaceae; genus Mesorhizobium; species Mesorhizobium sp. M6A.T.Cr.TU.014.01.1.1. The sequence goes on from NZ_RZPG01000012.1 coordinate 78,850, forward strand.
GTTAGCCTCAATGTCGTCGGGCGAAATCAGCATGGCGGCACCGGGGCTGACGATGATGGCGTTGTTGCCGGTCGTCTCCTCGACGAAGATGTAGGCCGCACCCGTATAACTCTGCGGCGTGTCGATGACGGCGCTCTTCACGCCGGCCTGCGTCCAGGTCTGCCTGGCCATATCGGCAAAGGGATCGACGCCGAGGCGCGTCAAGAAGGTGACGTCAGCGCCGAGACGGCCAGCCGCAACCGCCTGGTTCGAGCCCTTGCCGCCGGGGCCAAGCGTGAAGGATGTTCCAAGGATCGTCTCGCCCATGCGCGGCTGGCGGACGGCGCGGTAGGCAGTGTCGGCGACGAAGACGCCGAGTATAACGACGGGCTTGCCTGGCATCTCCCTACTCCGCATCCGGCGGAACGACGCCCTTGCGGAACGCAAAACAGCCATAGAAGCGGCGCTCGCCGGTCTGGATGACGCAATAGGCCTTCTTGGCGCGTTCATAGAAGGCATAGCGCTCGACCGAGATCATCGGCCAGGCCTTGCCCTCCGCCGCGTCAATCTCGTCTTGCACTTGCCTCTGCACGGCGGGAATCTCGTCCGGCTTGCCGACGATCTCCATGCGGGCGGCTGCGTCGTCGACGAAATTGTCCAGCGGATAGAGCGACAGCACCGCCTTGACCACGTCCGCCGCCGACGCGTCGATGCGCAGCAGCCGGCCGAGCACGGTCTGGCGCGCCACCGAATCGGAGGGGAAGTTGGTGTCGGCAATGATCAAATCGTCGCCATGGCCCATCGCCCGCAGCGCCTGGAGCACGTCGGCATTGAGCAGCGGATTGATCCCTTTGAGCATGGCATTCCTCCCGAACGGGCTTTTTTTGATGTGAAGTTAGAGACGACGGCCGGTCTCTGAGTCGAAGAGATGGACCTGGTCGAGCCGTGGTTTCAGGTGCAGCGTGTCGCCCGGCTTGAAGTCGTGGCGCTCACGGAACAGCGCCACCATCTCGCCTTCACCGAAACGCAGGAAGACCAGCGTTTCAGAACCGGTGGGCTCGACCACGGAAATCTTTGCCGGCACGCCGTCGGGTTGGATTTCGAGATGCTCGGGCCGCACGCCGTAGACGACGTTGCGACCATCCTCCATCTTACTGTTCGCGGCAATCGGGAACGGCGTCCCGGCAATCTCGACGACGGGCTTGTCGCCTTTGCGCACCACACCCTTGAGCAGGTTCATCGACGGCGAGCCGATGAAGCCGGCGACGAACAGATTGGCCGGCCGGTCGAACAGTTCCAGCGGCGCGCCGACCTGCTCGATGCGGCCGTCGCGCATCACGACGATCTTGTCGGCCATGGTCATGGCCTCGATCTGGTCGTGCGTGACATAGATGGTGGTGGTCTTCAGCCGCTGGTGCAGTTCCTTGATCTCGGTGCGCATCTGCACGCGCAGCTTTGCGTCGAGGTTAGACAGCGGCTCGTCGAACAGGAATACCTGCGGGTTCCGCACGATGGCGCGGCCCATGGCGACACGCTGGCGCTGGCCGCCCGAGAGCTGGCGCGGATAGCGCTTGAGGTACGGATTGAGGTCGAGAATATCGGCTGCGCGCTTGACCCGCTCGGCGACCACCGCCGGGTCGGTCTTCCGCAGCTTCAGCGCAAAGGCCATGTTCTGCTCGACCGTTTTGTGCGGATAGAGCGCGTAATTCTGGAACACCATGGCGATGTCGCGCTTGGCCGGCGGCAGATGGTTGACGACGCGGTCGCCGATGGCGATCGTGCCGCCTGAAACGGTTTCCAGCCCCGCCACCATCCTGAGCAGCGTGGACTTGCCGCACCCTGAAGGACCGACCAGCACCACGAACTGCCCGTCGGCGATGTCGACGCTGACGTCGTGCAGGACCTTGACGGTTCCGAACGCCTTGGCCACATTGCTGATCGCGACTTGAGCCATGGGCCCCCCTTTCGTTGCGGTGAAGCTAAACAACGCAAACGGCTAGGGCAAGTCAGTCTTTTATAGATAAAAAACTCCATTCTCGTTGACACGGCACTTGGTTGTGAGAATAGTGAAAGGGCTCGGGTTATGACCCTGTTCCGGGCGCGCCGGCACGTTAGTCCGGACCACGGAAATCGGAGCGTCGCGGAAGGAAACTTGGGCCGCTATTTCTATGAGTCGCTGTTGTTGGGGAACACGTCCAGCGCTCCAAACATCTGAACGATCACCATTGAAATTCTGGGAGGAATAAAATGAAAGTCAGCCTTTACAACCAATTTATGCGCGCGGGAGCCACTCGCCGCGATGTCCTCAAGGGTGCGGCCAGCATGGCCGCGATCGCAGCGGCATCCGGCGCCGGGCTTGGCGCGCTGACGCGACCGGCCTCCGCAGCAAGCGAGCTGCGCGCGCAGATCCTGCAAATCCCCGGTGTCGGCAAGGGCCAGCCGACAGATGCCGACTTCCAGCAGGTCGGCGAGCTTTGCCTGGAGGCGACCAAGTCCAACGTCAAGGAAGGCGAGTTCGCCGGCGTCGAGCTCACCTTCATGGGGCTCAACAACCAGAACCTGCACAATGTGCTGTTTCGCGGCTTCCTGAAGCCGTGGGAGACCTATACCGGCGCCAAGATCAACTGGATCGACCTGGCGCAGGCGGACTACAACGCCCGCCTGCAGCAGTCGATCGCCACCGGCACCGTCGATTTCGACATCATCGAAATGGGCGCGCCGTTCGAAGGCGACGTCTGCGGCAAGGGCCTGACCTCCGAAATGCCGGACTGGGTCAAGGACCAGATCGACATGAAGGACGTCGTGGCCTATTTGCAGCCTCCGGTCGGCACCTGGGACGGCAAGCAGTATCGCGTGACCGTCGACGGCGACGCGCATAACTTCAACTACCGCACCGACGTGTTCGCCGATGCCGACCTCGCCAAGGCGTGGAAAGATGGCGGCGGCGAAGGCGAATGGGGCGTGCCGAAGACCTGGCAGCAGGTGCAGGCCGTGACCAAATTCCTCAAGGGCAAGCAGTTCCAGGGCCAGGACGTCTTTGGCTATCTCGACGCGCCCAAGGCGTGGGGCGGTTTCGGCTTCTACTTCCTCGGCAGCCGCGCCAGCGCTTATGCCAAGCATCCCGACGACAAGGCCTGGCTGTTCGACGCCGACACGATGAAGCCGCGCATCAACAATCCGGCCTGGGTGCGGGCGATCCAGGATGTGATCGACGCGCTTCCGTCGGAACCCGCCGACCAGATCAACGCCGACCCGAACACCACCGCCTTCCAGCAGTTCCTGGCCGGAACCGGTTCGATGGTCACCTGGTGGGGCGACGTCGGCTCCAACGTCAAGACCAACGACTCGTCGGTCGTCGGCGATGTCACCGGCTTCTCGATCCTGCCGGGCTCGGACGACGTCTACAATTCCAAGACCGGCCAGTGGGACAAGCTGGCCAGCGGCCCGAACTATGCGCCGAACTGCGCCTATCTCGGCTGGGGTGTCTATGTCATGGCCCGCGTCGACAGCGACGAAAAGAAGAAGAAGGCGGCCTGGTCTGCCGCGGCGCATCTCGGCGGCAAGGACCTGTCGCTCTGGTGCGCGGCATATCCGTCCGGCTTCCAGCCATACCGCAACTCGCATTTCGACATTCCGGAATGGGTGGCGGCCGGTTACGACGAGGCGTTCATCACCTCGTATCTCAAGTCGGAAGCCGACAGCTACAACCATCCGAACGCCGCGATCGAGCCGCGCATCCCCGGCATCTTCCAATACTACAGCGCCGCCGAGGACATTCTGGCCAACACGTTCGCCGGAAAGATGAAGGCGCAGGAAGGCGCCGACGCCATCGCAGCCGCCTGGGAGAAGCTGACCGACCAGATCGGCCGCGAAAATCAGGTCAAGCTCTACAAAGCCTCGCTCGGCATGTAGGCTGAGACTGTGGTGAACCGTGGTCCGGCGACGCGAAGCCGCCGGACTGCACCTAGACCGGCGAGCCGGTCATTAAAGCATTTAGTGAACGGACGAGACGCGTGGCTGACCAGACCTTGCCCACGAATGCGTGGCCGGCAAACGCCGCTCCATCCGATCTGATATCGCCGGGCCGCAAGCGGCTCGGCCGGGCCTTGATGGCTATTGCGACGCTCGGCCTTCTGGCGGTGATCGCAGTTCAAATCCTATACAAGACAGAGGTCGACACCATCGGGTTCGAGACCTGGCGGCCGGTCGTCTATGCCTATGTGCTGTGGGGCGTTGCGCTCGGCATCGGCCAGGTGCTGACACGCGGCGAAGACGGCCAGCGCGCGCTGTTCCTGCTGCCGGCGCTGCTGTTCACCATCGCCATGGTGATCTTCCCGACACTGTTCGGCTTCTACATCGCGCTGACGGACTGGAACCTCAGTTCCTTCTCCGGCCGGAAGTTCAACGGGCTCGACAATTTCTGGCAGATGCTGGCCGACCCCTATTACCGCAACGCGCTGTTCAACATGGTGCTCTATGTGCTCGCGGTGCTGGTCGAATATGTCATCGCCTTTGGCCTCGCACTGCTTCTCAACGCACAGATCCGGGCACGCAAATTCTTCCGCGTCGTCTTCCTCATGCCGTTGATGCTGTCGCCGGTCGCGGTGTCATGGATGATCGGCAAGTCGCTGATGGAATACCGGTTCGGGCCGGCCGCGGCGCTGGCGCGCCAGCTCGGCTGGGAAAACCCCGCCTTCTTCTCAAACCCGATCACCGCCCGCATCTCGATCATGGTGCTGGATGCCTGGACGTTCATCCCGTTCATGATGATCATGCTGCTGGCCGGCCTTCAGGCGATGTCACGCGAGGTGCTGGAGGCGGCCAGGGTAGACGGCGCCAGTGCCTGGCAGACCTTCTGGCAAGTCACCTTCCCGCTGATGCTGCCGGTGTCGGTGACGGCAATCATCCTGCGCATCATCTTCAAGCTGAAGCTTGCCGACATCATCATCACCGTCACCTCGGGCGGCCCGGGCGGCGCGACCGATTCCGTGTCGAGCTTCATCTACCGCGAGTATCGCGACCGCTCGAATGTCGGCTACGGCACCATGCTGGCGATGGCCTACCTGATCATCATCATCGTGTTCGTGACGTGGCTGTTGAAATTCGCCAACCGCTTCGTGCGCAACGTCAATTGAGGCGGCAACATGAGCGTTCAGACCACTGAGTACGCCGCTTCCGAAATCCGCTCGCCGGCGAGCTTTTTCGCCAACCGAGTCTTCATCTATGGCGCGCTGGTGTTCTGGGCCTTCATCTGCCTGTTCCCGATCTACTGGACGATAACCACCTCGTTCAAGACCGCGGTCGACGTCACCCAGGGCCATCTCATCCCCTTCGTCGACTTCCGGCCGGACTGGAAGGGCTGGCGCTCGCTCGGCCTGTCGCCGGATGCGATCTTCCGGACCTCGACGGTGCGCGACGAATTCATCAAGCGCTTCATGAATTCGGTCATCACCTCGGTCGGCGCATCGAGCCTCGCCATCGTCATCGGCAGCCTCGCCGCCTACGGCCTCACCCGCTACCGCTACCACTTCGCCTGGTTCAAGAACGAGGACATCTCCTTCTTCTTCCTGTCGCAGCTGATCCTGCCGCCGGTGGTGCTCGCTTTGCCTTTTCTCGTGCTGTACCGCGAAGTCGGCATGCTTGACACGCGCATCGGGCTGATCTTGCTCTACACGCTGATGGTGCTGCCGATCGTCATCTGGATCATGCGCGACCAGTTCAACTCGATCCCGGTCGAACTGGAGGAAGCAGCCCTCGTCGACGGCCTGTCGATCTGGGGCGCCTTCTTCCGCATCGTCATGCCGATCGCGCTGCCGGGCATGGTCGCGGCCTTCATCCTGGCGATGGTGCTGTGCTGGAACGAGTATTTCTTCGCCGCTCTCCTGACCTCGACTGACGCCAAGACCATTCCCGTGATGGTGGCGAGCCAGACCGGCTCGCAAGGCATCAACTGGTGGTCGATGGCGGCGCTGGCCACCGCCGCGATCACGCCGCTTGCCGTCATCGGCATCGCGCTGGAGCGCTATCTGATCATGGGCATGACCGCGGGCGCGGTGAAATAGACACCTGTCTTCCCTTCTCCCCTTGTGGGAGAAGGTGGATTGGCGCGTAGCGCCAAGACGGATGAGGGGTGTTGGAAGAAATGCGGCGCGCAAATGTCGAGGAATTTAGAGTGCTTACGTCTTCGAGGTAGCGATCCTTCCAGCACCCCTCATCCGAGCGAGCTTCGCTCGGCCACCTTCTCCCACAAGGGGAGAAGGAAGAACCGCGCTAGGCCGTCAACATCGCCCTCAAATGATCGAGGATCATCGCGACGCCCTTTTGCCCCAGCTCCATCGAGGCCTCAGGGGCAGTCGCCGTGTACCATCCCGTATTGTCGGCGAAGTGGCTGGCGTCCACCGCTTCCGGGCACAGCGCCAGCATCACCGACGTCTCGCCAATGCCGGCATGGTCGAACGGATATTGGCCGTTCATCGCCGCCGGCATGAGCGGATGCACCTGCACCCAGTTGAAGAAATTGGCGCCTTCGGCATGTTCGGCATAATAGCCGGCCATCGCCTCGGAGCCCCACCAGCCCTCGCCGCGCTCCTTCTCGAGAAAGCGAAAGATCGCCTGGCGGCCGGCGGTCTTGAAGGCGAGATCGGTCGGCATGCCGGCGGCAGAGTTCTCGGTCTGGTGGTGGATGATGGCGTGGATATTGCGAAAACCGATGCGCAGCAGACTATAGAACAGCTCTTCGCCGAACGGCGCCAGCACACTGCCGCCGACCTGAACCGACCCATTGCCCTCCGGCCCCGCCACCGCGTAGCTCGCCGCGCCGTAGTAGAACGGCGGCAGGATGACGATGTCGGCTTCCTTTTCGAACAGATCCAGTATCTTGACGACCGCCAGCGTGTCCATGCCGACGGCCATGTGCTCGCCATGGTATTCGAGCACGCCGAGCGGGAGCACGACCGGCCAGTTCTCGGCGATCGCCTTGCGGATCTGGTGCGGCAGCATCAGCTCGTAGCGCATGAGCGCTTACTCCATGTTGGCGTGGTGGGCGCGCTTCGCCGCCCCTGGTCGCTGACCATTCTGAGCCGGGACAGGCAAGGTGAAATCGGCAAGTCTTGCGGCGCTACCCTCGCCCATTCTGAACAGGTTTTTGTCGGCATTGGTCATGACGGTTCCACCAATTTGCCGGGACCCCAAACCTGCCTGAACGTATTGGCCACATTTCCCCCGAACAGCTTGTTTTTGCTCATGCTATCACCGTGAGAATCCGTGTCCAACGGCTCGAAGTACTTTTGAAGTGCCACGGGCGTGGTAGTGTCACGGCAATTGCGTAGGTGAGGAAATAGCAGGACATGAAGACACGGCATTTCGACCGCATCGGCAACGGCGGCATCACGTTCACGGAACTCGGCTTCGGCACGGCGCCGCTTGGCAACCTCTACCGTGTCGTCTCCGACGACGATGCCAACGCCACCCTGGAGGCGGCCTGGCAGGTCGGCTGCCGCTATTACGACACCGCGCCGCTCTACGGGCTCGGCCTGTCGGAAACGCGGCTCAATCCATTCCTGCGCTCGAAAAAGCGCGACGACTATGTGCTGTCGAGCAAGGTCGGTCGCATCATGCGCGCCTGCCCGCCGGAGCAGCGCACCGGCATCGGCAAATTCTTCGACACGCCGTCGCGCCGCGAGGTCTACGACTACAGCTACGACGGCGTCATGCGCTCCTTCGAAGCCTCGCTGGAACGCCTCGGTGTCGACCGCATCGACATCCTTTTCGTGCATGACGTCGACATCTTCACCCATGGCAGCAAGGAGGCCTCGGACCAACGCATCGAGGAGTTCATGCGCTCGGGCTACTACGGGCTGCTGGCCCTGCGCGACCAGGGCGTCATCAGGGCGTTCGGCGGCGGCATCAACGAATGGCCGGTTGCCCAGACACTTGCCGAGCGTGGCGACTTCGACCTTTTCCTGCTTGCAGGGCGCTATACGCTGCTGGAGCAAGAAGCGCTGCAATCCTTCCTGCCGTTATGCCAGAAGCGCGGCATCGGCATCGTTCTCGGCGGGCCGTATAATTCCGGGATCCTGGCAACCGGACCGAAGCCCGGCGCCTACTACAATTATTCCGAGGCGCCGCAGGACATTCTCGACCGCGTCACGCGCATCGAGGCCGTCTGCAAACGCCACGGCGTGCGCCTGATCGAGGCGGCACTGCAATTTCCGCTGCTGCACCCTTCGGTCGTGTCGGTGATCCCCGGCGGCCAGCGGCCGAGCGAGGTCGAAAGCAACCGCTCGCTGCTCGACGCGAAGCTGCCTTCGGCACTCTGGGCCGACCTCAAGAAGGAAGCGCTGATGCGCGCCGATGCGCCGACCGCATAAAGCCGCCTGCTTTCATCGGCTCAACACCTGCGGCCTCGCTTGGGTACAAGCGGCAATCCCTGACTGCATTCAATCTTGGACGCTTGCGCCTGCCGAACCGCGCTTGTGCAGGCGGGCGAAATAGATGCGCCTGCCCGACACGGATCCGAACAGCTCTTTCCCGATCAGCGTGCCGGTTTGGCTGCTGAGTTCGTAGTCTGCTTGCCGCAAGATCTCTACCAATGCCGGATCGGGCCGGTTTTCGTCCAGCCACATCAACACCGCAGGGTCCTGGAGTAGCTCTTTCAGCTCCGGAACTTCGGGATTGAGCAGCACGAGGTCGCCCTCAGCAAGACGGAAATTTCCGACCCAAGAGGAATTGCCGAGGATCGTGCGCACCGGCCCGGTGGCCCGCAGGTCGTGATAGAGTTCTTTGAAGTCCAGCCTTGCGGTGCGAGATTTGCCTTCCCCGCCCATCAGTTGCGCATACCAAGTGAACGGTGTCACAAGCAGAGCTGTAACGACAGCCAAGGCGATCACGAAGCGCTGAACCTCTCGGCCGAACTCACCCAGCTTTTCCATGCGTGCGGCAAGATAGAGCGGCAGCAGGAAAAGAACCGGCAGCAGCCAGCGGTTGCGCAACGACGTGCTGCCGCTTGCCAGCACCAGCAGCAGCACAGCAAGAAGGCCTATCAGCAATGCACGCTCAAGCAACTTGTTCCGCGGTGCATTGAAGGCGTCCTGCCGTCGGGGGAAACTCCGTTTCCAAACGAAGCCGAGGACGTAGATGACTAGAGTCACGATGCTGAATGACGCGGTGGCATATATGATTTTGAACAACCCCTCGCCGCGGATGCCGATCATTCCGTCGTCATCATCGGCTATGCCAAACTTGGATATACGGGCGAAAATTGCGTCCGAATGGTAGTAGCTCCAAACTGTCGTCGGGGTCAGAACAAGCACGAAGACCGCCATGCTGAGCAGTATCCATGGTGAAACCAGCGCTGGTCGATAGGCGCGCACAGTCATCGCCGCCGAGAGCAGCGCTGCCAGCATGAGGACATCATTGAACTTGGCGAGCGTGGCCAGTGCGGCCGCCAGGCCGAAGCTCGCATAGGCCAGCGGCGTCCGGACATGGACGAGATGGGCGAAGGCGAGCAGCGTGACCGCGCAAAAGGCGAAGGCGGCTACCGAATGCGTCAAGCTGTGTTGCGCTTCCCAAAATAGCAGCGGCACCGTCATTAGTCCGAACATAGCGGCGGCGGCAGTGACCTGCTTATAGCCAAGCCTGCGCATCGCAGCATGGCTGGCGGCAAAGCCGACGAAAAGCAGGACATATCTGACGAGCTTGAGGCTGACGATGCTCGTCCCGAACCCTTGGCTTATTGTCCAGGCAATCCAGTTGTAGAGCGGTGGCTGTGAACCACCATAGCCGGCGGCGAGATGCGGCAGATAGATCAGTTGCTCGGCATCGTCGATGTTCACGCCGTTGCCTGCCCAAAGGCCAAGCAGCGACAGCGTCGCGGTTTGGAAGGCGAAATAAAGAGCGATGACGAGCACCGCGACATAAAGCCGGCCGACCTTGTCGTCGGCAAGCCAATCAATCAGTTCTTCTACCTTCTGCAAGATGTGGTCGTCCCTTCGTGCCGGAGGAACGGCGTTACACGACTGGGGAGCAGAGGACAATTGGTCGCCGGGTTGCCCCAAAGCGCGTCGCGTTCGAACGGATTCATGCGACGCGCTTTAAACCCTTGTTTCTATGCATATCGTTATCGCAAAACCGCTGCGCACTTTTGCGCGACATGCATTAGGCGTCGGCGCGATACTCCCATTGCCGGCTCCGGAACCATTCACCTTTGGTCCGACACTTTAATCGGACGCAAAAGAAAAGCCGGGCATGCCCGGCTTTTCTGATCTCTGAAAAGGGTAAGAAGGCGCTTAGTTTACTGCGTCCTTGAGGCCCTTGCCGGCCGAAAACTTCGGCACGGTGCGCGCCGGAATCTTCACTTCCGCACCGGTCTGCGGGTTGCGGCCGGTCGACGCGGCGCGTTTTGACACGGTGAAATTTCCGAAGCCGACAAGCCGGACATCGCCGCCCTTCTTCAGTTCGCCGGTGATCACGGAAAACACCGCATCAACCGCCGACTGCGCGTCACCCTTCGAAATACTCGCGGCATCGGCGACAGCGGACACCAGTTCGTTCTTGTTCATAAAAATTCCCTTCCATGAGAAAACCGGAACGTACGACTCATCCGGCAGGAAACGGACTTTAGAAAGAAGCGCTTCCGCAACCAAGTCGAAAAGCGCGAAAAAAATCGAAAAAAGCCCGGAATTCCGGGGTTTTTCACATGAAAAAGCCGGGCTCAAGGCCCGGCTCTCTGTTTGTGCATTGCAACTTTAGCAAGAGCTAATGAGCCAGCGACTTGCTGGCGTCGTCTCCGGCATCCACCGCAGCCGGCGCATTGACCGGCTCGACCCACTCGATCGGCTCCGGCATACGCACCAGCGCATGGCGCAACACTTCGCCGACCCGCGCGACCGGAATGATCTCCATGCCGTTCTTCACGTTGTCCGGAATCTCCGCCAGATCCTTGGCGTTGTCTTCCGGGATCAGCACCTTCTTGATGCCGCCGCGAAGTGCTGCAAGCAGCTTCTCCTTGAGCCCGCCGATCGGCAGCACCCTGCCGCGCAGCGTGATCTCGCCGGTCATCGCCACATCGGCCCTGACCGGGATGCCGGTCAGCACCGAGACGATCGCCGTCGCCATCGCCACACCCGCCGACGGTCCGTCCTTGGGCGTTGCGCCCTCGGGCACGTGGACGTGGATGTCGCGCTTGTCGAACAGCGGCGGCTCGACGCCGAAATCGATAGCCCGCGAGCGGACATAGGAGGCCGCCGCCGAGATCGATTCCTTCATCACGTCGCGCAGATTGCCGGTCACCGTCATGCGGCCCTTGCCGGGCATCATGACGCCTTCGATCGTCAGCAACTCGCCGCCGACTTCCGTCCAGGCGAGCCCGGTGACGACGCCGACCTGATCGTCGGCCTCGACCTGACCGAAGCGGAAGCGCGGGACACCAAGATAATCGGCAAGATTGTCTGCCGTGATGTCGATCGTCTTCTTCTTCGTCTTCAGGATCTCGGTCACCGCCTTGCGGCCGAGCTTCATCAGCTCGCGCTCCAGGCTCCTGACGCCCGCCTCACGGGTGTAGGTCTGGATGATGCCGCGGATCGCGTCCTCGCCGACGGAAAACTCCTTCGGTTGCAGCGCGTGATCGCGGATCACCTTAGGCATCAGGTGGCGCTTGGCGATCTCGATCTTCTCGTCCTCGGTGTAGCCGGCGATACGGATGATCTCCATGCGGTCCATCAAGGGCGCAGGGATGTTCAATGTGTTCGCGGTCGTCACGAACATCACGCTCGACAGGTCGTATTCAACCTCGAGGTAATGGTCCATGAACGTCGAGTTCTGCTCAGGGTCGAGCACCTCGAGCAAAGCCGATGACGGATCGCCGCGGAAATCCTGGCCCATCTTGTCGATCTCGTCGAGCAGGAAGAGCGGGTTGGACTTCTTCGCCTTCTTCATCGACTGGATGACCTTGCCGGGCATCGAGCCGATATAGGTGCGCCGGTGACCGCGGATTTCGGCCTCATCGCGCACGCCGCCCAGCGCCATGCGGATGAACTCGCGGCCGGTCGCCTTGGCGATCGACTTGCCGAGCGAGGTCTTGCCAACGCCGGGAGGTCCGACGAGGCACAGGATCGGCCCCTTCAGCTTCTTCTGGCGGCTCTGCACGGCGAGATATTCGACGATGCGGTCCTTGACCTTGTCGAGGCCGAAATGGTCGGTGTCGAGCACGTTCTGCGCGAACGCCAGATCCTGCTTGACCTTGGAGTTCTTGCCCCACGGTATCGACAGGATCCAGTCGAGATAGTTGCGCACGACGGTCGATTCAGCCGACATCGGCGACATCGTCCGCAGCTTCTTCAGTTCGGCCTCCGCCTTTTCGCGGGCCTCCTTGGAGAGCTTGGTCTTCTTGATGCGCGCCTCGATCTCGGCGGCCTCGTCGCGGCCGTCCTCACCCTCGCCGAGCTCCTTCTGGATCGCCTTCATCTGCTCGTTGAGGTAGTATTCGCGCTGGGTCTTCTCCATCTGGCGCTTGACGCGCGAACGGATGCGCTTCTCAACCTGCAGGACGGAGATTTCGGCTTCCATGAAGCCCATCGCCTTTTCCAGCCGCTCCTTGACCGAAAGCGTGGCCAGCATCTCCTGCTTCTCGGGGATCTTGATGGCAAGATGCGAGGCAACCGTATCGGCGAGCTTGGAATAGTCGTCGATCTGGCTGGCGGCACCCACCACTTCTGGCGAGATCTTCTTGTTCAGCTTGACGTAGTTCTCGAAGTCGGTGACGACGGAACGGGCCAGCGCCTCGACCTCGACCTCTTCCTCCTCCGGTTCGACCAGCGCCGCGGCGCGGGCCTCGTGGAAGTCGGGACGGTCGGTGAACGAAACGATTTTCGCGCGCGAGGCGCCTTCGACCAGCACCTTCACGGTGCCGTCCGGCAACTTCAGCAATTGCAGCACATTGGCGAGCGTGCCGATGTCGAAGATCGCATCGGACTCGGGATCGTCGTCGGCGGCATTCATCTGGGTCGCAAGCAGGATCTGCTTTTCCTGACCCATCACCTCTTCCAGCGCCTTGATCGACTTTTCACGTCCGACGAAGAGCGGAACGATCATGTGCGGGAACACCACGATGTCGCGCAGTGGGAGGACTGCGAAGACGCCGTCGCTGGGAGCCTTGGATATTTTGGCCATTGTCCAACCTTTCATGTCGCGGCTTCCAATCGGCCAACCGCGAATCTCATATTAACGACCGAGGATCGTTCCGCCTACCACCGTTTGTGACGGGAGTTTTACAGCACAGAATTCGGCACCCCGGCCTTCCTCAGTTAGTTGGAGGCACGGGGGGCAAAGATCAAGGGTCAACACGAAACCGTTCATCCAATCTGTCACAATCCGTTCATCACAAGTCGGCCCGACCGCAATAGCAAAAACGGCGCCTCGCGGCGCCGTTTCAAAAAAAATCCATTGTGCAGGCTCACGTCAGGCGCTGACGTTGCCCTTCTTTTCCTTCTGCTCGGAATAGATGTAGAGCGGCCTGGCGTTGCCGGACACCACCTCTTCCGAAATAACCACTTCGCGCACGCCTTCCAGCGCCGGCAGCTCGAACATCGTATCGAGCAGGATCGCTTCCATTATCGAGCGCAGGCCGCGCGCGCCGGTCTTGCGCTCGATGGCGCGCTTGGCGATCGCCGACAGCGCATTCTCATGGAAGGTCAGGTCGACATTCTCCATCTCGAACAGCCGCTGATACTGCTTGACGAGCGCGTTCTTAGGCTCGGTCAGGATCTGGATCAGCGCCGGCTCGTCGAGGTCCTCCAGCGTCGCCAGGACCGGCAGACGGCCGACGAACTCGGGAATGAGGCCGAACTTCAACAGATCCTCAGGCTCGACCAGGCGGAAAACGTCGCCGGTGCGGCGATCCTCGGGCGAAGCGACCGTGGCGCCGAAGCCGATCGAGGTCTTGCGGCCGCGATCCGAAATGATCTTGTCCAGGCCGGCGAAGGCGCCGCCGCAGATGAACAGGATGTTGGCGGTGTCGACCTGCAGGAACTCCTGCTGCGGATGCTTCCTGCCGCCCTGAGGCGGCACGGAGGCGACCGTGCCTTCCATGATCTTCAACAGCGCCTGCTGGACGCCCTCGCCCGACACGTCGCGGGTGATCGAAGGATTGTCCGACTTGCGCGAGATCTTGTCGATCTCGTCGATGTAGACGATGCCGCGCTGGGCGCGCTCGACATTGTAGTCGGCCGACTGCAAGAGCTTCAGGATGATGTTCTCGACATCCTCGCCGACATAGCCGGCCTCAGTCAGCGTCGTCGCATCGGCCATGGTGAAGGGAACGTCGATGATGCGGGCCAGCGTCTGCGCAAGCAGCGTCTTGCCGCAACCAGTCGGGCCGATCAGCAAAATGTTGGACTTCGCCAGCTCGACGTCGTTGTTCTTGCCGGCATGCGCGAGACGCTTGTAGTGGTTGTGGACGGCCACCGACAGCACGCGCTTGGCGTAGGGCTGACCGATGACATAGTCATCGAGAACCTTGAGGATCTCCTGCGGGGTCGGCACGCCCTCGCGCGACTTCACCATCGAGGTCTTGTTCTCCTCGCGGATGATGTCCATGCAGAGCTCGACGCATTCGTCGCAGATGAACACCGTCGGGCCGGCGATCAGCTTGCGCACTTCGTGCTGGCTTTTGCCGCAAAACGAGCAATAAAGCGTGTTCTTGGAATCACCGCCGTTGCTGCCGACCTTGCTCATTTTCATGTCCTTTCATAGCCGCCCGCCGATGGTCTGGTTGAAAGGGCGCATATTCAAATCTATCGCGGGAAATCGCCGCCGCCAGTGTCCCGGCTCCCGCAACGCATTCCATACGAAACACATATCAGAAAACGTCGCAATGATTCGCACCAACCCCGCACAAAGCTAAGCCGTCGAAAATCAACATAGGCTTAACGTAGGCAATTGCTCCCGTCGAGGGAACAGCCAATTGTGGCCGAAATGCCGCAAGCGGCGTCAAAAGCGTGTTTTCCCACCATCCAGCTGCCACCAGGCTTATGCGGCGGCAACCTCAGCCGGCTCGCGCGACGAAATGACCTTGTCTATGAGGCCGAAATCCTTCGCCTCGTCGGCGGTCATGAAGTGGTCGCGGTCGAGCGTCTTTTCAATTTCGTCATAGCTCTTGCCGGTGTGCTTGACATAGACCTCGTTGAGACGACGCTTCAGCTTGATGATGTCCTGGGCGTGGCGCTCGATGTCGGAAGCCTGGCCCTGGAAGCCTCCGGAAGGCTGGTGGACCATGATGCGGGCGTTCGGCGTGGCGAAGCGCATGCCCTTCTCGCCTGCGGTCAAGAGCAGCGAGCCCATCGAGGCCGCCTGGCCGATGCACAGCGTCGCCACCGCCGGCTTGATGAACTGCATGGTGTCGTAGATCGCCATGCCGGACGTGACGACGCCGCCAGGCGAATTGATGTAGAGGTTGATTTCCTTCTTCGGATTCTCCGCTTCGAGGAACAGGAGCTGCGCGCAGACCAGCGTCGCCATGCCGTCCTCGACCGGGCCGGTGATGAAAATGATGCGCTCTTTCAGCAGCCGCGAGAAAATGTCGTAGGCCCGCTCGCCGCGATTGGTCTGTTCGACCACCATCGGAACGAGGTTCATGTAGGTTTCGACGGGGTTCTTCATGGACTATCCCTTTTCAAAGGTGGGATTCCGGCGCCGGGAGATTAGCAAGTCGGGCAGAATCGGTTCTGGATCGTTGTCCTGTAAATAGGATGTCGGCTCACCCTAGCGCAAGGCCGCCTCTCCTAGCCATCCGGTTAAGTCGAATCAAGCTTTCCGCACAGGATTCGCCCGAAGCTGCGCCGGCAGCCTTCTGCTGCTCTTGACGCGGCGCCGCCGCGTAACACTTTCTTAACCGCGTCGCTTAACGAAATGTCTCGAAACTGCTTTCCCGCGATACGGCTCCCCCTACAATTCAACGTTGAGTTTGCTCTGAAGGCTCAACAGGGGCGTGCCATGATCAGGCTACTTCGGCCCGCAGCCACGCCCTTAAACCGGCGACGTCGCCATTGCCGATGGT
This sequence comes from Mesorhizobium sp. M6A.T.Cr.TU.014.01.1.1, assembly GCF_004022765.1. NCBI lineage: Bacteria > Pseudomonadati > Pseudomonadota > Alphaproteobacteria > Hyphomicrobiales > Phyllobacteriaceae > Mesorhizobium > Mesorhizobium sp. M6A.T.Cr.TU.014.01.1.1. Next base: position 94,880 of record NZ_RZPG01000012.1, read on the forward strand.
CGCCGCGACGCGCCTGCCGACAGCCGCGCCGAACTTGTAGCCGTGGCCGGAGCAGGCCGAGACAACAAGGCATCTGCCCTTCTCATGCGCCAGGAATTTTTCGTCGGCGGTGAAGGTGTAGGCGCAGGTGACGACTTCGGTCACCCTATACTCCTCGATACGGGCGATCGGCGGCGAAAACAGGTTGCGGATCGCCTCGCCCTCGCCCGCCACCGGCTGGCGGTTCCAGTCGGCGTCGCTGGTCGGCACCCTGTGCAGGCCGGAGCCGAATTTCATGCCGGCGCCGCCGGAGGGCGGGATCACGTAGCCATCGACAGCACCGCCGACATCGAGGATGACCGGGGCCCCTTGCCACGCCGCTTTCAGGTCCGCCGGCGGCTCGACATAGGCAAGCGCGGTGCGCCAGGTCTTCAGTTCGCCGTCTAGTTCCGGAAACAGTTTTAGCACCCAGGCGCCGGCGGCGATGACGATGCGGTCGGCTTGCATCGTCTCGCCGCTTTCAAGCACGATGTGGCCGGCCTCAACGTCGATCGTCGTCACCTTGCTGTTTTCATAGACGTTGGCGCCGTTGGCCCGCAGCCATTTGGCGAGTCCCGCCGCGATCTTGCGGCAATGCAGTGCGCCGCCCTCCGGCGAGAAGAAAGCGTAGCGAAAACTTCCGCTCTCGAGGAACGGCCAGCGCGCGACGGCCTCGCCCGGCTCGATCATCTCGAAGGGAAAATTGCCGGCCGCCAGCCCGTCGCGCATCTGCTCGGCGTCGTCACCCTCGTCGCGCGAAATGCAGATGAAGCCGCGCGGATCGAGATGGTTTTCGCCGAGATCAACCCACATCTCGTCCCAGGCCTCATAGGCTTCGGTGATCAGCCGGCCATAGCCCATAGCTGCACCATAGGCGCGGCGGATGATGCGGTGATGGTCGCCCGAGGCGGCAAGCGGATTGGGAATCGGTCCCTGCTCGACGATCGTGACCCGGTGCCCGGCCTTGATCAGCGACCACGCGGTCGAAAGCCCTGCAATGCCTGCGCCAACCACGATCACATTCATCAAAACCGTCTTTCCGCAGCCGCGCCGGCTGGCTCAATGCATTGGGCTATCGGGCGCCAACATACGGTCTGGCGCCAAGCTGGCAAGCCGGGCTAATGATCCAGAATGACCGATTTGGTGCCACCAACTTACCTGGCCTTCGATCGAGCCACCCGCCATATGCGGCTCGATCCACACGAGCCGGCTTTCTTCCAGAATCCCTATGAGGCCTATGCCTTCATGCATGGCGCATCGAATGTCTTCTTCTGGGAAGAGTTCGGCTTTTGGTGCTTCGGCGGCTTCGACGACGTCAACCGGCTGCTGCGCGACCGCCGCTTCGGCCGCCAGAACCCGGCCGGCGTCCCCGACAGAAGCGGCATTGGCCAGGACCGCACGCATCTCAACGCCTTCGACGGTATCGAGGCGAATTCAATGCTGGAGCTGGAGCCGCCCGTTCACACCAGGCTCAGAACGCTGGTCAACCGCGCCTTCGTCTCGCGTCAGGTCGAGCGGCTTCGGCCGCGCGTCGAGGCGCTCGCCAACGAGCTGATCGACCGTTTCGAACCGGACCAGGTCGATCTGCTGCCGGCTTTCGCGTCGCCGTTGCCGATCACCATCATTGCCGAGATGCTCGGCGTGCCTGTCGAGATGGGGCCGCAGTTGCTCGACTGGTCGCATCAGATGGTCGCCATGTATATGCATGGCCGCACACGCGAAATGGAAGAGACGGCCAATCGCGCCGCGCGGGATTTTTCGGATTTCCTGCGCGGCTATGTTGCCGAGCGGCGCAAAAACCCCGGCGACGATCTGTTGTCGCTGCTGATCTCGGCGCAAGACGATGGCCAAAAACTCTCAGAGGACGAACTGGTGTCGTCGGCCATCCTGCTGCTCAACGCCGGCCACGAGGCGACCGTTCACCAGACCGGCAATGCGGTGCGCTCGATCCTCGCGCAAGGCGGCGACCCGCGCCGCTTCTTCATTTCTGCGGAAGCGACCGCGGCGACCGTCGAGGAATGCCTGCGCTTCGACGCGCCGCTGCACATGTTCACGCGTTATGCCTATGAAGAGATCGAGGCCGGCCCCGGTGTCATCGTGCGGCCGGGCGAGACGATCGGCCTGCTGCTCGGCATGGCCAATCACGACCCGGCGGCCTTTGCCGAACCTCTCGCCTTCAGGCCGGATCGCGCGGACCAGAAGAACGTCTCGTTCGGCGCCGGCATCCATTTCTGCATCGGCGCGCCGCTCGCCCGGCTCGAATTGCAGGTGTCGCTGAAAACCCTGTTCCAGCGCCTACCGCGGCTGCATCTCGCCGGACAGCCGCGCTTCCGCGACTCCTATCATTTCCACGGGTTGGAAGCGCTCGCCGGGCGTTTTTGAGAACAGCGGACCTAAGGCTGAGATCGCATGACTGAAAAGATGAAATTCGCTTTTTTGCAGGAGTCTCCGTTCTGCTTCACCGACGCTTCCGGAGATGTCTTCGGCTGCGACGTCAAGCTCGCACAGAAGGTTTGCGAAATATTGGGGCTAGGGACCTTTTTGCCCATCGAGACCGAGTTCGCCAAGCTGCTTCCCGGACTGGCCAAGGGCGAGTGGGATATGACCACCGGTCTGTTCGTTTCGGACGAACGCAAGAAATCCGTCGACTTCACGCGACCGATCTGGGTCTTGCAGGACGGGTTGCTCGTCGCGAAAGGCAATCCGCGCGAATTCAGCGGCTATCGATCCATCGCCGCAGATGAGGCGGCGTTGATCGCCGTCATATCGGGCCAGGTCCAACATCAGACGGCTTTGCAAAATGGCGTTCCGCCCGAGCGGATAAGAATATTCGCCACGCAAGCGGGCGCGGCCGATGCTGTCGCTGCCGGTGCGGTGCATGCCTATGCAAGTGTCGCCATGGCGCATCGAGGCTATCTGGCTCAGCATTTCAACGCGCCTCTTGCGGTCATCGACGTTCCGGCAGCCGAAAAACAGCCAGCCGCCGGCGCTTTCGCTCTCGCCAAAGACAATGCGATCCTGCGCCAGCGCATCGATTCATGCCTGGACGATTTGCTGGGAAGTCCCTGGCACCGGGACATGATGGCCGAATACGGATTTTCCGACGGTGATATCGATCGGCTTTTGTGAAAGCGCCATGCAAGTGATCAAAGCTTGATCACATACTCCTTGCGCGTCATTTCAAGCACTTCCCAGCTTCCTCTAAAACCCGGCCTGAGCACGAAGCTGTCGCCGGCCCTGACGGTGCGCGCCTCGCCGCCCTCCTCGGCGATCACTGAAACGCCCGACAGGATGTGGCAGAACTCCCACTCGTCATACTCGATGCGCCATTTGCCCGGCGTCGCCTCCCAGATGCCGGCATAGAGCCCGCCGTCGCGTTCCTCGACATTCCAGGTGCGAAACTTCGGATCGCCCGAGATCAGGCGACCCGGCGCCGGCGCGCCAAGTTCCGGCTCGACACTTTCGACATTGACGGAGAGAAATTTCGGCTCGGTCATCGAATCTCCTTCCAGTGGGGATCAAACCTTGGCGAGAGCCTGTTCCAGATCGGCGACGATGTCGTTGACATCCTCGATGCCGACCGAGAGCCTGACCGTATCTGGCCCAGCGCCAGCCGTAACTTTCTGCTCGTCCGACAATTGCCGATGCGTGGTCGATGCCGGGTGGATGACCAGCGACTTGGTGTCGCCGACATTGGCGAGGTGCGAGAACAGTTCGAGCGCCTCGACGAATTTGATGCCCGCCGCATAGCCGCCCTTCAGGCCGAAGGTGAACACCGCACCGGCGCCAAGCGGCGAGTATTTTTTCTGTAACGCATTATTCTTGTCGCTGGGCAGGCCGGGATAGGAGACCCAGGCGACCTTGGGGTGGTTGGACAGCCAGGCGGCGACAGTGACCGCATTGTCGCAATGGCGCTGCATCCTGAGCGGCAGGGTTTCCAGGCCGGTCAGGATCAGGAACGCATTGAAGGGTGAGATCGCCGGACCCATGTCGCGCAGGCCAAGCACGCGCGCGGCAATGGCGAAAGCGAAGTTGCCGAAGGTTTCGTGCAGGACGAGGCCGCCATATTCGGGGCGCGGCTCCGACAGCATCGGATATTTGCCGGATTTCGACCAGTCGAAGGTGCCGCCGTCGACAATGGCGCCGCCGATCGAATTGCCATGGCCGCCGATGAACTTGGTCAGCGAATGCACGACGATGTCGGCGCCATGCTCGATCGGCCGCACCAGATAGGGCGAGGCCAGCGTGTTGTCGACGATCAGCGGCAGGCCGTGCTTGCGGGCGATGTCGCCGATCTTCTCGATATCGACGAAGACACCGCCCGGATTGGCCAGACTCTCGATGAAGATCGCCTTGGTCTTTTCATCGATCTGGCTTTCGAAGGTCGATATGTCGTTGGTGTCGGCCCAGCGCACCTGCCAGCCGAAATTCTTGAAGGCGTGGCCGAACTGGTTGATCGAGCCGCCGTAAAGCCTTGTCGCGGCGACGAAATTGTCGCCGGGCTGCATCAGATTGTGGAAGACCAGCACCTGCGCGGCATGACCCGACGCCACGGCCAGCCCTGCCGTGCCGCCTTCGAGCGCCGCGATACGCTCTTCCAGCACCGCCTGGGTCGGGTTCATGATGCGGGTGTAGATGTTGCCGAAGGCTTTTAGCCCGAAAAGCGAGGCGGCATGGTCGGCATCGTCGAAGACAAAGGAGGTCGTCTGGTAGATCGGCGTGGCACGCGCGCCGGTCGCCGGATCGGGCTTGGCACCGGCATGGACGGCGAGCGTGTTGAAACCGGGCGTGCTGGTCATCGAATACCTCCCTTTGAACCTTCTGAAAATCGCCGGGCATTCTTGGCGAAGCCCGGTCACGAATGCAAAGAAGAAAATGCCCTTCGACGCACGTTCTGTGATCGAGGCGCGAGAAAATGTTCCGATTACCGGAATAAATTTCCGTCTCGAGCCTGATCCACCCCGATAGGATCGGGATGGGGTCTATCTTTCTTGTTTGACCATGATCTTTTCCGAAAACCGGTTTCCACTTTTCGGGATCATGGTCTACTTCTGGCGAACGCCGAAGCTCTGGAATCCCGGCCGCATCAGCGGCTTCTTCGACGACAGCACGCCGGAGTTGACGCCGGTCCAGCCGATTTCACCCGACAGCTTGCCATACTCTATCTTGGGGCAGCGGTTCATCACCACCTTGATGCCAGCGGCCTCGGCGCGCACGGCCGCCTCGTCGTGGCGCACGCCAAGCTGCATCCAGACGACTTTCGGCAGCGGGTCGAGCCGCAGGATCTCGTCGATGACGCCAGGCACCGCCGCGGAAGCGCGAAAGATGTCGACCATGTCGACGGGCTCGGGGAGATCGGCGAGCCTAGCATAGACTGTTCGGCCGAGGATTTCCTTGCCGGCCTGTCCCGGGTTGATCGGAAACACCGAAAACCCTTTGGCAAGCAGATATTTCAGCACGAAATAGCTCGGCCGCACATCATTGGCGGACGCGCCGACCATGGCGATGGTCTTAACCGAATTGAGGATGCCGGCGATATAGGCATTGTCGTAGGCGTCGTGGTTCATGCCTCGTCCTCATACAGAGCTTCGGCGAGAAAACCATCCGGATCGTTGCAGAAACTGCGCATCATCCGAAAATGATCGGTATCGCTGAAATCGGTCGGGTCGAGGCCGAACCGGCTGATGCGGAACAGCCGCGCGCCGGGACAGGCCATCAGCAGCGGCGAATGCGTCGCCATGATCACTTGCGCCGTGCCGGATTGGTCCATCCGCCGCAGCATCCTGAGAAGCTCGATCTGGCGCGTCGGCGACAAGGCGCTTTCGGGCTCGTCGAGGATGTAGATGCCTTGCCGGCGGCAGCGCTCCTCGAAGAAACGGATGAAGCCCTCGCCATGCGACCAGGACAGGAAATCGGGCGGAGGTGGCTTGAACGGATCTTCGAGCGCCGCCTGATCGAGATAACGGGCGACGGAGTAAAAGGATTCAGCGCGAAAGAACCAGCCGGCGGTGACTTTCGGCAGCCAGTGACCGCGCAGCGTCTTAGCCAGTGCGGCGCCGCTCGTATCGATGGCAGCTGAATGGTCGACGGGCATGTAGCCCTTGCCGCCGCCGGCCTCGTCGTATCCGGCCAGCGCGCCGATCGCCTCGAGCAGCGTGGATTTGGCGGTGCCGTTCTCGCCGACGATGATGGTGATCGGCGTGGTGAATTCGAGCTCGAAATCGTGGCTGCGGAAGATCGGCAAGTTCCAGGGGTATTTTTCCCAATCTGCGACCCGCGCCGGCTCTATCAGGATGCGCTTGAGATAGGGAGCCTTCAGTCGCGTCAGTTGCTTGCGAGGAGCCATGCGGCAGCGATCAGTCCGGCAGCGAGATCGTTCCGTCTTCCGCGATCGGAAAAGCCGGATTGTGCGCCACTTCCCAGACATGCCCTTCCGAGTCGGCGAAATAGCCATACCAGCCGCCCCAGAAGGCGCGGCCGGCCGGCTTGACGATACGACCGCCGGCCTTCTCGGCCATCGCAAGCACGTCGTCGACTTCCGTGTCGGAGCGGGTGTTGTAGGCGAGATAGACCGCCGACGGCGCCTTGGAAAAGGTGATGCCCGAATCCTCTTCGGCGCTTGCGCGCGGGAACAGGCCGAGAATGACGCCGCCCATCTGGAAGAAGGCGACGCCGTCGGTGATCCCGGCATGGCGGGTCAGGCCCATCGCCTCGTAGAAGCGCGTGGCGCGCTCGAGATCGTCGACGGCGATGGTGATGATTGAGATGCGGGGTTCCATATCTAATCGTCCGTCCATTCCGGCTTGCGCTTGCCGATGAAGGCGCCAATGCCCTCTTCCGCGTCGCGTGCCAGCATGTTTTCGACCATGACGCGGCCGGTATAGGCATAGGCCTCGGCCAGCCCCATCTCGGCCTGCGCGTAGAACGCCTCCTTGCCGGTCTTCACGACCAAAGACGATTTGGCAGCAATGGTTTGCGCGTATTTGGTGACAATCTGGTTCAGATATTCGCGCGGCACCACGCGATTAACCAGGCCGAATTCCTTGGCCGTCGCCGCATCGATGGTCTCGCCGGTCAAAAGCATCTCCATCGCGTGCTTGCGCGAGACGTTGCGCGACAGCGCCACCATCGGCGTCGAGCAGAACAGGCCGATATTGACACCGGGCGTGCAGAAGGTCGCCTCATGCGAGGCGATCGCCAGATCGCAGCTCGCGACCAGTTGCGCCCCGGCTGCCGTCGCCAGGCCATCGACCTCGGCGATCACCGGCCTGGGATGGCGCACGATCGCCTGCATCAGTACCGCGCAAGCGGAAAACGTCTCCTCGAAGAATGCCTTGCCGCGATCGGCATCAGTGCGGCGCGCGGTCATTTCCTTGAGGTCGTGTCCAGCGCAGAACACTTTTCCGGCCGCTGCCAGGATAATGACGCGGACGGATCTGTCTGATTTCGCGCGGTCGAGTTCCGCCGTCAGCGCCGCCATCACCGCCAGCGACAGCGCATTGGCCGGCGGATTGGCAAGCGTGAGGCGCAGCACGCCCTTGTCCAGTCTCGCGACAACAGGACCTTCGGCAACGGCCGGCTTGATGGCGACGATTTCGGCCATGTTCTCCAACCTCTTCATTGGCCAGCGGCATCGGATTCGTGGGCCATGGAACAAAAGAACTAGCACGCTGCCGATTGAAGAACAGCCTTGAGACGTGTTTTCTCAAACCCGACAATTGGCCCAGGCGTCCACCTGACCCCGTGCCGGCTCCATATAGGAAACCGCTTATGCCCGTCCAAGACAATCTCAAACCGGTGCTGACGGCGGCTGAAATCAATGCCCTGATGGCAACCGTCTACCCACAGCTCAACGACCAGTTCACCTTCTACGAGGCGATCGACGTGTTTCCCGGCGGCTGCACGGTTCGCCTGAATGCCGACGAGCGGCATTTGCGCCCTGGCGGAACGGTGTCGGGCCCGTCGCTGTTCACACTGGCCGATATAGGCGGCTATGTCTGCGTGCTTTCACATGCCGGGCCGGATGCGCTTTCGGTCACCACCAATCTCAATATCAATTTTGTCCGCAAAGCCGAGGCCGGCCCGATCGACGGCCATTGCCGCATCCTGAAGCTGGGCAAAAGCCTGATGGTGTTCGATATCGACATCATCGCCGGACCGGACGGACACACGGTAGCGCACGCGACGGGAACCTATTCGATCCCGCCGAAGAAGAGCTTTCAATCGCAGGCCTGATTTGCAGGACGGATACGTGTTTTCCGCTCGTTCCAGACGACCCCTACGGAACGAAATGTCCGACAACACGTTCGCAGGCCGATCAGGTCCGCAAAAAACATGCCCGAACTTCCCACTTTTCTGGCATTCCTGGTCGCCGTGCTCGGCTACCAACTGTCCGGTCCGGGGCCGGACATGCTTCTGGTGATCAGCCGCGGTATCGGACAGGGCTGGCGGGCAGCACTGGCGACTGCAACCGGGTGCGTTTTCGCAGGCGTGATCCAGATTCCGCTGCTGGCAATGGGACTTGCATCGCTGGTCACGTCCTCGCCTGTCGCGTATGGCCTGCTGCAACTGCTCGGAGCGGCGTACTTGATCGCAATCGGGACGAAGTTCTTGCTCACGCGCAAGGGAGCGGAAAGAAACAGCATCGTCGCAGCCAAGGAGGGAGGTTTGGCAGGTGCCTTTCGGCAAGGCATGATCTGCAACCTGACCAACCCTACCGCACTGGTTTTCATGCTCGCAGTACTGCCGCAGTTCGTCCATTCCTCCACAGGATCGCCGGCGATGCAATTTATCGTGCTCGGGGCCACGATGAAGGCTACTGGCTTGTGGTCCTGGGAGCTGTAGCCTTGGCCTCAGGCGCCGTCGGTCGCTGGCTGGCACGCAACGCCGGTTTTCTTGTCTGGCAAGAACGCCTGGCTGGTGCGATCATGATCGCTGTCGGGATCAAACTGCTGCTGGCCGCGATTATTCCGGGACGGCGCTAGTCAAATTGTCGGATTCAAATGCGGTATAATAATACCTCAAAGCTAACCTGTTGATTTGGCAAGGTAATCCTTCTGAGGTGGTCAGAAATGCAACTTGACTGGCTAATCCCCCTCGCCTATAAGCCCTCACGGAACCGCGGCCCGCAAAGGCCGCCGTTTTGTTATTGGCGGCGGGCAAGCGCTCGGCGCCAATCCAAGCAACAAGAAACGCCTTCCCTTGTCATTCGTGAATAAGGGACGGTCCGAACCGAAAGCAACAAATCCATGACAACCTTTTCGCAGAAGCCTGCGGATGTGGTGAAGAAGTGGGTGCTGATCGACGCCGAGGGTCTCGTCGTCGGCCGTCTCGCCACTGTCATCGCCAATCATCTTCGCGGCAAACACAAGCCCACCTTCACCCCGCATGTCGACGACGGCGACAACGTCATCGTCATCAATGCCGACAAGGTGGTGTTCACCGGCAAGAAATTCACCGACAAGGTCTATTACTGGCACACCGGCCACCCCGGCGGCATCAAGGAGCGCACCGCGCGCCAGCTGCTCGAGGGCCGTTTTCCCGAGCGTGTCGTCGAGAAGGCCGTCGAACGCATGATCCCGCGTGGCCCTCTCGGCCGTCGCCAGATGAAGAATCTCCGCGTCTATGCAGGCACGGAACATCCGCATGTCGCCCAGCAGCCCGTCACGCTCGACGTGGCCAAGCTGAACGCCAAGAACAAGAAGGTTTCGTAAAATGGCTGAGCTTTCCTCGCTCGCAGAACTCGGAACTGCCACCGGCAACACCAACACGCAGCCGGCTGCACCCGTCCATGTCCAGAAGCTCGACAAGTCGGGCCGCGCCTATGCCACCGGCAAGCGCAAGAACGCCATCGCGCGCGTCTGGGTGAAGCCCGGCTCCGGCAAGATCGTCGTCAACGACAAGGTGTTCGCCGAATATTTCGCGCGTCCGGTCCTGCAGATGATCCTCAACCAGCCGATCATCGCCGCCAACCGCGCCGGCCAGTACGACATCGTCGCCACTGTCATCGGCGGCGGTCTCTCCGGCCAGGCCGGTGCCGTGCGCCACGGCATCTCCAAGGCGCTGACCTACTACGAGCCGGCGCTGCGCGCCGTGCTCAAGAAAGGCGGCTTCCTGACCCGCGACAGCCGCGTTGTCGAACGCAAGAAGTACGGCAAGGCGAAGGCCCGCCGCTCGTTCCAGTTCTCGAAGCGCTAAGCGCTACGCAGCTTCAACAGTCGAAAAGGCCGCCTCCGGGCGGCCTTTTCTATTACCGACTTCAGGCATCAGGCGTGGTCGGCCGATACCTTGATGAAGTCGATAAACGCCCGCAACGGCGCCGGCACGAGACGCCGGCCGGGATAATAGAGGAACGGCCCGGGGAAGCTCTGCCACCAAGATTCGAGGACGGGTTCGAGCGCACCGCTCTCGAAGTAAGGGCGAAGCCAATCCTCGAAAAGGCTGACAATGCCGGTGCCGGCGATGGCCGCATCGACGGCGAGATCGGCCGCTCCGCCCAAAGTCACGAGAAGCGGCCCCGTCGGATCGACCCGCACCACCTCGCCGCCACGCTCGAATTCCCACGGCGGCATCGCACCGCTGGCGAAACGGCCGCGCAGGCAAGCGTGGCCGAGCAGGTCGCGCGGATGTTGCGGCCGGCCATGGCGGTCCAGATAGGCAGGGCTGGCGGCAGTGGCGAAGCGCTGCACGCGCGGTCCGATCGGCACCGCGATCATGTCTTGCTCCAGCCGCTCGTCGTAACGGATGCCGGCATCGCAGCCGGCCGCCAGCACGTCGACAAAGCTCTCCTCGGCGATCACCTCCAGCCGGATACCGGGATAGGCGGCGAGGAAACGCGGAACAATGCTGGGCAGCACCAGCCGCGCGGCGCTGACCGGCACGTTGAGGCGCAATGTACCTGCCGGCCGATCGCGGAAGCCGTTGACCACGTCAAGTGCTGTCTCGACCTCGGTCAAGGCTGGGCCGAGCCGGGCCAGCAAGCTCGCACCCGCTTCAGTCAGGACGACGCTGCGGGTCGTCCTGTTGAGCAGCCTGACACCGAGCTGCGTCTCGAGGCGGCGCACCGCCTCGCTCAAGCCCGACGCACTGCCGCCGCTGGCACGGGCGCCATCGCGAAAACCCTTGGCCCGCGCCACGGCCACGAAGGCGTTCAGATCTCCGAGATCGATCTTCATTGTTCGGTATTCCGTACAGCCCGTGCGGAATGTAGCCAATTATCGTGAGATCGGACAGCGCCTATCTCAGCTTCATCTTGAACGGAGATAGATTATGTCCAGCATCGACCAGTCCGGCTCATTCACTCTCGGCGACCGCACCGTGAAGCGGCTCGGCTACGGCGCCATGCAGCTCGCAGGACCCGGCGTATTCGGTCCGCCCAAGGATCACGACGCAGCCTTGGCCGTGCTGCGCGAAGCCGTTGGGCGCGGGGTGAACCACATCGACACCAGCGACTTTTACGGCCCGCACGTCACCAATCAGCTCATCCGTGAGGCGCTGGCGCCCTATTCCGACGATCTGACGATCGTCACCAAGATCGGTGCGCGTCGCGGCGCGGACGGCTCGTGGCTGCCGGCCTTCTCTCCAGAGGAGCTGACGGAGGCGGTGCACGACAATCTGCGCAATCTCGGGCTCGACATGCTGGATGTGGTCAATCTCAGGATCATGTTCGACGCACATGGTCCGGCCGAAGGGTCGATCGAGGCGCCGCTCACCGTGCTGGCCGAGCTGCAGCGACAAGGCCTGGTGCGCCACATCGGGCTAAGCAATGTCACCTCAACGCAGGTCGAAGAGGCGCGGCGCATCGCCAGGATCGTCTGCGTGCAGAACCAATACAATCTGGCGCACAGAAGCGACGATGCCTTGGTCGACGAACTTGCCCGCGACGGCATCGCCTATGTGCCATTCTTTCCGCTCGGCGGCTTCAACCCGCTGCAGTCGTCTACGCTATCCGGCGTCGCTGAGCGCCTGGGCGCCACGCCCATGCAGGTCGCGCTCGCCTGGCTGCTCCGTCGCGAGCCCAATATCCTGCTGATTCCCGGCACCTCGTCCGTCGCGCATCTCAGGGAGAACCTGGCGGCGAGTGAACTGGAGTTGCCCAGCGATGTGCTGAGGGAACTGGACGGCGTGGCGATGGCGGCTTGAGACTAGCCAATCTCCCCCCTCGTGGGGGAGATGGCCGGCAGGCCAGAGGGGGGCGCTGCCCCGCCAGCCTATCCATCAATTTGTGTCAATCGAAATTGTCTTGAAGCCAATTGTCGGCATCGTTTTGACAAAGGTAAGCGATCCGTCGCGCCCCCCTCTGCCCTGCCGGGCATCTCCCCCACAAGGGGGGAGATCGGCAGCTTCAGCCACCACGTCTAGTTGATGCTTGCGGTGTTCGCCGGCTCCGCCGGCCGCGCCTCATTGGGATAAGGCACGCGGTAGCCGTTTGCCGCCAGCCAATCGATCGCCGCTTTCGGCTCGTCGGTCTGGATGATGGTGGCGCCGCGCTCGGCCCAGAAGCCGTACGTCTCGCGCGGCAGGCTGGCGAGCACCGCCAACTCGTCGCCGCGACCGCCGGCAAGGAAGCCGCCCGGCTTGTTGACGATGGCGTAGGTGTTGGCCCAGATGTGCCAGTCGCCCCTTATCGCCGCTGCGCGCATGCGGGGGCTGAACAGCGGGCCACCGGTCTCGGTCAGCGTCTCCGACCCCGCGCGCCAGTTGATCATCTCGACCGCGCGCGGCGAAAAGGTCCCGCTGACTTTCTCGGCGAAGCCGGCGTCGCGAACCGCGTCGTCGGCGATAATCGGCATGAACTGGAAACCACTGCCGATCGCGCCCATGGCGGCCTTGACAGTGGTGATCCTGGCCGGATTCCACAGGTTCTCCTTGACGATCACCTGTTCGGCCATGCCTAGATCGCGCGCGACCGCGATCATGCCGGCCAGGCTGTCAACGTCGAGCTTGTTATCGATGTTGATGAGGATCCTGTCCTTGGTCGCCATCAGCATTTCGCGCAGGGTCGAAACCGGCTCTTCGGTGACGGCGCCGGTGCCCTCGATCACCAGTCTGCAGGTTTTGACCTCGGCCAGCGTGCGCTTGACCACCTCGCCCCTGCAATTCGTCGTGCGGTCGAGCCAGCTGTCATGCATGACGACGAACTGGTCGTCCTTCGAGCGCCTGACGTCGACCTCGACGATTTCGGCACCAAGCGCGATCGATGCCTCGACGGCGGCGATCGAGTTCTCCGCATAGAGCGTCTTGCGGGCCTGCATGCTGCCGGCGCGGTGTGCCGCCACCATGACGTGGTCGCGCCACTGGTTGGCGTGTTCGAAACGGTCGAGAATCTGTCTGGCGCGCGTTTCGCCTGCCGATGCCGGGCCTGTGAAGAGCGCCAAGGCAACGGAAAGCAGAAGGTTCAGCCAGGTCGTTCGCATGAGAATCGCTCCGTACCGGATGGAGACCCGGTTAAGCGACTCACGTGACAGCCCAGTGAACGAAGCCGGCTTCGCAAATGCCGGAAAGTCAGGTCAATGCCGGTTGAAACGGCCGTTCTGCGACCTCGAATCATAACGGCAATCAGCAGGTCGCTGCCAATCAGCTTGCCGAGATCGATGCCGCCGCTGTCGCGGTCGGTGTGGCCGACACCGTCCGACGATGGGAGGCTGGCTACTTTCGGTTGCATTCATGCTTAGCTAGACAATTCCCGCGCCAGCCATGCAGGCTCACCTGGCAAGCAAGAATTTGTGACCGGGCTCGAATGACCATGGCCCCGGAAGGGGTCGCATTTCTGAGAATTATGTCCAATAAGGTTGCGCCTCGACGCACAGGAGATCGCTTCATGCCGAACAGCAACATCGACCACGCCTTCACCGCCCGCGCCAAGACGGGCGCGTCCTTCGAGCCGACCTATGCCGGCGCGCTGTCGTTCATGCGGCGCAAATACACGAAGGACGTGAAGGGCGCGGACGCCGTGGTGTGGGGCATCCCCTTCGACGCCGCCGTCACCAACCGGCCGGGTGCGCGCTTCGGGCCGCAGGCGATTCGCCGCGCCTCGACCATCCTCGACAACGATCCGCAATATCCATTTTCGCGCGAGCTGTTCGAACATCTCGCCGTGGTCGACTATGGCGATTGCCTGCTCGACAGCGGCAACCACCAGAAGACGCCAGGGACGATCGAGCGCGAGGCGGCAAAGATCCTGAAATCCGGCGCCTTCCTGCTTTCGCTCGGCGGCGACCATTTCGTCACCTGGCCGCTGCTCAAGGCGCATGCCGCCATCCACGGACCGCTGGCCCTGGTGCAGTTCGACGCCCACCAGGACACCTGGCCGGACGATGGCAAGCGCATCGATCACGGCTCCTTCGTCGGCCGTGCGGTCAAGGAGGGCATTATCGACCCCGACCGTTCGATCCAGATCGGCATCCGCACCCATGCGCCTGATACCTTCGGCATCAAGATCCTGTATGGCCACGAAGTCGAGGAAATGCGCGCGTCCGATATCGCCTATGCCATCGTCGACCGCACTGGCGGCAAGAAGGCCTATGTCACCTTCGATATCGATTGCCTGGACCCGGCCTTCGCGCCCGGCACCGGCACACCGGTCGCCGGCGGGCCGTCCTCGGCAAAAATCCTGTCGGTGCTGCGCCAGATCAATCAGGTCGATATCGTCGGCGCCGACGTCGTGGAGGTTGCGCCGGCCTATGATCACGCCGATATAACGGCAATTGCGGGGTCGACGGTGGCCATGCACTATCTCGGGCTCCTGGCGGAACGAAAAGCCCGGCTCGAAGAGCTGAACAGCGGCAATCACGTCGTTGCCGCGTTGAACCAGGCAAGTGGCATATAACTTTGAGATAACAGGAATTCAGGCAGGCAATGAAACCGAAAATCTTCATCGACGGCGAGCACGGCACCACCGGTCTCCAGATCAGGGCGCTGCTTGCCGAGCGCGGCGACCTGGAGATCATCTCCATTCCGACCGAGCGACGCAAGGAAGCGGCAGCTAGAGCCGAGTTCCTCAACGCTGCCGATGTCGCGATCCTGTGCCTGCCGGACGCAGCCGCGAAAGAAAGCGTCTCGCTGATCACCAACGACACCACCAGGGTCATCGATGCCTCGACCGCGCATCGCGTCGCCGAAGGTTGGGAATACGGTTTCGCCGAAATGGACAAGGATCAGGCGAAGACAATCGCCAGGGCAAAGCGCGTCGCCAATCCGGGCTGCTGGCCGCAAGGGCCGATCGCGACGCTCAGGCCGCTGGTGGCGGCCGGGCTGTTGCCGCCGGATTTCCCGGTCACCGTCAACGGCATTTCGGGTTATTCGGGCGGCGGCCGGCCGATGATCGAGGACTATGTCGCCAAGGGCGAGGATGCGTCGGAATTCCTGCCCTACGGGCTGACCCTCCAGCACAAGCATGTGCCGGAGCTCAGGACCTATGCGAACCTGTCGCATGACCCGATCATGCAGCCGGCGGTCGGCAATTTCGCGCAAGGCATGATCACGGTGGTGCCGCTGCAGCTCGGCGGCCTCGACTATGTGCCGACTGGCGCCGAGCTTCATGCGGCGATCGCCGACCATTTCGCCGCCATCGATGGCGGCGTGGTCGAGGTAGCGCCCTATGAGCAACTGGAGCGCGTGCCGGAGATCGATCCCGAAATCTACAACGGCACCAACCGGATGAAGCTCTATGTCTTCGCCAACGACGACAGGGCCCAGGCGCTGCTGCTCGCCGTGTACGACAATCTCGGCAAGGGCGCCTCGGGTGCTGCCGTGCAGAACATGGATCTGATGCTCGGCCTCAAGCACTGAATGGACGCTCCGGCATTTCCAACACGCTGGAACGTCAATGCGCCAGAACTGATTGCCGAAACCTTCAGCAGCCGCATCTGGAAGGTTTTTCGCGCGGACGGCTCGCCGGCGATCGTCAAGGCGCTCAAACCTTTCGATGATGTCAAAGACGAGTTGCGCGGCGAGCATTTCCTCGCCTGGCGGCGCGGCGAAGGCGCGGTGCGACTGCTAGGCTGCGACGGCCACTGCATGCTGCTCGAATATGCCGGCGAGACCTTGCTGTCACAGGTTCTCGCGGAGCAGGGAGATAGTGCCGCCACCGCAATCGCGGCTGAAGTAATGGCAAGACTGTTCTCGCCATCTGACCACCCTGCCCCACCGGATCTTCAGCCGCTGCGGGCACGGTTTTCCAGTCTGTTCAACAAGGCGAAGACGGATCGCGACGATGGCGAAAAGAGCCTCTATGTCGAAGCGGCTGCGACCGCGGAACGGCTGTTGGCCGATCCTGTCGACGTGCTGCCGCTGCATGGCGACCTGCATCACGACAACATCATGCACGGGCCGCGCGGCTGGCTGGCGATCGACCCGAAGGGCGTTCTCGGCGATCCCGGCTTCGATGCGGCGAACATGTTCTACAATCCGCTCGACCGCGACGACCTTTGCCGCGATCCCCGGCGGATTGCCCACATGGCCGAGATCTTCGCCACGACGCTCGGCCAGACGCCGGCCGCAATTCTGGATCATGCCATCGCCTATGGCTGCCTGTCGGCGTCATGGCATCATGAGGACCGCAACGCGATCGAGGAAAGCCGCGAATTGTCCATTGCCACGGCGATCAGGACGGTGCGGCTCAGCCTCTGATGGCGATCCGGTTGGGCAGCGGATAGGCGCCCTTGGTACCGCGCCAATGCGCTGCTGCAAAACCAAGCAGGACAAGCGCGAAGGCCTGATGCGTCAGCGCCATGTGCAGCGGCACGTGCATCATCAGCGTGCCGATGCCGATCAAGGCCTGCGCCAGCACCAGCAGAAACAGCAGCGTCGCGCGACGCGCATGCGTCGTTTCAGGCAGGCGGCGGTGCGTCGCGATCATGTGCCAAAGTGCTGCTACGAAGATCGTGTAGGCGCCGAGCCGGTGGATGAACTGGACCGTCTTCGGGCTCTCGAAGAAGTTGCGCCATGCCGGCTCTAGGATCAGCAGATCACCGGGGATGAGCTTGCCGTCCATCAGCGGCCAGGTGTTGTAGCTCAGGCCGGCATCGAGCCCGGCGACCAGCCCGCCGAGATAGATCTGGATCAGCGCCAGCAACACCAGAAAGCCGGCCAGACGCTGCGTCGAACGGTCGGCGGCGGGCTCTGAATGAGGCGCGAGCCCGCGAGCCACCACCATGGTCGCGGTGAAGATCAGTGCAGCCAGCGTCAGATGCGTCGCCAGCCGGTACTGGCTGACGGAGACCCGCTCGACCAGCCCGGACGCCACCATCCACCAGCCGATCGCGCCCTGCAGGCCGCCGAGAAGAAGAATCCCGATAAGTTTCGGCCCCAGGCCGCGTTCGATGCGGCGCGTCGCCCAGAAAAACACCAGCGGCACGGCGAAAACCAGGCCGACACCGCGCGCCAGGATCCGGTGCACCCATTCCCACCAGAAGATCGACTTGAACGCTTCGATGCTCATACCCTTGTTGAGCTCGGCATATTGCGGGATCTGCTGGTAACGCTGGAACTCCTCCTGCCATTCGGCGTCGTTGAGTGGCGGGATGATGCCGTGGATCGGCTTCCATTCGGTGATCGACAGGCCGGACTCAGTGAGCCTGGTGGCGCCGCCGACCAGGACCAGGACAAACAGCACCAGAAGCACGACGTAGAGCCAGCCGCGCACCAGCGCCCGGTTGCGCAGGTCGCGGTCGCGGGCCACGAAAGGCGCGGCAGCTGATATGGCAGCCATAGGCTTGTCCCGGCAGGTTGCAGTCGCGGATTGGTGAACCATCGCGACCCTGCTGGCAAGACCGGACAGCGCGGCACGCCGTCGCGCTGCTTCTTGCGGGTTGCGTGTCTCTTTTGTTGGGCCTAAGCGATAAGGATTAACGGGATCGCGAAATGCCCATTCGCCTGAAGAAGCTGATCGGAACAGTCCTGCTGGTGGCGCTGGTTATCGTCTATGCGCTGGTCGCATCGATCGTGGCGGTTGCCCAACTGGCAGAATCGGGACCGTGGGCGCATTTCCTGTTCTTCCTGCTCAGCGGCATGCTCTGGGTGCTGCCGGCTATGGGCATCATCAAATGGCTGATCCTGGAGCCGCCGCGGCCGAAGAATTGAGGCTCGCCGCCGTTAGATGGTGAAAGCCTGACGCTTGCTACCCGACGTGTAGGGCAGCTCAGGGTGGTTTTCTGCCTTCCGTGTCGCCGATCGGAACGCGCAGGCAGCGCCATGAGCGGACATTTCGGGGCGCTCGGTCAAACTCTGGCTTCCAATGCTACAACGGACATTTGGCCGTGTGGTTAGCTGGGCAGTTGCCGCATCTTGGCTGTCTGCCCCTTCGCTAGTCTGCACCGTCCGTTCTTGCCCTTTCGATGAATTTGCCCGCGACGGCTTTACCGAGCGCGACGCCTGCCGTGTTGTCCATTTCGTAGTGGATGCCAGCCCAGATGCGGGAATCGCCCGCCTCCTTGCCGACCGCACGAATAAATTCCGCATGGCCGGGGAACAGGTACGCAAGGACCTCGCATCGGGCAGTCGAGAGCGTGGAGTGGTTCGACGGATAACTGGGATGGCCCGGCACCGCAAACAGGGGAGTGATGCTCCGGTCAAGCATGTTGGGCCGCAGGTACCAATACGCGTACTTCCCGTCGTTGCTTGCAATGAAGGCGTCGTAGTGGACCGTTGCAAGCAACGCGTAAGCCCGTGCGGCGCGCGGGGGGTTCGAATCCGTCTTGTCCTCGGACATCCATTTGCTGGCATAGTCATACCAGTCGGTGAACAGGCCGGATGGACTTTGCCAGTAGAACGCTTTGTAGTTGGTTGGAAATTTCCGCTCGAACTGTAGAACTGAATCAACCTCGGCCTTCACCGTCTCCGACGCACAGTCGGGTGGAGCCGGTGGCCTGAATTCATTGGCTGCCTTCAGCAATATCGGCTTCCAGTTCGGCATGGTTGCATTACCCGGTTTGTCTCCGACCCACATGCACGGCCCGGTCGGCACCGTACCGGTCCAAACGGCGTCGGAGCCATCGGCCTTTGCCCGTGCAATCACCTGCTCTGCCACGCGTCGCCCCAATTCCAGGCCGGCGGAAGAGTCGCTTGGGAATTGGACACCGGCAAGGACACGAGACTGCGCCGCTTCTTCCGCCATTGACTGGAACGACGACGCCTCGTCGGGAAAGAAATGGGAAAGAACCGCCGCGGCGGCTCCGGCAGCTGCCGCATGTTCAGAGGGATAGGATGGACTGCGAGGCGTCGGCAGCGCAGTCGGCAGCGTCGTGTCCGCCTCGCTCGGGCGTGGGCGATTGTGGAAATACTTCGACTCCCACGCCGCGATCGTGGCGTCGTGGATCGCCATGGTCATATAGGTGTAGACGCGGTGTGCATTGGGAATCTGCTGGTTTTCGAGAAGGCGGTTATTGACCAGTTCGATCCATCGATAGCCGGGCGATCCGGCATCCCAGAACGTGATCCCGGCGGCAGTCTGCGCATCGTTCTTTGCGACAAGATCGCGGAGCTGCTTCAGTTCAGTTGCGGAATCGTCCGGTGGCGGCGGTACGCGGAGATCCTTTCCTGACGTGATCACCCACGTCTTCCAAGTTCCAGCCTCCGGCTCTATCGAATCCGATTGGCCGAAAGCGCAGTTTCCTGACAAAAGGATTACCGCGCACGCCTTGCCTAGGGCTCTGAGCATGTTGGGTCTCCGGTTCCTGACCCCAGCCCAAGTACCTATCAGTTTTGCCGGCTCTCGTCGCGTTGTTATTTTAGCGGTATCTAATTATACACAAAGGCGCCCCCAACCAAAGCGAATACAGGCGCGTTTTTGAACGTCGCGACCGAAGGTTGATCGTCATCTTTTCCGCCCGCTGCGGACCTTTACGCCCGCGACGGAAAGGTCAGGCTCGGGTCACGGAGCGACACTTGGATGATAGCGCCGCTCCGCATGGCTTTACAGTTCGATCTGTTCAGAGATCGCCAAAGCGTCATCTACTTCTGTGCCGAGGTAGCGCACGGTGCTCTCCAGCTTGGTATGACCGAGCAGCAGCTGAACCGCACGAATGTTGCCGGTCTTCTTGTAGATCAGTGAAGCCTTCGTGCGTCTCATTGAATGCGTTCCGTGTCGCTTTGGTTCGAGCCCAATGCTGGATACCCACTTCTCGACGACCCGCCCGTACTGCCTTGTCGACATATGCGGCTTAACTCGCACGCGACTGGGAAACAGGAACTCGCTTTCGGTGAGGTGGCGACGGGCTATCCATGCACCGACTGCGGCTCTGGTCTGCTCCGTGATCTCGAATTGCACAGGTCGCCCGGTCTTCCTCTGAACAATCACCGCCCGATCGCGGACGCTGCCGGAAAGGGCTATGTCTCCGACAGTGACGGCCACCAGCTCGCAACCTCGAAGCTTGCTGTCGATGGCGAGATTGAAGAGCGCTAGATCCCGTTCAGCGCCCGACACCTGAAGTCGTGTCCGGATACTCCAGACCTCACGCGGCTTCAGAGGAGGCTTTTGGCCAACGATGTGGCCCCGGTAGCAACTGGGCATGGTCCTTCTCCCTTGCCGCCCTCCGCACCGCAGCGCCCGACGCGAGCCGCGAATTGTAGCGGCTAAAGGGCGTTGTCTTCGAGGATTCGATCGCACAAGGTTGCCGGATGTCAGCCCGGTCGACGCAGGGCTCGATGGGTAGAGTCGCGCCACTTTCCGACCTCAGCACCTCTAAGCGCGAACGTCTGGTGTGATGCCTGATGCGCGCGCTCGTAGGGCATCTCGCTGTTACATCGCGGTGACAAAAGCACCGCCACGGTGGCGTCAACCGGTTACCAAGGGCAGCAAATATCTCCGGCCTTCTGGGAGTGGCGTGTCAGCGTCCCCAGAGGCTGCGTGGGCGTGTCGCCGGTTGGCTGTTAGCGCGGTGACTGGATCGCTCCACGCCTCGCAAGCGGGATAGCGAAATCTCGTGAAGGCAAGGTCAAGCTGCGTTCCCCGTTCTGAATCGGCGATGGGCAGCGGCTGGGAGAGATGGATACCATGCACGTTGGACGTCTGGAAGTTGGCGGGGCATGGGCGCAAGGCAGCCCGCGTGCACGCGCCTGGCCGGGCGGTGCAATGACCGCGCAGCGCCGCCTCGCAGCGATCCTGGCTTGCGACGTGGTCGGCTATTCGCGCCTGATGGAGCGCGACGAGCGCGGCACACTCGAGCGGCTCAAGACATACCGCAAGGACCTCCTCGAACCGCTGGTCTCCGAGCATCAGGGCCGGATCGTCAAGCTCACTGGCGACGGCATTCTGTGTGAGTTCGCGAGTGTCGTCAACGCGGTGACCTCGGCGATAGCGATCCAGCAGGCTTTGGCAGAACACGAGGCGGAGACGCCCGAGGAAGAGCGGATACGCTTCCGCATCGGCGTCAATCTCGGCGACGTGGTCTGCGAGGAGGACGGCGACCTCTACGGCGACGGTGTCAACATCGCCGCCCGCCTCGAAAGCATCGCCGATCCCGGCGCCGTGGTCGTCTCGGGCACCGCCTACGACCACCTTCAAGGCAAGCTCGACGGCGGCTTCACGCTGCTCGGCGACCTGCGCCTCAAGAACATCGAGCGGCCTGTGCGCGCCTATCGCGTCGAGACCGACGCCAGCGCCTCGGTGGCTGCACCGCCTCCCCTGCCCACGAAACCCTCGATCGCAGTTCTGCCTTTCACCAACATGAGCGGCGACCCCGACCAGGAATACTTCGCCGACGGGCTGGTGGAGGACATCATCACGGGATTGAGCCGGGTGAACTCGTTCTTCGTGATCGCCCGCAACTCGTCCTTCACCTACAAGGGCCGAGCGGTGGACCTGCGCCAGGTCGGGCGTGAGCTGGGCGTCCGCTACGTGCTCGAAGGTAGCATCCGCAGAGCAGGATCGCGGGTGCGCATCAGCGGGCAGCTGGTGGACGCGATCAGCGGACACCATGTCTGGGCCGACCGCTTCGAGGGCGACGTGAGCGACATCTTCGACCTGCAGGACAAGGTGACCGAGAGCGTCGTCGGCGCAGTCGAGCCGAGCATCCGGCTGGAGGAGATAAAGCAGGCGCGCATGAAGCCGACCGACTACATCAGCGCCTACGACCTCTACCTTCGCGCGCTGCCGCGCTTCTACAGCATGACGCGCGAAGGCTTTGCCGACGTGCGCCGGCTCACCAACGAGGCGCTCAGCATCGACCCAGGCTTCACCCTGGCGAAGGCACTCGGTGCCTATATCCGCAGCCTGTCCGTGAGTCAGTGCTGGCACGAGCCCGACGATTTCCGCGTCGCCGTGCGCATGGCCCGCGAGGTGCTGGCCGACGCGCGAGACGACCCGACAAGCTTGCGTTTCGCCGCGCAGGTGATCGCCTACAGCGCCAAGGATTACGAGACGGCGCTGGACACGATCGAACGGTCCCTGCTCCTCAACCCCAATTCGGCGCAGGGCTATACGGGCAGCGGCTGGGTGAACGCCCATTCCGGCCGCCCCCTCGTCGCGATCGAGCACTTCCACAGGGCAATGCGGCTGAGCCCGGTCGACCCCGAGAAGGGCATCGCGCTCTCCGGCATCGGGATGAGCTACCTGATGCTCGAACGCTACGAGGAAGCGCTGGCTTGGGGAGAACGAGCGCTGCGCGAGATGCCGAATTACGGCTCCTCGCACCGGGTGGTGATCATGGCGCTGGTCAAACTCAATCGGCTGGACGAGGCGCAGGCGGCGGCGCGGCGGCTGATGGAGGCGTTCCCGACCTACACGCTCGGCCTGCAGAGGCAGATCAACCCGTGGCGAGACAAGGTGTTCGCCGAGCGCTACGTCGAGGCGCTGGGTATTGCCGGCGTGCCGGAGTGATCGTCACGTTTGCAAAGATGCCCTCTCCTGCGCGACACGTCCGGCCAGGCGACGTCCCTTGATCCCGCGTCGCTTCTGGAAGGATAGTTCTCTGGCCGGCTTGTCCTAGGACTGAGCGCGTAGAGCAGCCGTGAACAGCCGGCGAGCTCTCTGTTGGGTTCGCGTCGAACTTCCGGTTTCCAGCCTGACGAGACCTAACGACGGTCCAGACAAATGTCGCCTTCAGGTCACGACGTTCCCTTGACCTGCCATCAGGGATGGCCCGCAAGGGGTCGGTTCTTGCCGTCCACCGGTACCAAGTGTCAGACTTTCACCATTAGATGGTGACGAGCATCTTGCCGGCATTGGCCAGCGGCGTCGTCACGCCCGACAGCATCGTGCGGATATGGGGAACGCTCTGATAGCGACCGTTGACCGAAATGCGCGGCAGCGCTTGCAGGAAGCCGGCATGTTCGGCGCGCAGCACGCCGTGGCGGGTCGTCACCGCCGAGGCATAGCCGGCGTCGCGGGCAAAGCCGACTTCGCGGCCGCCGACGGCGCTGGCATAGCCATAGGGATAAGCGAAATGGCGCGGCGCCTCGCCGAGTTCGGCCTGTAATATGCGCCTGACATCGTCAACCTCATGGCGCGCGTCGGCTTCGGAAAGCCGCTTCAGATTGCGATGATTGACCGTATGCGCGCCGATCATCACCAGCGGATGCCCCGCCATGGCACGGATCTCGTCCCAGTTCATCAACATGCCCTGGCGTGCGTCCAACTCGATACCGTTCGACCGCGCCAATTCGCGCAGCACCGCGCGCTGGTCCTCCTCGCGGACCTCCAGCGTCAGATAGTCGTGCAGGCGGGCAAAGGCCTGGAGTTTCTTGCCTGGGGTCGAGCAGTCGATCGTCACCGGACCGTTCGGCGTTGTCAGGAGCAACCGGTCCCGCGCGCTGACGATGTCCTCGACCACTTCCCACCATAGATCGGCGGCGCCGTTTATCAGCCCCGGAGCGACGTAGATGGCGACCGGCGCACCGTGCTTTTCCAGCACCGGCAGCGCCTCGGTCATGTTGTCGCGATAGGCGTCGTCGGCGGTGATCGCCGCGAACTGGCCGCCCTTGCCGCCGGCCTTGATGCGCTCGACCGCCTCGTCCAGCGTGACGAATGTATAGCCGTTCGCCTTCATGTCGGCGATCACGGCATCGAGGAACTCAGGCGCAATGTTGAGATGCCGGTTGACGCTGCCAGGCTTTTCCGGCGTGGCGGTGACCCGGTGCAGCATCAGGATGGCGCCGATGCCGCCGACAAACGGCTTGGCCAGCGGGGCAAGACCGGTATAGCGGACGACGTTGAGCGCCAGTTTCCGGATTGCCTCGCCCCCGTCGATCATTCGTTCACCTTTTGCGCCTAGGCTCATCCCAGCAGGGAATGCGCCTACGCGAGCCCCCAATCGCGGTGAATACGCCTTAAAGGATTGAGGTATGGTTGACGCCACCGCGTCATTTGATGGCAATCGGCTCGAAGCAGTGGAGGCGGCGCCGCGCGCGTTGCCGGTGGATCATGCCGGCCTGTCGGTCTCGGTCGCCGACAGCGTAGCATTTGCAGCTTATGCCGAGTTCTGCCGTTCGGCGCTGTTCGCGCCGGCGCAGAGCCCGGCCTGGATCTTGAACTGGGCCAAACATGCCGAGGCGGACAGCGTTTTGGCGACGCTGAGCGCTGAAGGCCGGCCGGTTTTTTCGTTGGCGCTGGAAGTCACCAGCAGCGGTCCATTCCGCGTCGCCCGTTTCATGGGCGGCCGCCATGCCAACGGCAATTTCGCCGCCGCCGACCCGTCTTGGCTGACCAAGACAGACGGCGCGGCAATCCGCTCTATGCTGGCGGCGGTCGCCAAGGTGCGGCCGGACATCGACCTCGTCGCACTGGAGCGGCTGCTGCCAGATCTCGAAGGCATTGCCAATCCGCTTGCCTCGCTGCCCAGTTTTCCGAGCCCGAACCTGTCGCTGGCCGTCGACTTGGCGGGAGGTTTCGATGCACTGCTCTCCCGCGCGAGCGGCAAGCGCAAGCGCAAGAAGCACCGCTCGCAGACGCGCAAGTTCGAGGCCGTCGGCAGCCACCGCCGCATCGAGGCCCGGACAGCGGACGAGGTGAACAGACTGCTCGATGCGTTTTTCGAGATGAAGGAGTTCCGCTTCCGCAAGATGGGCATCGCTAACGTCTTCGGTGAGCCGGAGGTTCGTGCTTTCTTCCGTGCGCTGTTCGTCGAAGCGCTTTGCGACGACAAGCCGTCCTTCGTGCTGCATGGGCTCGAGGTCGCCGGCAAGCTTCGCGCAGTTACCGGATCGAGCCGCACGGGAAAACGCCTGATCTGCGAATTCGGAGCGATCGCCGACGACGACCTCGCCCACACCAGCCCCGGAGACTTCCTGTTCTTCGACAACATCCAGGAGGCCTGCGAGAGGAAGCTCGATGTCTATGATTTTTCGGTCGGCGACGAACCCTACAAACGGCTGTGGTGCGATATCGAGACCCAGCATTTCGAGGTCCTGGTTCCGCTGACGTTGAAGGGCCGCGCGCTGGCGCTTATCCTGCAGCAAGGCGCGCGCCTGAAAGCCTTCATCAAGAACAGCCCGACGATCTGGAAGCTGACCAAGGTGCTTCGCCGCAAGACGGCCGGGCACGCAGCACCTGCCGCTGGCGAAGACGACAGCTGATCGCTGCCGGGATTTCGGGGACCTTCGAATTCCCGAACCGCCTTAGGCGGCGGAGCGGCGTCCGGGCACCGGCGTCCCTGGCGTCTCATGGCCGACCGGCGTCACCAGCGTCAGGTCGGGGTAGCCGCTCTCGATCAGCTCGACCGCGGCATGCGTAACCTCGTCGTCCGGCTCCAGCATCGACAGGAAGACCTCGGTGCCCTCGCCGACAAGGCGGCCGATGCCTTGCGCGTCGGTGGGTCCGCATTCGACCACGACCAGATCGTAGGCGGTGGTCAGCGACTGCATGATGATCGGCAGCCGGTCGGCGGCGCGCATTGCGCGGACCGGATCGGCGGTGCCGACGGGAATGACGTGGCAGTCCGAATAGAGATCGGGATGGATCACGTCGCTGAACTGCGCTTCCGAGGCGAGTAGATTGGTGATGCCCAGGAAAAGCCCGCTGTCCAGCATCGGCCGCGAGGCGGCGCCCGAGGCGGTGAGATCGAGCAGGAGCACACGCAGGCCGGCGTCGGAAACCTCTCGCGCCACCAGCACCGCAGAGGCGGCCGCCTCGTCGCCTTCCGGCGACACGAATATGGCGCGTGCGGCACCGCTTGAGATCAGTTTCTCCACCGCCTTGTCGATATCGACCTCGCCAAGGGTGGGGCGCGCCGGCTCGACGTCCTCGCCCGTTGCTGGGGCAGTTGCTTGCACCGCGGCAACCGCTTCCGGCTCTGCCTCCGCTTCCGCCGCCCGGTCCTCGACCTCTTCGATATCGCTTTCTTCGATGTCGGCTGGCTCCTGCCTGGCAACGGGCATCGCGACCTGCTCGATCCGCTCGAAGCGGGCGCCGGCGGCCGGCCGCATGGCGCGACCCGAAAACAGCTCTTGCAGAAGCGTCACGATCGCCATGAGCAGCAACGAGCCGACGAAGGCTGCACCGGCGATCGGCAGGATTTTTGGGAAATAGGGCTCGGACGGCGCCACCGCGCGGGAAAAGACACGCGCATCGACCGGAAGATAGTTGCTGTCCTTGCGCGAGGATGCCTCGCGGTAGCGGGTCAGGTAGGATTCGAGCAACTGGCGCTGGGCGGTCGCTTCGCGCTGCAGCGCGTCCAGTTCGACCTGCTGGTCGCCGGCGCGCGCCGATGCAGCCTTCAGCGTGTTGACGTCGGCGACAAGCTGATTTTCGCGGGCCTGGGCGGTCTGCGCCTGCGTCATCAGCCCTCTCATGATCTTTTCCGCCTCGTTGCGGATCTGGCGATCGAGATCGGCAAGCTGCGACCTCAGCGCCCGGATGCGTGGATGATTGTCGAGCAAGGAGGTGGAAAGGTCGGCGATATTGGTCTTGAGCTCGACCTGCCGCTCGCGCAGACGTTGGATGAGTTCGGAAGACAGCACCTCCGGCACCGCATCCAGCGAACCGCCATTCTGCAGCGCCCTGCGCACGCCGTCGGCAGTCGCTTCCGCCGAGGCGCGATTGGCGCGCACCCGCGACAGTTCGCTGGACAGTTCGGAAAGCTGTTGCGTGGCGAGCACCGAATTGTTGCCGCCCATCAAAAGATCGGACTGGGCGCGGTAGCTTGCTACCTTGCCCTCGGCATCCTTCACCCGCTTTGACAGGTCGGCGATCTCAGGCGCCAGCCAGTCGGTTGCAGCGGAATTCGATTCGGTCTTGGCATTGCCCTGGACGGAGATGTAGGCGTCGGCGATGGCGTTCGGAATTTCGGCGGCAAGCCTGGGGTTTTCCGAGGAGAATTCGATGACGATAACGCGCGATTTTTCAACACGATAGACGTTGAGCTTCTCGCGCATGGTCTTCAGCACGCGTTCTTCCGGCGGAATCTCGTTGGGGTCGCTTTTCAGGCCGGCGATGACGAGCAGACGACTCAACACCGGCATGTCAGCCGCCTCGTCGAACTCGGGAAGCCGCGATAAATTGAGCTTCTGCGCCACCTGCTTGAGGATGTCGGTCGAGGAAATGACCTCGACCTGACTGGTCACGCCTTCCTCATCGAGAATCGGCCTGTCGTCGTTGTTGGTGCCGTCGGGGCGCGTGTAGACGGATTCGCGCGTTTCGATCAAAAGCCGTGTTTCGGCCATGTAATGCGGCGTGGCGAGCCAGGCGAGCGCGAGCGCCAGGCCGGTTACTACAAGCGCCACGACAAGAATGCGCAGCCAGTTCCTCGCCAGGCTTGCGAAGAGCTGCCTGAGATCGACGTCGACATCTGCGGCCGCGGATTGAACGGACATGCATCCTGCTCCGGTACTTAAAGCGCGTCGCGTTTGAACAGGTTCAGGTGACGCGCTTTAAGCTCTTGTTTTCATGCATGTCGTTGTCCCAAAACCGCTGCGCACTTTTGGGCGACATGCATTGGTCAGGATGCACGGTAAACAACTATGGTAACTCAGCCGTTAATATCGCGGTAAGCATCTGTTAGGTTTTACTCGCAAGCGGCAATAAAAGCATCGAAACCGGTCGTCTTTTGTCGGATGCCGCCGCTTCCGCTGCACGCCTTTACCGGCCATTAACCCTAACGGGATGATAACGGACCTCGACTCCCAAAGTTTGCCGCGGTGTAACAGCGGCCCTTCGAAGGTACGTGTCCGGTCATGAAAAGCACTGCTTCCCTCTTCCGCGCGCTGCTCGCCGTGTCGTTGCTCGCCGGCTGCTCCAGCTACCGGCCGGCGCCGGCCGCCTTTCATAAAATGCTCGATCAGCCCTATCGCCTCGGTGCCGGCGACCGGGTCCGCGTCACCGTGTTCGAGCAGGAAGGGTTGACCAACGTCTACAGCGTCGACCAATCCGGCTACCTGTCCATCCCGCTCGTCGGCGCCGTGCCGGCGCGCGGCCACACCGCACAGCAGCTCGAAGGCGAGATCGCCGACAAATTGCGCCAGGGTTACCTGCGCGATCCCGACGTTTCGGTCGAGATAGACCGCTACCGGCCGATCTTCATCATGGGCGAAGTCGGTGCCGCGGGCCAATACTCCTATGTTCCCGGCCTGACCGTGCAAAAGGCGATCGCTATCGCCGGTGGTTTCAGCCCGCGCGCCAACCAGGAAAGCGTCGACATCACCCGCGACATCAACGGCAAGGTCATGACCGGTCGCGTGGCCACCTCCGACCCGCTTCTGCCCGGTGACACGGTCTATGTTCGCGAACGCCTGTTCTAGACCACGTGGCGGACACACTCAGGATCGTCCACTGCTTTCGCTCACCTGTCGGAGGGATTTTTCGTCATGTGCGCGACCTGACCGAGGCGCAGGTCGCCGCCGGGCATTTGGTCGGCATCGTCTGCGATTCGACGACGGGCGGCGATTTCGAGGAACACCTGTTCGAACAAATGAAAGGTAGAATGGCGCTCGGCATCCATCGCACGCCGATGCAGCGGCATGTCGGGCCGGGCGACCTCGCCTCGGCCTGGCGCACCTTTGGGATTATCAAGGAATTGCGGCCGGACGTGCTCCACGGGCACGGCGCCAAGGGTGGCGCCTATGCCCGCCTGTTCGGCTCATTGTTGCGGGTATCAAGGTCTCGCGTAGCCCGCGTTTATTCGCCCCACGGCGGCTCTCTTCACTATGACGAGACGACTGTCGCGGGGAAGCTGTTCTTCGCGCTCGAACGGTTCATGGCGCGCTTCACCGACTATCTTCTGTTTGTCTCCGACTATGAAAGACAGACTTATCGCAGGAAGGTCGGCGAGCCGCCCACACCGAACAACCTTGTCCACAACGGCTTGCGCGCCGCCGAGTTCGAGCCGGTGCGGACCGAGCCGAATGCGGCCGATGTCCTCTATATCGGCATGATGCGCGACCTCAAGGGACCGGACATCTTCATCGATGCGCTGGTTCTTGCCGGAACGCGGCTTGGCCGCCCGTTGAAAGCGGTGATGGTCGGCGACGGCGACGACCTGCCGCGCTACCATGCGCAAGTGAAGCGGCTCGGGCTCGAAGGCCATGTGCGCTTCCTGCCGCCGATGCCGGCGCGCAAAGCCTTCGCGCTGGCCGAACTGGTTGTCGTTCCCTCGCGCGCGGAAGCCATGCCCTATATCGTGCTGGAGACGCTCGCCGCCGGCAAATCGATGATCGCCACCGCCGTCGGCGGCATCCCGGAAATCCTTGGCGCCGGTTCCCCTGCCCTGATCCGGCCCGACCCGCGCGAGCTCGGCGACAAGATGAGCGCGGCGCTGGCCGACCCCAAAGCCTATGGCGCTTTGATGCCCGACACCGCCGACCTCAAGGCGCGATTCGGCGCCGACGTGATGGCCGCCGCGATCGAGACGGCCTATTTCGCCGCGCTCAAGCGTTAGCTCCAAAAAGGCGCTAGCCCTAAAGCTTCTCCAAAGCCACCTGTTGTTTCAAGGGTTTCTTAGCTCTCTTTTGCTATTCACCTGAGGGAAGCTTTGCGGATGCACCCATGAACGAGATCGATCCCGCTCGCCGCTTTTCGATAGACGCGGTGCGCAAATTCGACGGCCCGGCGAATGGCGATAGCCTTGGCGGGATGAACGACGTCGCCCGTCAGGTCGCGTCGCAATACAGGCGCGATACCATGTCGCCGATCATGGTCAGCGGCGTCTTGCGACTGGTCGAATTCGCGCTGCTGTTCCTGTCGGGTCTCTGCGTCTATTTCTACTATGTCGGCTTCTTCAGCCATCTCGCCTGGCAATATCCGCTGACGATCGCCGCCGCCTCGTTCCTTGCCGTGGTGCTGCTCGACGTCACCGACTGCTACCAGATCGTCTCGCTGATGCGCCCGATCGCCAATTTCGGCCGTCTCCTGCTGGTCTGGGCGGGGACATTCGCCTTGATGGCGCTCACGGCATTCGTCATGAAAACGTCGGAAGACTATTCGCGCCTGTTTTTCGGCACCTGGTTCGTCGTCGGCTTCTTGCTGATCTTCGGGCTCAGGCTGCTGATGTCGAAGCTTATCCGGCGCTGGGCGCGGGACGGGCGCATGGAGCGCCGCGCCGTCATCGTCGGCGGCGGCACGGCGGCGGAAGTCCTGATCCGCTCCGTCGAAAGGCAGCCCTACAACGACATCCGCATCTGCGGCATCTTCGACGACCGCGGCGACAAGCGCTCGCCACCCATCGTCGCCGGCTACCCAAAGCTCGGCACCGTTTCCGAGCTCATCGAGTTCGCCCGCATCGCCCGCATCGACATGCTGATCGTGTCGCTGCCGCTGACCGCCGAATCGCGCGTCCTGCAGCTTTTGAAGAAGCTGTGGGTGCTGCCGGTCGATATCCGGCTCTCGGCGCATTCGAACGCGCTGCAGTTCCGGCCGCGCGCCTATTCCTACATCGGCTCCGTGCCGATGCTCGATATCTTCGACAAGCCGATCAACGACTGGGATTCGGTCGCCAAGCGCGCCTTCGACATCGTCTTCTCGCTCATCGGCATCATCGTGTTCTCGCCGGTCATGCTGGTGACCGCGATCGCCATTAAGCTCGACAGCAAGGGGCCGGTGCTGTTCCACCAGAAGCGGCATGGCTTCAACAACGAGATCGTCGAGGTCTACAAGTTCCGTTCGATGTACACGGACAAGGCGGACCCGACGGCCAAACAGACGGTGACCAAGAACGACCCGCGCGTCACCCGCGTCGGCCGTTTCATCCGCAAGACCTCGATCGACGAGCTGCCGCAGTTCTTCAATTCGCTTTTCGGTTCGCTGTCACTGGTCGGGC
This sequence comes from Mesorhizobium sp. M6A.T.Cr.TU.014.01.1.1, assembly GCF_004022765.1. NCBI lineage: Bacteria > Pseudomonadati > Pseudomonadota > Alphaproteobacteria > Hyphomicrobiales > Phyllobacteriaceae > Mesorhizobium > Mesorhizobium sp. M6A.T.Cr.TU.014.01.1.1. The sequence goes on from NZ_RZPG01000012.1 coordinate 126,079, forward strand.
CGCGCCCGCACGCCATTGCCGCCCAGTCGCACAACCTTCTCTACAATGAGGTGGTCGACGGCTATTTCGCACGCCACAAGGTCAAGCCCGGCGTCACCGGCTGGGCGCAGATCAATGGCTGGCGCGGCGAGATGGACACCAATGAGAAGATCCGCATGCGGACGGAGTACGACCTCTATTATATCGAGAACTGGTCGCTGCTGTTCGACCTGAGGATCCTGTTCCTGACACCGATCCGGCTGCTCAACACGGAAAATGCTTATTGAGCACCGTCACGAATGAACTGCGGCCGGCCTCAGTTAATGCCAAGCTGATCGCGCTGATTGCATCGGGCGCGGTTTTCCTAGGCGTCTTCCTGTCCGGGTTCGTCATTGCCGAGCCTGCCCCATACGACCTCTATATGGCCGGGCTGATCGTGGTGTGGGCCTTGTTCGGCCTGCGCATATCGCGCGCGGCAGCGCCGCTGCTGGTGCTGCTGGTGATCATGAACATTGGCGGCATGATCTCGATGACCCAGATGTCGGATATTACCGGCGTGCCGCTCTATCTCTCAGTGTCGCTGTTCCTCGCCTTCACGGCAGTGTTCGTCGCCTCGGTGACATCGGTCCAGTCCAGTCTCTACCGGTCGATCTTCCTGGCCTATGTGATATCGGCGGTGCTGACCTCGCTGCTCGGCATAGCAGGCTATTTCCATGCCTTCCCAGGGGCGGAGATATTCACCAAATACGACCGCGCCACCGGCGCCTTCCAGGATCCGAACGTGTTCGGGCCGTTCCTGGTGCTTCCCGGCATCTATCTGCTCTATCTCATGCTGACGGGTCCCGTCTCACGCATGCCCTTGCTGGCAGTGCCGCTGCTGATTATCACGGCCGGCATTTTCTTCTCCTTCTCGCGTGGCGCCTGGGGCATGTTCGGCGTTTCGGCGATCCTGCTCACCGGCGCTCTGTTCCTGCAGAGCGCCAGCGGCAAGTTCCGGCTGCGCGTCGTCGTCATGACCATCGCCGCCATCTCGCTGCTGGTGATGGCGATGCTCGTCATCCTGCAGCTGCCGGGCGTTTCGGAAATGTTTTCCAGCCGCGCCCAACTGGAGCAGAGCTACGACACCGCCCGCCTCGGCCGTTTCGCCCGCTACACGATCGGTTTCCAGATGGCGCTGGAGCATCCGCTCGGCATCGGCCCGCTCGTCTTCGGCACGATTTTCGGCGAGGACACGCACGACATCTGGCTGAAGATGCTGATGGACTATGGCTGGCTGGGCTTCGTATCGTTTCTGGCGCTGACCTGCTGGACGATAGCGGCCGGCTTCCGCATTCTCCTGCGCGACAGGCCGTGGCAGCCCTATCTTCTGTGTGCCTATGTCGCCTTCATCGGCAATATCGGGCTGGGCACCTTCATCGACATCGACCACTGGCGCCATGTCTATCTGCTGCTCGGCCTGATCTGGGGTGCCATCGCGCTCGAATACCGCCACCAGCGGCAGTTGCGGCCGGTGGAGCTGCCTGTGCCAGCGGCTGGGGCATGATCGATTTCTGGGGACAAGTCTAAATTTTGAAATGGTCGGAGTGGCCGGATTCGAACCGACGACCCGAACCTCCAAATCGAGGTCGGGAACCTGACCTTCAGCGCAAGAGCATTCGGGAGTGCGCTCGCGTAAGGTAATTCACCACATTTGGCGGCACCCGCAGATGCTTTTTCGTGTTATGATGGGCTTACAACGCGCGTAATCTCGACCTCGGCAATATGGCAGAGGTCGAAAGCTATTGCCTTGGCACAGGAAGCTTTCGCCCCAGCACTTGATCGCCTCCGAAACGCTGGGTGTGCTGCTTTCCCTGACTGACCCCGGGGCGAGGAGGTTGTCCATGTCCACGAGTAGTGTTGACCGCCCGCTGCAGCCGGGCGACCGGGCACCGAATGTTGTGCTCAATGCGATCTCACGCGAAGGCAAGATCGCGCTCGATGATTTTCGAGGCCGTAGCCCGTTGTTGATCGGTTTGTTCCGAGGCCTGCACTGTCCGTTCTGCCGGCGCCATGTCGCGGCGATGGCGCAACTCAAGCCGGCCCTGCGTGAGAAAGGCGTCGAATGCCTGGCTGTGGTCAATACGCCGGTCGAGCGGGCGCGGCTCTATTTCCGTTACCACCCGGCACCCGATCTTCTCGCCGCATCCGACCCGGAGCGAGCCTCGCACCGTGCTTTCGGCTTGCGCGAGGTCGGGATGGACACGGTTATGGCGATACCGTTCCATCTCCCGGGCGAGTTGCCCGAGCCTATGAACGTCATGGCAATGAATGAATTTCTTAACAAGAAGGAAGGATATGAGATTACGGAAGTCGATCAGCAGGCGATGGCTTCCAGCCAGGCGCAGCTTGTCGGTCAGTTCCTAATCGACCGGGCGGGCATCGTACGCTGGAACTTCACTGAAGTTCTGGAGGATGGCCTCAACACCTTCAGAGCGCTGAATCCCGAGGAATTGATGTCGGCAGCTTCCCAAGTTGCACATTAATAGGCTCGGCTGCTGAAAACTCGCTCGACGGCCACCGTCCTGTGGTGATTCTTTGGATTTAACAATCATCGAAATGCTCAGCGCAGGAGGCTAAGGTCTGCCCGTGGGCTTCGTAGCGATTTCGATTCAACGGTCTGCGGACCGCCCCGACGCTAGAGTGAGCAAGCCGCATAGGCGGGGCGACGTCCGCTCCTTGCCGCAATCACGTCGTTCCGACAGGCGCGCATACGGCAAGTTTCCACCCTAAGCGGTAGTTTAGCATCAGGGGGGCGGTCGAAAGTTGCCAAGCCCGCCGCCCGGCGGGCCCGCGCGGGCCCCATGCGGAGAATTTTTTCTTGCCGGCGAAAAATCGGTCGAGGAGTTTTTCCCTACTGCCCATGGAAAAATCGAAGCGCATAGGCGGCCGGCGCAGACCGGACGCACGAACAACGCGGCGACCGTGGCCGAGGGCGCAACGAAGCCGGAAAGCGCGCTGGCATTCGTCCTGCGAACCTTGCCGACGCAAGTCATTGCGCATTGGATTCCGGCGTCGCGGCAGGTGCTCGATGATGTGCCGCAGCTTCGCGACATAATCGACGGCTTCGCTATGGCCTAGCGCTCGCTGAAGAAGCGCAGTTGCTCAACGGCGACGGCACCGGCAGCAACCTCAACGGCCTTGTCACGAACGCCACGGCCTTCGCGGCGCCGTTCACCATCGCCGATCCGACGATGCTCGACACGATCGGCCTCGCGATCCTGCAGAACGCGCTGGCCGACTTCCCGGCGGACGGCATCGTCATGCATCCGTCGGACTGGATGCGACTCCGGCTTTTGAAGGATGGTGATGGCCGGTACATCTTGGGCGATCCACAAGCTGTTGTGCAGCCCGCTCTGTTCGGCTTGCCTGTCGTGCCGACGCAAGCGATGGCCGTCGATAAGTTCTTGGTCGGCAGCTACCAGCAGGCAGGCACCTTGTACGATCGCTGGGCCGCGCGCGTTGAGGTCAGCACCGAGCATGCTGATTTCTTTGTGCGCAACCTAGTCGCCATCTTGGCCGAGGAGCGGATCGGTCTTGCCGTCAAGCAGCCGACAGCGCTGACCTATGGCGACTTCGGCAACGTGGCCTGACGACGATATCGGCGCGCGCAATCTGTAGATGATCCCGTCAGCTATCATCGAGCCGTAGGTATCTAATGCTTGATGCCTCAGTCGACTGGTGCGAGTGATAGCGAGCGATGGTCCCAAAACCAAGTCGAATGCGATTAACGCCCGAGCTGGTCGCGAGAGTCCTCAGTGTGGACGAATCTCTGCCGCCGCCCTTTACTGCGCCGTCCGACGCAGACCATGATGACACTGTCCGGGCTATACTTGCCGCCGCACCGTCGGCTGATGAGGTCTGGATCTTTGCCTATGGATCACTGATGTGGAACCCGGCCTGTGATTTCGTGGAGCAGCGGGTAGGCTTTGTGCCCGGGTGGCACCGCTCCTTCTGCCTCGGTTGGGACCGGTGGTTTCGAGGATCAGACAGGCGACCCGCACTCATGTTGTCGCTCGACCGTGGCGGGCGGTGCAAGGGCGCGGTCTATCGCCTGCCACCGAATGCTATCGAGGCCAATCTCGGCAGGCTCTTTCGTCGTGAGATACGAGCCAAGCCGTCCGCTCATTCGCCGCGTTGGGTGAATGTTCGCACCGATAAAGGAGCGCTCCACGCGATCACCTTTGTGATTAACCGGAGCAGCGAGCGCTATGTCCGCGGGCTGTCGCTGGAACAGATCGCCGATGCGCTCGCGGTCGCGTGCGGTCCGTGGGGTTCCATGGCCGACTATCTCCACAGCACTGTAAGTCACCTTGAAGATTTGGGGATTCATGACAAGCAGCTGTGGCGTTTGCAGGAGTTGGTAGCCAAACGCATTGAAGCGACAGCCGCCGCGAATCCTCCGCGTCCTCAGTGAACAGGAGTCAGACCGTGACCCACCCCAGGCGGTAGTTTCGCCTCCCCGCTGGTTCAGGGGGCGGGGTGCAAACTTCCCAAGGCCGCGCGGCGCCGGGCCGGTGCGGGCGGCATGCGGAGAATTTTTTTTCTGTCCTATAAAAAACGAGGCTGGGCTTCCGGGCATTTTAGGGACTCCATAGATGGAAAAATGAGCGCACAGCCGATCAAACGCGGGCGCCCGCCGCATGAGCCGACTCGAGCAAGGCGGTTGGCAGTCGAGGTGCTCGCCGGTTCCGCCGTCCCGATCGCACAGATCTGCAATGCGCTCGATATCCCGCGATCGACGCTCTATCGGCACTATCGGCCTGAACTTCGCCGAGGCGCCGCGCGCGTCGAGGCCGAACTGATCCGCAATCTGCTGCGCATTGCCGGCGGCAATGACGGCGCAGCGTTGAAAGCGATCATGTTCAGCCTGCAAAGCCGATTTGGCTGGTCGCAATATGCGCCGCCGCCGAGCGCGCCGGATGCCGCCGGCAAATGACGAAAGGACAGCGCGCCCATGGTCGCCGCCATGGCCGATCCCGAATGCAATTGCTCCCTAAACAAGAGCAAGACGTGAATGGGAAGTTCACCGTTTCGCTCACGAACGAAACGGCAATCGAGAGCGCCAGCCGCCGAGCGCTACAGCCAAAAAGGGGAAGTCGGCAGCCCATCTTTCAATGGGCATTGCCTGAACCCGCCGACCCTGCGGGATTGCCAATGGCCCCCGCGATTCGGAGCTTTGCCCAAGGAGGCCGTCCCGTCTAGCAACGGGCGCGTGTATCCGCGCCGCCCAGGCGGCCATTACCGCCGCCGCAGCGCGCGGCCGGCTATTTCCAGAACTCGCGCACCTGTTCGGCGGTGATGCTGGCGAGCAAGTTCCTTCCGCCGACGACCACGGCATGGCTGAAACGAAACTGATCGCGGATCGGCTCGTGGTCCGGATTGAGCGCATCCATGGTGTCGACAAAATCCAGCGTCGCCCTCGTCACATGCGCCCACAGATCGCCTATGAAAAGGCGGAAGCGATCCGGGTGCGGAACCGGCCCGATGAGCTTCTGGCCAACGTCCGTCATTTGCCACGCAAGGCCGCCGGTGCTGGGATGGCTCCCTGCATTCGAATAGAACCCGAAACTCTGCTTGAGGTCGAACTTCGCTGGTCCGCGCAGCTTCTCAAGCTCCCGACCGACTAAGCCGAAGTTGAATTTGTCGTGGCGCTCCTTGCCCACGCAATCGAGCCACGGTTGCGCGCGAGAAGGCTGATAGCGGAAATATTCGATCAGCTGGTGGCATTCCACTAGATCGCGAACCTGATGGCCCGCCGCCGACCAGAAGCCGGCCAAGGCCAATTGGCCAGCGGCACCGCAGTCGTTGATCATGCGAACGGCAAGTTCGATGACGACGAAAGTGGCGCGCTCGTCATTCCAGCTTCCTCCGCGAACAACATCCTCGATCAACCTGACGCATCCGAATGTGCCGGCACGGTAGGCGTCGCCAAGATTGCCATTCTGGATCAATGGCCGGTGCTGCGCCTCGACCCCGCTTACATTGAAAAGCATGTGCCCTTGCCCTTGCCGGCAGCGAATCGCTGCCGGGCACATTGTACGCCGCCGATCGTCGGCCCGTTCACGGCGCGACTCAGGCCGCGCAATTCGGGCCGGCAATTGTCGCGGGGAACGGAATCTGCGGCCGGCATGGCCCCAGACTGGCACGGCCCCCAGAAAAGGAAAAGGCCCCAGAAAGGCCCCAATTTTACTTTTCGCGCCGTCGCTAGTTTCCCCGGATTTCAAATAAGCCTTAGTCTTCAAAGGCTTATTTGGTCGGAGTGGCCGGATTCGAACCGACGACCCCTTGACCCCCAGTCAAGTGCGCTACCGGGCTGCGCTACACTCCGGACCGGTCGCGATGTATCGTGATAACCCGGTTCGGGTCAACCGAATTCGGCGGCCGTCACGCCGATGCCCGGCGCGATGGATTTGAAGTTCCTGCTCTGTTGCATGTCGTCAGCACTCAGGAACTTCAAATCCAGAATCACGCTCGTTTGCTCGTATGGTTTGATGCTCTGGCGTCGCTGCTATGAGGCGGGTCGACTTTCCGCGGATTGTGTCAGCCCGGCTGTATTGATCAGCGCGTTTTCCGGAAGCCTAAGCGCAGAGGCTATTCGTCGAAGCTTCGATGGATCGGCATTCTTGCCGTTCTCGATGTCCGCGATCTCATCGACCGCCAGGCCGCACGTCAGAGACAGCTCTTCCATGCTGTATCCCCTGGTTTCCCGGATGGTTCTGAGGGCGCTGTGATCAGGCGTAGCTTCGATTGCCGCCAGTTCGGAGAAGGGTTCTTTTTTTGCTATTTGGGACATTGGCAACTCCGTGGTCTGAAAGAGTTTGATCAAATAATGATGTTGCCTGGGACGGCCGCGACAATGCCCGGTCATTAACGATTTGCCAAGCACCAAAGGAACCGTCACGGCATCGTGATGCCGGACCGGCGCGGCCCTGGCATCAGTCTCAGCGGCGCCGGCGCGGGGCGCCATCCCGATCAGGTTCTTCGACTGGCCGATCGTCGAATTCTTCGACTAAGCCGCTCGCTCGTTAGGTGACTGTCGCCGGCACGTCAGTCGTTTTGGAAGGATCGAAACAGCGGCGGGAGCTTGACCCAAGCGCAGAACGCGTCAGCAGCTGCCATTTTTTTGAACTGACGCGTGAACCTTTCCTCTCCGAGCCGCACCAAGACGGTATGGACGCCAAGAAAGGCGGTCCCCAACCGGAAGGACGCCAGGACGGCGATCCTCGATCCAAGAGAAGGAAATGCTCAAATGACCAATATCTCGAACTTCAAGCGCCTGTCGCTCGCCGCTGCCATCGTCGTCTCGGCCTTCAGCTCGATTTCCGTTCCGAGCTCGGCCTTCGCCGACGGCACGCATCCGAGCGGCGGCGGCGCGGTTTGTAAGGGCGCGGGTCATTGCCTGGTGCTGCAGCTCGACTGCAAGGGCACATACACGGATGCCACCGATTCCAACGGCACTGTCTACGGCAAATGCAGCCAGACCGCCCAGGTCAGCCCGAACAACAGGCTCAAGCTCGCCCGCTGATCCACCTCGACGAAAGTGGCGGGTGTCCGCGGGATGGCCGCCACTTTCTTTTGCCTCAACGTGCCGATCTCGACGTCGCTCGCGACGTTTTCTGCTGTCGGCTGAGGAGCAGGCTGGCAACGAGGCCGACCACAACCAGCCCGACAGCGGCCGCTGTCGCCGGGTGCTCGCGGGCTGTCTTTTCTATCACCCTGCTTTGCCTCCTGATCACAGGCAGCGCCTCGCTGAAGCGCTCGGCAAGATCCGAATAATAGTCCGACGCTGTGTCACGCCCGTCCTCGTAGTAGGCGCCGCCCCGCCTGGACACGGCTTTCCTCAGCGCCGCCAGTTCCCTGGAGAGGGCCGCGACCTGCTTTTCAAGGTCGATGTCGGAGAGGGTCGAAAATGATACCATGATATGCTTCCTTCCTTTCCGGGAGGAACGCATGATTCCGGAAGCAGTTCCGGTTCTGCCGGCGATCGATCGGCTCTTAGCGCACCTGATCGAGCAGGCGCTTGCACTCCAGAAGGTCGAACAGTGCTTCCTGCAGCAAAGCGCGATTGTCGCGCGAGAGTTTCGACGTGCCCGGCTGCACCGGACCTTCGTCGTCGGTTTTGCCCAGGCCGAAAAAGCGCCGGCTGGGTTTCACCTTGGGCTCGCCGACCAGCATCTCATCATCGGCGCCGCGCGGCTGGGCCGCCGGCGTCAGCGGCACCGCATCGGCCTGCCGGCGTTGCGAGATCGCCTCGACGGCCGCCATGTCGCCATTGCCGATAGCGACCAGGAAGTGGTTTCCGTTCTCGCGCAGCAGCTTCTGCACGCCCTTGATCGTATAGCCCTGGTCGTAGAGCATATGGCGGATGCCCTTGATCAGTTCGACATCCTGCGGCCGGTAGTAGCGGCGGCCGCCGCCGCGTTTCATCGGCTTGATCTGGTTGAAACGCGTTTCCCAGAAACGCAGCACGTGCTGCGGCAGGTCGAGATCTTCTGCGACCTCACTGATGGTGCGGAAAGCATCGGGGCTCTTGTCCATGGGCGAAATCCTCACGCTGGAGCATGATCCCGAAAGGTGGGAATCGGTTTTCGGGCAAGATCATGCTCAACAAAGAACCATTCCAATCCGGCTTGTTCTGCCGAATCGGGCCTTATTTCAGCGGTTTATGAAACAATATTCAAGCCCGGCGTAAAAGCGGGCGATCGTTTTCAACCGGGCTTTGAAGCGCAGGCGCTATTTGCTGCCCTTGGCCTTGCTGTTCTGATGGGCGCGCAGGATGCGGTTCTTCAGCACATTCGATGATTTGAAGGTCATCACGCGGCGCGGCAGGATTGGCACTTCCTCGCCGGTTTTGGGATTGCGCCCGATGCGCTCGTTCTTGGAGCGGACATGGAACGTCGCGAACGACGACAATTTCACCGTCTCACCGCGAACGATCGCTTCGCAAATCTCATCCAGAACCGCTTCGACGAGCTCGGCCGATTCAGTACGCGACAAGCCGACCTTGCGATAAACGGCTTCAGCAAGATCGGCGCGCGTAAGTGTCTTTCCCCCCATGCGAACCGTCCCATCAGCTCAAAAATATAAATCGATACAAGCAAAGATAGAGCCTAAGTAATTGATCCGGCAAGGTCAAGGACCGAACCTGTCAGTTCGGCAAACTTACCAGCGAACCAAAACCGCGCCCCAGGTGAAGCCTCCGCCCATCGCCTCGATCAGCACCAGGTCACCCTTCTTGATGCGGCCGTCGGCGACGGCCACCGACAGAGCCAGCGGCACGGAAGCAGCCGAGGTGTTGCCGTGCAGATCGACCGTGACCACCACCTTTTGCTCTGCTATCCCGAGCTTTTTGGCGGAAGCGTCGATAATTCGTTTGTTGGCCTGATGCGGCACGAACCAGTCGAGATCCTCAGCGGTGATGCCGGCCTGTGCGAACGTCGCCTCGATGACGTCGGTGATCATGCCGACCGCGTGCTTGAACACCTCGCGGCCCTCCATCCTGAGATGGCCCACCGTTCCGGTGGTCGATGGTCCACCGTCGACGAACAGCTTGTCCTTGTGGGCCCCGTCGGAGCGCAGGCTGGCCGCCAGCACGCCGTGGTCAGCAATGCTGCCCGCCCCCTCTCCTGCTTCCAGCACCATCGCGCCGGCGCCGTCGCCGAACAGGACGCAGGTCGAGCGGTCGCTCCAGTCGAGGATGCGCGAGAAGGTTTCCGAGCCGATCACCAGCACGCGTTTTGCCAGGCCGCCACGGATATAGAGGTCGGCGGTCGTCACCGCGTAGACGAAGCCCGAGCATACCGCCTGCATGTCGAAGGCGAAGCCGTGATGCATGCCGAGCCGGTTCTGGATCTCGACAGCGGTCGCCGGAAAGGTGTTGTTGGGCGTCGACGTCGCCAGCACGATCAAGTCGATATCGGCTGGCGTCAGGCCGGCATTGGCCAGCGCCGCGCGCGCCGCCGCCTCGCCCAGTGAAGCCGTCGTCTCGTCGTCGGCCGCGATATGGCGCTGGCGGATGCCGGTGCGCTGGGCGATCCATTCGTCAGACGTCTCGACCATGCCTTCGAAATCGGCATTCTTCATAATGCGGCGGGGCAGCGCGGCGCCTGTGCCGCGCACGACTGATCTGATCAAGGCTCTTTCCTATTCCTCTGCGTCGGCAACGACGTCGGATTTCCTAGATGTCTGGGCATGCGGATTGCGCGCATGGAACAGGTCGAGGTCGGCTTCGATGCGATCGAGCAGATTGTTGCGCACCATGTCGTAGCCAAGCTCGATCGCCGCCGCAAAGCCGTCCGAATCGGCCCCGCCATGGCTTTTCACCACGATGCCGTTCAGCCCCAGGAAAACACCGCCATTGGAGCGGCCGACATCCATCTTCTCGCGCAGGCGATCGAAGGCGCCCTTGGCGAACATATAGCCAATCCTAGCCATCAGCGTCCGGTTCATCGCCGCGCGCAGGTAACCGGCGATCTGTCGTACCGTTCCTTCCGCCGTCTTCAGCGCGATATTGCCGGCAAATCCTTCGGTGACGACCACGTCGACCGTGCCCTTGCCGATGTCGTCGCCCTCGACGAAGCCATGGTAGTTCATCGAGGCCATGTTGGCTTCGCGCAACATGCGGCCCGCCTCCTTGACCTCTTCCTGGCCCTTGATCTCCTCGACGCCGACATTGAGCAGGCCGACGCTCGGCCGTTCGATGCCGAAAACCGAGCGCGCCATGCCGGTGCCCAGAATGGCAAAATCAACCAGTTGATGCGCATCCGCGCCGATGGTGGCGCCGACATCCAGCACCACGCTTTCGCCGCGCAATGTCGGCCAGAGCGCCGCGATCGCCGGGCGGTCGATGGTCGCCATGGTGCGAAGGCAGAACCTCGACATCGCCATCAACGCGCCGGTGTTGCCGGCCGAGATGCAGGCGTCGGCGGTGCCTGCCTTGACCGCCTCGACGGCTTTCCACATCGACGACTTCCAGCGGCCATGGCGCAGCGCCTGGCTCGGCTTGTCGTCCATCCTGACTGCTATCTCGCAATGGATGAACTCGCTCACTTCCGCCAGCTTGGGGAATTTTGCGAGCTCGGGGCGCACCGCCTCCTCGCGACCATAGATGACGAAACGGATGTCGGGACGCCGGGTCGCGACCGTCATGAGCGCCGGGATGACCACGCTTGGTCCGTGATCGCCGCCCATGGCATCGATGGAAATCCTGATCACGCGGTATTCATCTCACAGTTTGCTTGAGCGAGCGCCTGGCGCTGGCAACGGTTTGGGGCTCGCGAAGGTTCGGCGAAAATAGCGTTTTTGGGCTGCCGCACAACCGGCTTTCTCCGATTGGGTCGGCTTTTCAGGATTTTCCCAGCAGGGAACGCAGCTTTTGCTGGAATTCGCTTTCCTCAGTCCCGGCATCGTCGGCAGCCTCCATCGAAACGCCTTGCTTGCGCGGATAGGGATCGATCGCCAGTCCAAAGAACTGCTCGGCAAGCGCCCCGACATCAATCGTATTGCCGGAAAACGTCTCCGGGCTGTCCGGCCCTTCGGCATCGAGCAGTATCTCGCCGCCGCCCTCGAAACCCTGCCGCCCGAGCTTGGACTGCTCCGGCAGAAACAACCCGTCGACCGCCTCGTCGATATGCGCCGCGACCGGGTCGAGGGTGACGATGCAGGCCTGGGTGATGTCGGCCTCGACGCGGCCGCTAACCTTGACGCCGTTGCGCTTCCATGGCGTCACTAGGAGTTCGGCGCGGTAGTTCTCGACCGAGAGCAGCTCGTGCTCGCCCGCCAGCGCGGCGCGTTGCGCGGCGTCGGCCTCGATCACCACCGGCAGCCCCTTTTGCGGCAGCCGGGCGACATTGGCCAGGAAGGACACAGGGCTCTGGGAATCGGCGTGTTTCATCTTTTCCTTAGATAGTCTTGGGGACGGGGAATGCCACCGTGCCGGAAACAATCGATTCGGTCGGCTGTTCCGCGAGTCGCCTGGAGACATCGGCGACGTAGCCGGCCAGATCCGTTGCTTGCGGCCAGGCGCCGGCATCGGGCCTGACATTGCGGGCAAGGGCAATAGAAAGTGCGTCGTGGTCATTTCGCTCCAGCGCATCGTCATAAGCGGCGGTGCGGCCGTAGAACATCTTCGCCAGTTTCTTCATGCGCTTCGGCACACCGACGTCGCCGACGCCCAGTTCCCGCAGCGAATGCTCGACATCCATGAAGAACTCGTCGATCAGCACCTGCGCGACCTCCCCGGCAACGCCGCCCTCGCCGCGCAGCCGGTGCTGAAACAGGAACATGTGCAGCGACAGCATCTCGAAGCGGCCAAGCGGCGTGTCCGGTACATTCCAGTCGGAATAAAACACGGTTTGCCGCGCCGCTGCCACGATTTGTGCGTAAAGCGCCTCGGTGATAGCGCGGTTGGCGTGACGTTCGCGACCAAAAAGGCGCTGGAACATTGAGGGTGGTCTCCCGGGGACCGTTTGTTGAATTGGCCTTGTTGCATCGGCGAGCAAGCTGGTTTACCGGTTTTGCGGCCCAGCGCAAGTTGCGGCCAGCTAATGGAGTTGTAGTTGCGCGCGCTGAAATTCAAGTCGACTTTTCTGCCCAGGCCCGCTTTGTCCAGGTCCGCCGGCGCAATCTCGCTGCTGGTGCTCGCTTCGGCGCTTTCCGCCTGCAACTCGTCGAAGATGATCGGTGATCTCAATCCGAGCGAGACGCTGACGCAGGGCTACGTCATCGACCAGCAGGCGATCGACCTGGTGCCGGTCGGCTCAAGCCGCGAACAGGTGCTTCTGGCGCTCGGCACGCCATCGACGAAGGCGACTTTCGACAACGAGGCCTTCTACTACATCTCACAGACGCGCAAGCGTTACGTCGCCTTCGACAAGCCGAGGCTGGTCGACCAGAAGGTGCTGGCCGTCTATTTCGGCGAGGACGGGCGCGTTACCCAGATCGCCAATTACGGCTTGAAGGACGGCAAGGTGTTCGACTTCATCTCGCGGACCACGCCGACCGGCGGCAAGGATCAGAACTTCCTCAGCCAGATCATCAACGGCGCCAGCAAGCTGGCGCCCGGCCTACCCGGCGGTAGCGGCGGCATGCCCGGCGGCTGATTCCTTTCGGCCTTTCTTCCTCTCTTTTGCTTCCTTGGAAGCAGCAACATCTCAGGCGACAGAAAACCCGCGGGAGCGATCCTGCGGGTTTTCGTTTTGAGGCAGCAGCCATTGTCGCAGGCCACGCGAAACATTCAAAAATGAAAAACCCGCGGGATCGCTCCCGCGGGTTCGGTCTGGATTTCGGCCCTGGGGCTAGAGCGGTTCATCGTTTCACGGAAACGCCGAACCGCTCTATCTCTTTGTTTTTGCGCAATTCCGGACGGAAAACCGCTTCACACTTTTCCTGGAATTGCTCTGAGCGGCCTCAGCCGTGCGCGAGCACCGCCAGCAGCAGCAGGGCGACGATGTTGGTGATCTTGATCGCCGGGTTGACCGCCGGGCCGGCGGTGTCCTTGTAAGGATCGCCGACCGTATCGCCGGTCACCGAGGCCTTGTGCGCCTCGGAGCCCTTGAGATGCTTGACGCCGTTCTTGTCGGTGAAGCCGTCCTCGAACGATTTTTTCGCATTGTCCCAGGCGCCGCCGCCAGAGGTCATCGAGATGGCGACGAACAGCCCGTTGACGATGACGCCGAGCAGCGAGGCGCCGAGCGCTGCAAAGGCGGACGCCTTCGAGCCCGAGATCAGCAGCACGCCGAAATAGACGACCAGCGGCGCGAGCACCGGCAGCAGCGACGGAATGATCATTTCCCGGATCGCCGCCTTGGTCAGAAGGTCGACCGCACGCGCATAGTTCGGCTTCGACGTGCCGGCCATGATGCCCGGATCCTCGCGGAACTGCTTGCGCACCTCCTCGACGATGGCGCCTGCCGCGCGGCCGACCGCCGTCATGGCGATGCCGCCGAACAGATAGGGGATTAGGCCGCCGAAGATCAGGCCGGCGACGACGTAAGGGTTGGAGAGGTCGAAGGAGACTTCACCCATGCCCTGGAAGTAAGGATATTTGTCGCCATTGGCGGCAAAGAACTTCAGGTCATTAGAGTAGGCCGCGAACAGCACCAGCGCGCCGAGACCGGCCGAACCGATGGCGTACCCCTTGGTCACCGCCTTGGTGGTGTTGCCGACAGCGTCGAGCGCATCGGTGGATTGGCGCACTTCCTTGGGCAAGCCGGCCATCTCGGCAATGCCGCCGGCATTGTCGGTGACCGGGCCGAAGGCGTCGAGCGCGACGATCATGCCGGCGAGGCCGAGCATCGTGGTGACCGCGATCGCCGTGCCGTAGAGGCCGGCGAGCTGGTAGGTCGATATGATGCCGCCGACGATGACGATCGCCGGAAGCGCCGTCGATTCCAGCGAGACCGCAAGGCCCTGGATGACGTTGGTGCCGTGACCGGTGACCGAAGCCTGGGCAATGGAGTTCACCGGGCGCTTGTCGGTGCCGGTGTAGTATTCGGTGATCACCACGATGAGGCCGGTCACCAGAAGGCCGATCAGGCCGCAGATGAACAGGTTCCTGCCGGTGATGGCCATGCCGGCGACCGTGCCGATCTCGCCCCAGCCCAGTGTTACCGAGGTGGCGACGCCGAGGCCGATAATGGACAGCAGGCCGGTGACGATCAGGCCCTTGTAGAGCGCGCCCATGATCGAGCCGTTGGAGCCGAGCTTGACGAAGAAAGTGCCGACGATGGAAGTCAGGATGCAGGCGCCGCAGATGGCCAGCGGATAGAGCATCGTGGCGCCGAGTACGGCGGTGCCGCCGAAGAAGATTGCGGCGAGTACCATGGTGGCGACCACCGTCACCGCATAGGTCTCGAACAGGTCGGCGGCCATGCCGGCGCAGTCGCCGACATTATCGCCGACGTTGTCGGCGATGGTGGCCGGATTGCGCGGATCGTCTTCGGGAATGCCGGCTTCGACTTTGCCGACGAGATCGCCGCCGACGTCGGCGCCCTTGGTGAAGATGCCGCCGCCGAGACGGGCGAAGATCGAGATCAGCGAGGCGCCGAAGCCGAGCGAAACCAGCGAGTCGATGACGACACGGTCGTTGGGCTGAAGGCCCATGAAGTGGGTGAGGATCAGGTAGTAGATCGAGACGCCGAGCAGCGCTAGGCCCGCGACCAGCATGCCGGTGATGGCGCCCGACTTGAAGGCGATCTCGAGGCCGGCAGCGAGGCTGTTGGAAGCCGCCTGCGCGGTGCGCACATTGGCGCGCACCGAGACGTGCATGCCGATGAAGCCAGCGGCGCCCGACAAAACGGCGCCGATCAGGAAGCCGATGGCGGCGGTGATCGAAAGCAGCCACCAGGCGAGCAGCAGGACCACGACACCGACGATGGCGATGGTGGTGTACTGGCGCGCCAGATAGGCCTGGGCGCCTTCGCGGATGGCCGCGGAAATTTCCTGCATGCGTGCATTGCCCTGATCGGCCGCGAGGACCGAACGTGTCGCCCAGATGGCGTAAAGGACTGAAAGCAGACCGCAGGCGATGACAGCTGAAATTATGGTCATTGCCGGATTTTCCTCGATTGATGACCCAAAAGAACCCCTCCCTGGGCCGTTGAGACAGGGAGCGGATTCCGCGCGCGGAATCCGCTCCCTTCGCACCGGCTTATGCGAAACAGGGCAGTGAACGTCAAGATATTGTTCGTTTTTTGCCCGGCTTTCGCCCAAAAGCTATGGGCGGCGACACGCCCGTCGGCGCCGCCGCCCGATTAGATCGATTGAAATCGGCTGGCGGGCGTCAGTCTTTGCGCAGGTCGCCGTCCGGCTGGACGCGAAGATCAGCACCGCCAGCATGGTCATGTAGAACATGAAAGCCTTTTGCTGGCCGTTCCAGACGCTGGACAGTATGATTTCGCCATCGTCCGCCGCCGCTGGATTGCGGGCGAGACGGGCACCACGCTCGAAGTGACGCTCGATCACCCGGCGCGTTCGGGCGGACACTGAAGCGAACGACCCTCGCCCGAGGTGCTACGCTGTCTCTCGCCCCATGCGGCGCGCGGTGTAGCGCTCGATCGCCGACAGCCCGTCATAGATCAGCACAGCAAGGGCTGCGACGATCAGGCCGCCCTGCAGGATAAAGGCGAGGTTGTTCGACAACAGACCGGCGATGATCACCTCGCCCAGTGTCCTGGCCGCCACGGTCGAGCCGATCGTCGCGGTGGCGAGGCTGATGACCACCGACAGCCGGATACCGCCGAGAATGATCGGCGCGCTGAGCGGCAGCTCGACCTTGACCAGCCTTTGCCAGCCGGTCATGCCGGCGCCGCGCGCCGCCTCGACCACGTTGACAGGCAGCGTCGTCAGCCCGGTCAGCGCGTTCTCGAAGATCGGCAGCAGGCCGTAGAGAAACAGCGCGATCAGCGTCGGCTTCTCGCCGAAGCCGACGGCCGGCACGGCAAGCGCCAGCACCGCCACCGGCGGAAAGGTCTGGCCGATATTGACCAGGCTGCGCGACAGCGGCAGGAACTCGACGCCGGCTGGCCTGGTGACCAGGATGGCGAGCGCCACAGCAACGATGGTCGCGGCCACGGTGGCGATCAGCACGGTCCTCAGATGCAGCAGCGTCAGCGACAGCAGGCTTCCCTGGTTGTAAATCACTGGCGCGTTGTTCTCGGTAAGCGGCTTCAGCAGCGGTTCGAACCAATCGGGATTGGTCACGAAGGCAATGAGCAACACCACCAGGACAAGCCTGAGCAGCGACGGAAGCCAAGCTTTTAAGCCAGCCTCTTTCATGCCGGCCTCGCCGCGCGCTTCACCAGCCCGTCCACCGTCACGCGGCCGAGCGGCTTGCCGTCGGCGCCTTTCACCGGCAGCGCCGGGCGGCCCGACCAGAGGAGCTCAGCCAGCGCATCGCGCTGGCTGGCGTCGCCGGGGATCGCATCGCCCTCTGCGCTGCCCTTCTCGACGGCGTCGCGCACGCGGCCGAGCGACAGCAGCCTGAACGGTTTTTCGCTGGCGCCGACCAGGCTCTCGACGAAAGCGCTGGCCGGCTTCGCCAGGATCTCGGCGGGCTTGGCATATTGCACCAGCTTGCCGGCATCCATCACCGCGATCTTGTCGCCCATATGAACCGCCTCTTCCATGTCATGGGTGACGAGGATGATGGTGGTGCCGAAGCGCTTCTGGATCGCCAGAAGATCCTCCTGCGCCTTGTTGCGGATGATAGGGTCGAGCGCGCCGAACGGCTCGTCCATCAACAGCACGTTCGGCTCCGCGGCAAGCGCGCGGGCGACGCCGACGCGCTGCTGCTGGCCGCCGGAGAGTTCGTGCGGATAACGTGGCCCGAACGCCTGGGGATCGAGCTGGTAGAGCGTCATCAACTCGTCGACACGGGCCTTGATGCGGGCCTTGTCCCAGCCGAGCAGCACCGGCACGGTGGCGATGTTCTGCGCCACCGTGCGATGCGGAAACAGCCCGTGGCCCTGGATGGCGTAGCCGATGCTGCGGCGCAGCTCATAGCCGGGCAGCGAGCGGTTGTCGGCGCCGTCGAGCTTGATCACGCCCGCGGTCGGCTCGACCAGCCGGTTGATCATGCGAAGCAGCGTCGTCTTGCCGGAACCGGAAGTGCCGACGATGACGGCGATGGTGCGCGGCTCGATCACCATCGACACGTCGTCGACCACCGTTGTCGCATCATAGCGCTTGGTAATGCCTTCGATCTCGATCATGCCGGTTGTGCCTCGCGTCTCTTGGTGGAGGTCATCTCGATCACCGCGTCGAGGATGATGGCGGCGGCAAAGGCGAGCGCCACCGTCGGTATGGCGCCGAGCAGCACCAGGTCCATCGCCGTCTGGCCAACGCCCTGGAACACGAACACGCCAAAGCCGCCGCCGCCGATCAGCGCGGCAATGGTGGCAAGGCCGATGTTCTGGACCAGCACGATGCGGATGCCGGTGAGGATCACCGGGAAAGCCAGCGGAAATTCGACGCCGAACAGGCGCTGGCGCTCGGTCATGCCCATGCCGCGCGCGGCGTCGTTGGCGGCGCGCGGCACGCCGGCAAGACCGACCACGGTGTTGGCCACCACCGGCAGCAGCGAATAGAGGAACAGGGCGACGAAGGCGGGCGCGGTGCCGATGCCGCGAATGCCGAGGGAGGCAGCGCCGGGCACATGCGTCGCGACCCAGCCGAGCGGCGCGATCAGCAGGCCGAACAGCGCGATCGAGGGAATGGTCTGGATGATGTTCAGCACGTTGAGCACGCCGGCCCGCAATTGCTCGACGCGGTGGCAGAGAATGCCGAGCGGCAGGCCTGCGATCACCGCCGCCGCCAGCGACCCCAGCGCCAGCGTCACATGCTTGGAGCCTTCCGCCCAGAAACTGTCGGCACGGTTGGCATATTCCTTGAGGATCGACAGGCTGTTCCAGCTTCCCGAGACCAGCAGCAGGCCGATCGCCGCTGTCGCGACGACGAGCACGCCGATCCGCGCCCCTGGCGACAGGTTCAGCCTTGTCAGCACATCGGCGAGCAAAAGCGTAAAGGCGAAGATGAGCAGCCAGAAACCCGAGGCCGGCGAGATGCGGGCAAAGGTGTTGCCCTCAAGCGTCAGGAAGCTGCCGGCGACCCCGATCAGCAGCGCCAGTGCTGCAAGCGCGGCCACACTTGCGGCAAGGCGCAGGATCAGCGGTGTCTTCAACAGCGCGATGAGCGCCGCGATAAGCACGATTGCCAGCAGCAGCGGGCCTGTCACCGCAGGCAGAGCGTCGAGGATCGAGCGTGCCTCGCCTGGCACGATGCGGTTGGCGCGGAAGGTGGCGAAGGGCGCCGCGAAAGCAGCATAGGCAACGATCACGGCGATGACCACGCCGAGCTTGTCGAAGCGGATGGTCATGACGTACCTATGCGATGGCGGCGACTTGAGGACCTGACGTCAGGACCGTCGTGCTCCGTCGCGCCCCCCTCTGTCCTGCCGGACATCTCCCCCACTTGGGGGGAGATCGGCAGCTTCATTGCCGCCGATCCATCTTCCCCGTTGGCGATTGGCGAAAGCCGAGCGTGCATCCAATCTCCCCCCGTGTGGGGGAGATGGCCGGCAGGCCAGAGGGGGGCGCCTCGCACCGGCGTCATTTTCCAAACGGCTGACTACTTCAGAAACCCGTTCTTCTTCAAAAAATCTTCGGCGACGCCCTTGGCCGGCTCGCCGCCGACCTGCACGCGGCCGTTCAGTTCCTGCAGGGTGACGAGATCGAGCTTGGCGAAGACCGGCTTCAGCAGCGTCTCGATCTCAGGATGCTCCTTCAGCACCGCCTCGCGGATGATCGGCGCCGGCTGGTAGACCGGCTGCACGCCCTTATCGTCTTCGAGCACGACCAGGCCGGACGGCGCGATGCCGCCATCGGTGCCGTAGACCATGGCGGCGTTGGCGCCGTTGGTCTGGTTCGCCGCAGCGGCGATGGTCGCCGCCGTATCGCCGCCAGACAGCGTGATCAGCTGGTCCGGCTTCAGGGTGAAGCCATAAGTGGTCTGGAAGGCCGGCAGCGCGGCGGCCGAATTGACGAACTCGGCCGAGGCCGCCAGCACCACCTGGCCGCCGCCGGAGACATATTTGCCGAAGTCGGACAGCGTCGCCAGCTTGTTGGTCTCGGAGACATCCTTGCGCAATGCGATCGCCCAGGTGTTGTTGGCCGGCGACGGCGACAGCCAGACGATCTTGTTGGCATCGTAGTCGAGCTTCTTGGCCGTCTCATAGGCTTTCGCCGCATCCTTCCACACGGGATCGTCGGCCTTTTCGAAGAAGAAGGCGGCGTTGCCGGTGTATTCCGGATAGATGTCGATCTCGCCGGCGGTGATCGCCTTGCGCACCACAGGGGTGCCGCCGAGCTGGATGCGATCGGTGGTCTGGATGTTGTTGGCGTTCAGCACCAGCTGGATGATGTTGCCGAGCACGCCGCCTTCGGTGTCGATCTTCGACGACACGACCACTTGAGCGCTCGCCGAGGCCGCGGTGATGCCGAGCGCCAGTGCCGCGCCGGCCAGAACCTTGACTGAAAACATTTCACAAATCCCTTGCTGAGAACCGGATTACGGCTGCCGCATATGAGCATGGCTTCAATGCCTCGTCGGGGTACACGGTTTCATAAGAGGGGGGATGGGCGCAATAATTTTGTTCGGATGCGGGTGAATCCGCTGCTGCCTCGTCCCGACAGCGTCATGTCACTACAGCGCCGCGCGTCCGTTTGGACGCGCAAGGACGCTGTAGCACTTTTGATTTTGCGCATGATCCTTTCCGAACCTTCGGTTCGGGGTCATGCGCTGGTCTGCCGCGCGCTCGTCATCTTCAATGCGCCCAGAGCCACGAAGCACAGCACGACGACAGGGAAGATGATCCAGTTGAGCATTTCCCAGCCCCAGGCATTGTAGACCGCACCCGACATCAGCGAAGCAAAGGCGACGGAGCCGAACAGGACGAAGTCGTGAAAACCCTGGACCTTGCCTTTCTCGGACGGCCGATAGCTGTCGGCCACCATGGCGGTGGCGCCGATGAAGCCGAAATTCCAGCCGAGGCCGAGCAGGATCAGCGCCGTCCAGAACTGCCACAGCGCCAAGCCCGACAGCGCCACCACGGCGCAGCCGATTAGCAACACCAGTCCGGCCGCCACGATCCGCTCGGCGCCGAAGCGGTGGATCAGCGACCCGGTGAAGAAGCTCGGCGCAAACATCGCCATGACATGCCAGGAAATACCGAGCGTGGCATCGTCCGTCGACAGGCCGCAGCCGACCATGGCCAGCGGCGCGCCGGTCATGACGAAGCTCATCAGTGCGTAGCTGCCGACGGCACAAAACAGCGCCGCAACGAAACGCGGCCTGGTGACGATCTCGGAAAGCGGCCGCGCGTCGCTGTCGGCGATCTCCACTTTGCCAGTTGCCTTGGCCGGAATGCGCAGCAAAGAGAGAATGGCGGCGCCGACCGCGGCCAA
Source organism: Mesorhizobium sp. M6A.T.Cr.TU.014.01.1.1 (assembly GCF_004022765.1). Lineage (NCBI taxonomy): Bacteria > Pseudomonadati > Pseudomonadota > Alphaproteobacteria > Hyphomicrobiales > Phyllobacteriaceae > Mesorhizobium > Mesorhizobium sp. M6A.T.Cr.TU.014.01.1.1. The sequence continues at coordinate 147,057 of NZ_RZPG01000012.1, forward strand.
CACCAGGATGGATGCAAACGAGCCGGCAAACATCACCGGCGAGAACAGATCGCGGGTGAAGATGACGATCTGCGGCCCGAGTATGGCGGTGACGACGCCGCCGGCCAGCACGAAGGAGATAGCGCGCGCCTTGAACTCCGGCGTCGCATTGTCGGCGGCAGCGAAACGGAACTGCTGGACGAAGGCACCGCCCACCCCGATCACAGCCAGTCCGAAGGCGAACAGCCAGAAGTTGGGGTGGAACAGCGCCAGTGTGGCGACCAGTCCACCCAGCGCAGTGATAATCGTGCCGGCCATGAAACCGTCGCGCTGGCCGAGCCAGCGGATGATGGCTGCCGCCGGCAGGGAACCGAGCGCCACGCCGACATTGAAGCCCGTGACCGGCGCCGTCGCCAGCGACTTGTCCGCATCGAGCAGATGTTGTCCGGCCAGCGCACCCAGGGAAATGGCGATAGGCGCGGCCGAGCCGATGATGGCCTGCGAGGCCGCAAGGATGAACGCGGTTCGACGCGCTTCCCTACCAGCCTCGGCGATAGCAATGGCCGTCATGAAGCGTCCTTGCCACGCCCCTCGCCGCGCACCCGACGCGACACGCGATCGAGCACCGCGTTGACCAGCTTCGGCTCGTCTTCTTCGTAAAACGCCTTGGCGATATCGACATATTCCGAAACGATGACAGCCACCGGCACGTCCTCTCGCTTCATCAGCTCGTAGACGCCGGCGCGCAATATGGCGCGCAGCGTCGAATCGAGCCTGGACAATGGCCAGTCCTCGGTCAGCGCCTGGCGGATGATCGGATCGATGGTTTTCTGGTTCTCGACGACGCCGGCGAGGATGGCGCGAAACCATTGTGCGTCCGCCTCGCGATAGAGGGCGCCGTCGACTTCCTTGCCGAGCCTGAACGCCTCGTATTCGGCGGTGATCTCGAAGACGCCGCTGCCGGCCACATCCATCTGGTAGAGCGCCTGCACGGCGGCTAGACGGGCAGCACCGCGCTTGTTAGCGTGGCGTGCCGCGGGCTGGCCGGGTGATGCGGGTTCGCTCACGATCGCTCTCCCAACTGTTGCTTGAGGGCAATCATAGTCAGCGCCGCACGCGCGGCAAAGCCGCCCTTGTCGCCTTCCGAGCGTTTGGCCCGCGTCCAGGCCTGCTCGTCGTTTTCTGTGGTCAGGATGCCGTTGCCGATGCAGACCGCTTCCTGCACGGACAGGTCCATCAGGGCTCGGCTCGATTCATTGGCGACGATGTCGAAATGATAGGTATCACCACGCACGATGGTGCCGAGGGCGACAAAACCGTCATAGCTTGGCCCGCCTTCGGCGGCGCCGTCGAGCGCGAAAGAAATCACCGCGGGAATCTCGAGCGAGCCCGGAACGGTGACGACATCGTATGTCGCGCCCGCTTCATCGAGCGCGGTTGTCGCGCCTTCGAGCAGCGCGTCGGCAAGATCGTCATGGAAGCGCGCCTCGATGACAAGAAGGTGGGCCTTCTTCTTCGGGCGAATGAACGCTTTGCCGTGTTGGGATGTGCCAGCCATAGATGTCTCCGGGATCGCCGGTGACTTAGGCCGAAGCCGGTTTGATCGCAAGCGAAGATGTTGGAATGTTGCTAGGCGCTCGGCTATTCCTGCCGTGCCGGAGGCAAGTCTTTCGGCCCGACAAATTCAGAGCCCGCCTCCCGAGAGCAAGTAGCCCGCCGATATCTGCGCACCGTGTCGCGCAAACGATCGTTGACCGGCTGCGGCTTGAGAAGAGCATCCACGAAAACCTGGCGGTCCCGATCAGATAGCTGCAAAGGTCGGCATTCAAGCGAAGTCATAGCCGTTCCGTTCTCCTGACGACTGTCTACCGCTATCGCTCGGGGTTGCGAAGAAATTTCTAAAGCCCCTCTTTCGCCGCCTCCACTAGCCGCGCCGCATAGCGGGCCATGGTGTCGATCTCTAAGTTGACTCGGTCACCGACCTGGCGTTCGCCCCAGGTTGTCACCGTCAGCGAGTGATGGATCAGCAGCACGTCGAAGCGGGTGCCCTCGACCTTGTTGACGGTGAGCGAGGTGCCGTCGAGCGCGACGGAGCCCTTGGGCGCGATGAATTTGGCCAGGTCGCGCGGCGCGTCCAGCGTGAAGCGCACGGCGTCGCCTTCCTCCTTGCGCCCCACTATCTCGGCCATGCCGTCGACATGGCCTGATACAATGTGGCCACCGAGCTCGTCGCCGATTTTCAGCGCCCGCTCCAGATTGATCCTCGTGCCGGATTTCCAGTCCGCCATTGTCGTCAGCCTGAGCGCCTCTTCCCACGCCTCGGCCTCGAACCAGCGTGCATTGGCGCCGCTTTCCGGCAGCGCCGTCACAGTCAGGCAGACGCCGCCGCAAGAAATCGAAGCGCCGATAGCGATCGTCTCAGGGTCATAAGCGGTGTCTATACGCAAGCCGACCCCTTCCCTCAGTGGCTTGACGGCAGCGACGGTGCCGACATCGGTGACAATCCCGGTAAACATCAGAAATCCCTTATCCACTCGGCGTAACTGTCTTCGCCGAAACGCATGTCGCGCAATTTGCGAAATCCTGCCGGGATATGGCTGGCGTCGATGGGCGATGCAATGCCGCCCTTGCCAATCGGCTCCGGCCCCTGGAACAGCACGATGCGGTCGACCAGCCCTTCGGCGAGGAAGGCCCTGGCCACCTTGGCGCCGCCCTCGACCAGCACGCTCGCCATGCCGAGCGCGGCCAGGTCCTCGAGCAGCTCCGGCAGCGCAATATCGCCTTCATACGTCTCAGTGCCGATGAAGCGCACGCCGACGCGTTCGAGCGCGGCCCGCCGGTGCGGATCGGCTTCAGCACAGGCGGCGACATAGAGCGGAACCCGGTCGACGCCGGCTACCAGTTTCGACGTCTCCGGCAGCCTGATCTGGCGATCGAGCACGATGCGCGCCGGCGAACGGTTTTCCAGCCCCGGCAACCGCACCGTCAGCGCCGGATCGTCCTCCAGCGCCGTGCCGATGCCGATCAGTATGCCGTCGGCTTCGGCCCGCATCAGATAGACTTCGCGCCGAGCGATGTCGCCGGTGATCGAGACCTGCCCCTCGCCTTCCATGCCGATCTTGCCGTCGCTGGAAAGTGCAAGTTTCAGAATCACTTCCGGACGCTTCTTGAGAGATCGAGTGAGATAGCCGGCCATTTGCTCGGCGGCTTCTGCCACCAGCACCTTTTCGACCACTTCGACACCGGTGGCACGCAGGATCGCATAGCCATTGCCGGACACGCGTGGATCGGGGTCGCTCGCAGCCCCAACCACCCGCGTGACTCCGGCATTGAGCAGCGCATTGGCGCAAGGCGGCGTGCGGCCATGGTGGGCGCAGGGCTCCAGGGTGACATAGGCGGTGGCACCGCGGGCCAGCTCGCCGGCCTCGGCCAGAGCTTCCGTTTCGGCATGCGGCCGGCCACCGACAGCAGTGACACCGGTGCCGACGATCATCGGCCCGGTGCCGTCGTCGCGCACGATCAGCGTGCCGACCGAAGGGTTGGTCGAGGTCCGCCCGGCGTTTTTCCGCGACAGCCTGAGTGCCGCCGCCATGAAGCGGCGATCAAGAACCTCTTGTTCGGCTTGACTGCGCCCGGGCCTTGCCATGCTCAGCCGGCGTCCTCTTCCTTGAGCTCGTCACCCTTGAGCTCGTCACCCTTCAGTTCGCCCAGCACATCGTGGAAATCCTTGGCCTCGCGGAAATTGCGATAGACCGAGGCGAAACGCACATAGGCGACGTCGTCGAGCGACTTCAACGCTTCCATGACCAGGCGGCCGACCTCGCCCGAGGCGACTTCAGTCTCACCCGAGCTTTCGAGCTGGCGCACGATGCCGGTCACCGCGCGGTCGATGCGCTCGGGATCGACATTGCGCTTGCGCACCGCGATCTCGACCGAGCGCAGCAGCTTGTCGCGGTCGAACGGCACCTTACGTCCGGACTTCTTCACCACCACGAGGTCGCGCAACTGCACGCGCTCGAAGGTGGTGAAGCGACCGCCGCAATCGGGGCAGACGCGCCGCCTGCGGATCGCCGCGCCATCTTCGGCGGGGCGCGAATCCTTCACCTGCGTATCTTCGGACTGGCAGTAGGGACAGCGCATGGAGAGCCTTATGTTCGCGATTCTCGTGGAGCGAAAGGCTTAGAGGTTTTTGTCGGGATGGCAAAGCACCGGGGATGGCCTCTCGCGCCTCAGAGATAGCGAGGCGCGAGGAAAATTGCCAGCATCATGCCAGACGGCAACGCCGGCCGATTACGGCGCGACATCGCCGGTCGGGAATCCACAGGATACGCCGAGGCTGCGATAGGCCTTGGTGAAGCCGTCCATCGATACAGTCGCGACTGGCGTGTCGCCGAAGGTGACATCGAGTGAGCTGGCGCGGCGCATGGCCCGCAGCAGCGCCAGACTGACCTCGGTCTTGTTGTTCAACATCCACTTCCCGCCGGCAAGGGCATTGACGGTCGCCTTGACCTTGCCGTTGCTGTCGCCGAACACCGCCGGAATGTTCTCGCCAGTCGGCAAGTCCTTGTTTTTCATGGCGACGACAAGGGTCGGATAGCCATCGGGCGGCAGTGCATCACCGTTCGAGATGGCGAGTGTGAGGGTGCCGCTGGTACCGCTCGCGTCGAGAAAGGCGGTCGAGGCGACGCAGGTTTTGCGCAGATCCTCACTGGTATCGATCTCGTCCACGGTGGTGGACCATTTGCCGAAGGTTTCTGTCGTAGGTGCGGCCGGGGTGGGCGCGGACTGTGCCAAGGCGGCGGACAGCGGCAAGGTGGTCAATGTCGCCAACACGCCAAAACCAGCGACACGGAAAATCTGCATCATCGTCAGGGCTCCTGTCCGGACTCCGTCCCCGCTGGAACGGTGCTTCTCCTACGGCCGATAAGGGATGACAGTTTGTGTGGGCTCAGCCGAGATATGGATAGAGCGGAAAGCGGTCCGTCAACGCGGCCACCTTCGCCTTCACCGCGGCCTCGACGGCCGCATTGCCCTCGTCGGAATTTGCGGCCTTGAGCCCGTCCAGCACCTCGGCGATCAGCTTGCCGATCTCGCGGAACTCGGCCTGGCCGAAACCGCGCGTCGTGCCGGCCGGCGTGCCGAGCCGCACACCCGAGGTGACAAACGGCTTTTCGGGATCGAAAGGAATGCCGTTCTTGTTGCAGGTGATGTTGGCGCGGCCAAGCGCTGCCTCGGCACGCTTGCCGGTGGCGTTCTTGGGACGCAGGTCGACCAGCATCAGATGATTGTCGGTGCCGCCGGAAACGATGTCGAGACCGGTTTCCTGCAGGCTGGAGGCCAGCGCCTTGGCATTGGCGGCGACGCTCTCGGCATAGAGTTTGAAGCTTGGCTTCAGCGCTTCGCCGAAGGCCACCGCCTTGGCGGCGATGACATGCATCAGCGGGCCACCCTGCAGACCCGGAAACACGGCCGAATTCATCTTCTTGGCGATGTCCTCATCATTGCACAGGATCATGCCGCCGCGCGGGCCGCGCAACGACTTGTGCGTGGTGGTGGTCACCACATGGGCATATGGCAGCGGCGACGGATGCACGCCACCGGCGACCAGGCCGGCGATATGCGCCATGTCGACCATCAGGTAAGCGCCGATCGAGTCGGCGATCTCGCGAAAGCGCTTCCAGTCCCAGACCCGCGAATAGGCGGTGCCGCCGGCCAGGATCAGCTTCGGCTTGGTCTCCTGCGCGGTCTTCTCGATCGCATCCATGTCGAGCAGGTGATCGTCCCTGCGCACGCCGTAGGAAACGACCTTGAACCATTTGCCGCTCATGTTGACCGGCGATCCATGGGTCAGATGCCCGCCAGAGTTCAGATCGAGGCCCATGAAGGTGTCGCCGGGCTGCAGCAGCGCCAGGAACACCGCCTGGTTCATCTGGCTGCCGGAATTCGGCTGGACGTTGGCGAAGTTGCAGCCGAAGAGTTTTTTGGCGCGCTCGATGGCCAGTTCCTCGGCCACGTCGACGAACTGGCAGCCGCCATAGTAGCGCTTGCCCGGATAGCCCTCGGCGTATTTGTTGGTCATGATCGACCCTTGCGCTTCAAGCACGGCGCGGGAGACGATGTTTTCCGATGCGATCAGCTCGATCTCGTGGCGCTGGCGGCCAAGTTCATTGCGGATCGCGCCGAAAATCTCCGGATCGGCATCGGCAAGCGTGGTTTCGAAGAAGGATTCGAATTTGTTCGACACTGCCGCTGCTGTTGCCATGCTTGAGATCCTTGTCGTCCGGGGGGTCTGCCGCGCCATTAACACAGTTGCTTCCGCCCCGCCACGTTTGAGGCGCGAAATTTGCTGGCCGGATTGCGGCAGCAAGGCGAAGAGCCGGCTATTTCCTCGCCTGACGGCCCTTCAGCAAGGCTTCGGTAAGCGTGATCTCGGTCAACAGCGCCTGCATCGTATGGTCGTTGATCTCACGGCTGCGAAACATGGCGCGCACGGCCGCGCGCTCGGCCTCGATGCCGGCAAGCCTCATTTCGAGCTCGAGCCGTCCGGCTTCGCGGGCCTCGGTGCGGGCTTCATCGGCCTCGTCGGAGGCGGCGATGCGACGCCGATAACCGGCGACGATGCTGTCGGCAGCGGCAAGCCGGGCACCGGGCACCTCGCCTTCGTCCCCGTCTTGTGTCCCCGCGATGCTCTCGATGCGGGCAATCGCCGCCTTGGCCGCGCCGACACGCGCCAGGCGTTCCTCGGCAGCACCGGGATGCTCGCCCGGCTCGACCAGCCCGCGCGCTATCTTCGGCAAGGCAAGGCTGGCGATGACAAGCGAACAGATGATGACGCCCGCGGCGAGGAAGATCACCACATCGCGCGCCGGAAACGGCGAGCCGTCCGGCATGGCGAGCGGCAGCGACAGGATGCCGGCCAGCGTGATGGCGCCGCGCACGCCCGCCACCGAGCCGGCGAGCCGCACGCGCAGGCCGAACGTCTCGGCCTTGCGCTTGCCAAGTCGCGCGGCAAGGCGGGCCGCGATGTCACCAACCCAGATCCACAGGAAGCGCAGCGCGATCAGGCATAGGGTAAGGATCAGCACTGTCAGGATCGGCTCGATCAGCCAATGCCGGCTGCTCAGCTCAGGCGGCACATGGCGGATGATGTCGGGAAGCTGCAGGCCGAGCAGGATGAACAGCGCACCGTTGAAGACGAAGGACAGCGTCGTCCACAGCGATATGGTCTGCATGCGCGCCGATACCCCGAGATAGCGGAATATGCCGGACCCACTGGTGAGCACACCGGCGGTGACGGCGGCCAGGATTCCGGACGCACCGGCATGCTCGGCGCCGAGATAGGCAATGAAGGGGATCAGGATCATCACCAGCACCTGTGCCTCGGCCGGCACACCGCCGATGCGGTTAAGCAATTGCAGCGCCTTGGCGGCGGCGAACACCGCCACCACACCGGCCAGGATGCCGGCAGCAACGGCGTAGAGGAAACTCAGCGAAGCGGCGGCGAAGGAAAAGCTGCCGGTCAGCACTGCCGCCACGGCGAAGCGGAACATGACGAGGCCAGACGCGTCGTTGAGCAGCGACTCGCCTTCCAGAATGTGCATCAGCCGCGCCGGAACCACGTTCCGGTCGACGATCGAGGAGACGGCTACCGCGTCGGTCGGCGACAGCACCGCGGCGAGCGCGAAGGCGACGACCAGCGGGATGCTCGGCACCAGCCAATGCAAGGCATAGCCGAAGCCGACGATTGTGAAGAAGACGAGCCCGATGGCAAGGTCGAGGATCGGGCCGCGCAGCGCCAGCAACTCGCGCTTCGGTGCAGTGACGGCATCGCTGAACAGCAGCGGCGGGATGAACACCAGCAGGAACAGCTCGGGATCGATCTCGATATGGACGCCGCGCACCGGCCAGGCGAGTGCAGCACCCATGGCAATCTGCAGCACCGGCAACGGCACCTGCACCAGCCGGACCAGCGCGCCCGAAACCGCGACGAAGCCGAGCACGACCAGGATGAAGATGGCAACTTGCATGGCCCTGTACCGAACGGCGCTTTCCGGACCCAGCGCAAAGCGCGCCCTCCAGCCGGATACAAAAAGGCCGCCCTCAGCGGCGGCCTTTCAGTAAAAAGATCAGTCGCTTAGAGCGCAGAGGTGATCTGCAGCTCGTTGGCTCCATCGAGCCCGTAGATGTCGTCGCGGAACTGCACGACTCCAGGCCCCGTCGACCAGGCCGAGATGTAGAGGAAATAGACCGGCACCGGATTGTTGACCTGCACCGGGATGTTCTCGCCGCTCTTGATCGCCGCCTCGAAATGCTGACGGTTCCAGCCTGGCGTGTCGCGCAGGATCCAGGTGACGAGATCGCGCACGTTCTGGACGCGCACGCAGCCCGAGGAATCGAAGCGCATCATCTTGCCGAACAGGCTCTGCTGCGGCGTGTCGTGCATATAGACGCCATCCGGGCTCGGGAAATTGATCTTGACAGAGGCCATTGCATTGCCGGCGCCCGGATCCTGGCGGAAGCGGTATTTCTCGGCGTCGTCGGTCGACCAGTCCACGTTCAGCGGATCGACCTCGCTGCCATCCGGTGCGAACAGACGGATCTTGCTGTCCTTGAGATAGTTGGGGTCCTTCCGCATCAGCGGAATGATGTCCTTGCGCACGATCGAGACCGGCGCGTTCCAGTAGGGATTGACGATGATCTCGTTGATCTTGGAATCGACGATCGGCGTCTGGCGGTCGATCTTGCCGACAACGGCGGTGTGGCGCAGCACGACGCGGTCGTTCTCGACCGCCTCGATCTGGGCGCCCGGGATGTCGACCAATACATAACGGTTGCCCAGCGTGCCGGCGCGCTCGTGCAGCCGCTGCAGATTGGTCTGCAACTGGCCAAGCCGGACCTGCGCCGAAACATTCATCGCCGCATAGGTATATTGGCCCAGGGTCCCGTCGGAAGGCAGGCCATGGCGCGCCTGGAAGCGCTTGACCGCGGCATCGACATAGGAATCGAAGGCCTCTGACAGGCCGGCGCTCTGCGCCAGGTCGCCCGAAACCATCAAGCGCCTGCGCAACGGCACCACGTCGGGGTCGATGACGCCGAGCTGCAATTTCTTGGTGTCCGGGACCGGCTCCCAGCCGCCCTGCGCGACGATATTCTGATACTGCGCTATCGCCTGCTCGGTAAAGGAAACGGTCTGCGGGCTGACGATCGGCAGCGTCGAAGCCACCTTGCCGCCCTGGCTGGCGCGGGCGTCGAACTGGTCGTCCCAGTTGCCGCGGCCCGAGGATTTCAGGATATCCCCGATCACGTCCTGCGCGCTGGCGCCACTGGCAAGCATCGTCGCTGCCAACGCGGAAGCTCCGGAAAGGAAGAAACGGCGACTGGTTCTCATGTACGCTCCAGACAGTCTTGTAACAATTCTCTTCACCGGGCGATCCCGCCCGCACTCTAGAGTTGGCGTTCTTAACAATTAGCCAACCATGGCCCCTTCGGTTGTGAGAACGCGCCGGGGGCGACGCGCGTTCAGGGAGACGCTTGGCTTTCGCTGCTAACATCACCCGCATTCTCGCTTTCACCGGGAATATGGCGGCAACGTGGCCCTGACCGTGATTTGGATCGGCTGGCCCTCACGAAACGGAAAGACCGGTGCTTTTCGGCCACCGGTCTTTAGCTCCCTACCCGACCGCGCTTCTTCGGCGCGGCTTCCCCTGCATGCGGCGGATATGCCTTACATCCGATAAGCGATGGTATCGTTCCAGAAGCGATCCAGCCGCTGCAGGGCGCGGTTCATCTGCTTGAATTCTTCCGTGTTGATGCCACCGACCTGCTCGATCGAGCCGACATGGCGCTCGTAGAGGCCGCCGACGACTTCCGCCACCTCGTTGCCCTTCGGCGTCAGCGAGACCCGCACCGAACGGCGATCGATGCGCGAGCGCTGGTGGTTGATGAAGCCGAGATCGACCAGCTTCTTCAGATTGTAGGAGACGTTCGAGCCGAGATAGTAGCCGCGCGAGCGCAGCTCGCCGGCGGTCAGCTCCGAATTGCCGATGTTGAAGAGCAGCAGCGCCTGGATGGCGTTGATGTCGGAACGGCCGTTGCGGTCGAATTCGTCCTTGATCACGTCAAGCAGACGGCGGTGCAGGCGCTCCACCAGCTGCAGCGATTCCATGTACAGCGAACGGATCGCCTCGCGGCGGTCATCGGATACGTTGGCGGTCTTCGCCGCCGGACGGGAATTGATCATTGTCTTTGCCTCTCGTTTGTCGCCTGGTGATTTTTTGTTTTTCACCTTGATCGCGACACTATCGAATACTCATAAAATTCGACTTAAACGCTAGGGCTAACAAGAGCTTACCGGTAAGAGGTTTCGAAAGAGGCTTAACGAAGGGTCACCCGAACAAGGATGATTAACCTAAAGATTTAGCCAATGGTTCCGGGCGGAAATTTGGGCGTCCAATGGGACGCGCGGCGCTATTCTTGTTGAGCATCGGTCCGATGCTCTATTGCCGGGTCTGACGCTTCTGCATCCAGATCACCACGCGAAAGACGATGTAGAGCAGCGCCACCGCCGCATGCGAGGCGACGATCAGCAGGCGGTGGCCGAAGAGCTCGGGAAAGCCGGCATACATGACGGTCTCGGTCACCGCGCAGATCACCCAGATCACCGGCCCCCAGGAGGCCAGCATCCACAGGCCGGCGGCAGCGAAGGGAAAGAAGACGGCGAGCATCACCGCCGCCACCTGCCAATGCACCGGCATCAGGTCGAAGCGCCACAACGGGCCGGGGTAGAAGCCGATCAGCCGGATCCAGTACAAAATCCCGAACAACAGGCAGTAGCCGGATACGACGCGCTGGAACCAGGCGAAGATGATCTCGATCGTCGAGGGCTGGAGCACGACGCGTCTCGACGTGGCGTCGCTCACAGTTCGAGTTCCCGTTCGCCGAGCGGCGCGAAATAGGCGTCGACATCGGCAGCGCTGATCATATCGATGCCTGCCGGCCGCCAGAGCGGTGTCGAGCCCTTGTCGATGATAGCGGCGCGAATGCCTTCGTAGAAATCATGGCCGGCAAGCATGCGGTTGAGGATACGGAACTCCATACGCATGCACTCGTCCATCGACAGCGTCAGCCCGGCGCTGATCTCACGCCAGGCGACATGCAGGCTAGTCGGCGAGCGGGTGCGGATCGTCGCCAGCGTCTTGGCCGCGAACGCATCGGTTTGAGCAGCTCGTTCCAGGCTACCGATGACGTCACCCAGCGACGGTTGCGCGAAATGGCGGGCGATCGCTTCCAGCGTCGGCCTGTCCGTCTCGCGCCGCGCCGGGACGAAGAAACCGCGCAGCACCGATTCCGGATCGCCGCTCGCCGCCAGCCGATCGAGAAAGCCGGCCTGATCCTCCGCCTTGATCGTATGCGTCGCCAGGCCCGACCACAAAGCATCGCCATAGCGGATGCGGTTTCCGGTCAGGGCCAGATACATGCCGAAGCTGCGGCCAAGGTCCGGCAGGAGATGACTGGCGCCGACATCTGGGAAAAAGCCGATGCCGACTTCCGGCATGGCGAATTGAGCGTTCTCGGTCATCACGCGCTGCGAGCCGTGAAACGAGATGCCGACGCCGCCGCCCATGACGATGCCGTCGATCAGCGCGACATAGGGTTTCTTGAACCGCGCGATGCGGGCGTTCAGCCGGTATTCGTCGGCGAAGAAATCGACCGGCGGCTTTCCCGCCCGGCCGGCCTCGTAGACGTGGAGGATGTCGCCGCCGGCCGAAAACGCCCTGCCCTCGGCCTTGACGACGACGACATCGATTTCATGATCCCGCTCCCAGGCGCGCAGCGCCTTGTCGAGCGCCTTGACCATGCGATGGGTGACGGCATTGAGCGCCTGCGGCCGCGTCAGCGTGACGACGCCAGCCTTGCCCAATCGTTCGAAGCGGATCTCGTCGCCGCCGCCAAAATCCATCGCGATAGAATCCCTCCCCCGCGCCGCCGGGACTGAAGTGCTAAAGCGTGGCGCATGGGTGCGTCAATGCCAACGGTGCAATCCTGCCGCCTTGGTCGCCGCCGGCGCCCGATGCTAGAATTGACTATCTTGATGACGGGCTTTCCAACCGGACGTTGAACCATGCCTGGATTTTTGCGTCTTGCCCTTGCGGCGATCGGCCTGATGGTATGCGCGACTGCCCATCCTGCATCCGCCAATGACGACCTTTATAGCGCGCGGACCATCGTGACCGGCCAAGGCGAGCAGAACCGCCAGATCGGTTTTAAGGCTTGCCTGGATGCGGTTCTGGTCAGGGTCTCCGGCGATCAGCGGCTGCCGAAAAAGCCTGAGATGGCGGCACTGCGCGACAAGGCTGGCAGCTTCGTTGCCGAATTCCGCTACCGCGACCGGATGGAAGGCATTCCGATCCACGACGAACAGGGCACGCATGACCGGCCGCACGATCTTACTTGCCTCTACAAACCCGCCGTGATCGACCCGGTGCTGGCATCGCTCGGCAGCCGGCCGTGGCTTGCCGAGCGGCCGCAGCTGGCGATCTTTCTGGCAACGGAGCGAGGCGCCAGGCATTTCGCGCTGACCGCAGACGATGAGCGCGGCGCACCGATGCGCGAATCATTCGTGAATGCTGCCGACCCGCTGGCGATGCGGATCGCATTTCCCGAGGCGTCACACCTCTCCGAATCCGGGCTTGACGACAAGGCGCTGCACGAGACGGACATGGCGGCTCTGGATAAGGCCGCCAAACAGGTCGGCGCCGACCAGGCGCTTGCCGGTAGCATCGTCTGGAGCGACAAAGAATTGGGCTGGATCGCCGACTGGCGGCTTGCCACGGGCGGCAAGACCTATCACTGGCAAGTGCGCGGCGTCAGTTTCGACGAGGCGTTCCGCGTCGCCATGCGGGGTGCGGTGCAGGTCCTGTCCGGCAACGGTCAGCCGGATTAGGTATACCGATATCCAGGCGATGCCAGCCTGGCACAATCGTGTCGCATTGGTCAGCGGCGGAGGCTCGTGGTAAAAGCCGCCGATCCGGAGTTTTGGCGATGAACAAATTCACCCCAGCAAAGCCTGCCGGCGCGCGCAGCGTCGACGAGATCACCGGCAGCCGCCGTTTGCGCCGCATGCGCAAGGCCGACTGGTCGCGCCGCCTTGTGCAGGAGAACCGGCTCTCCGTCGACGACCTGATCTGGCCGATCTTCGTCGTCGATGGGAAAAATATCCGCGAACCGATCGCCGCCATGCCCGGCGTCTTCCGCCTGTCGCTCGACCTTGCCGTCAAGGAGGCCGAGCGCGCGGCAAAGCTCGGCATTCCGGCGATCGCAACCTTCCCCAATGTCGAGCTCGGCCTGCGCGACCAGACCGGCTCGCACATCCTCGATCCGGAAAACGTCATCAACCGCGCTACGCGCGCCATCAAGCACGCGGTGCCCGAAATCGGCATCATCACCGACGCGGCGCTCGATCCCTTCACCTCGCACGGCCATGACGGCATCTTGCGCGACGGCATCATCGTCAACGATGAGACGGTGGAACAGGTGACGGCGGCGGCCGTCATCCAGGCGGCGGCCGGCGCCGACATCATCGCGCCCTCCGACATGATGGATGGCCGCATCGGCGCCATCCGCGATGCGCTCGACGCCAATGGTTTTCAGGATGTGGCGATCATGTCCTACGCGACGAAATTCGCCTCCGCCTTCTACGGACCCTATCGCGAGGCGGTCGGCACCGCCGGCCTGCTCAAGGGCGACAAGAAGACCTATTATCTCGATCACGCCAATTCCGACGAGGCCGTGCGCGAGGCCGAGCAGGATCTCGCCGAGGGCGCCGACATGCTGATGGTCAAGCCCGGCCTGCCCTATCTCGACATCATTCGCAGGCTGAAGGACGAATTCCGGATGCCGACCTTCGCCTATCAGGTGTCGGGCGAATATTCGATGATCAAGGCGGCTGCCGCCAATGGCTGGATCGACGGCGACAAGGCGATGCTGGAATCGCTCCTCGCCTTCAAGCGCGCCGGCTGCGACGGGATCCTCACCTATTTCGCGCCCGAAGTGGCGGCGATGCTGAAGGGGTAGGTACTCGCAATCATCACCACACGCGACAGCCTTCATCCTATGTTGAAGGCCGAGATCAAACAGTCGGCCGTGCGCATAGCCAGAAGATGACGGTTGCGGCGATGCAGATCGCCTAACTGAATCTGATCTGCAGCCCTTGGAAATCCCTCCGATTCAAGACAATCATCCCACTCTAGCTTTTTGGGAGACTCTGATGGAAAGCCACGAGCCGTTTTTACGCGAGGCAATTGCGCTCTCGAAATCCGCAATGGAACGCGGCGACGAACCGTTTGGCTCGGTGCTGGTGAAGGACGGCGAAGTAATCCTGCGCGCCGAAAACAGCGTCTTCACCGGCCACGATATGACGAACCACGCCGAGATGAACCTGGTTAAACTAGCGGCGCAGCACTACGACGCTGCTTTTCTCGCTGACTGCACGCTCTACACCAGCACCGAGCCGTGCGCGATGTGCTCCGGGGCGATTTACTGGTCGGGCGTCGGGCGTATGGTGTTTGCGTGCTCCGAAGCGCGGCTGGGCGAGATCGCTGGGATCGGGTTGAACGTGCCGAGCCGGGCGGTGTTGCAGACCGGCGCGCGCATCGTCACTGTGGTTGGCCCGACGAACCTCGAAGACGAAGCCGCCGAAGTCCACCAGGAATTCTGGCCAAAGCATCTGGGCAAGGCTTAGAGCCTCGGCTCAGGACGCTCTGATTAGAGCGAGAAGATGACGGTTGCGGCGATGCAGATCGCCGAGAAGAAGGTATGCGCGCATCGGTCGTATCGGGTTGCAATGCGCCGCCGGTCTCTGAGCTTGGCGAAGAGGTTCTCGACCTTGTGGCGCTGGCGATAGAGTGCCCTGTCGTAGGGATATGGGACTTTCCGACTTCGGCTCGACGGGATGCTAAGGCTCGATGCCTTTGTTCCACAAAGCCTCGCGAAATGGCGCTGTCATAACCGCGATCCGCAATCAGGGCTTTGGCAGGGCGGCAGGGCATCGAGAACCATGCGTGCCCCTTTGTGGCCGCTCATCTACCCCCGTAGGCCTGCAGCGCATCCTTCCATTGCAGGCCATGCTTGATGACGTAAACGCATCCTCGAGGCATCGCGGCGCAAGCAACTGCTGCTGCAACCACCCGTCTTGGCTGCGGTCCTGACGCGGCTGGCCCAAACAAGCCGCTCATCGCTCGGCGGAGATTTCAAAATACCGCTTGCAAAATGCAATCAGTATAGCTAAAAGCAAGTGCTTGCATTTCACAACTGGTCTCGAGGGAGGTACTCATGTCCAAGCTTCGCGTCAACGCTTTCACCCTGTCAATCGACGGCTATGGCGCCGGTCCCGACCAGGACCTGAAAGAGCCGCTGGGCGTAGGTGGGGAAGCCCTGCACAACTGGATGTTCGGCACCCGGACCTTCCGCAACATGTCTGGCGACGATCGCGGTACCACAGACACGGACGACGGGTTCGTGGCGCGCAGCTTCGAAAATGTTGGGGCGTGGATAATGGGCCGCAACATGTTCGGGCCGATCCGCGGCGAGTGGCCGGATGAAAGCTGGAAAGGCTGGTGGGGAGACAATCCACCCTACCATGTGCCGGTCTTCGTGCTCACCCACCATCCGCGGAATCCCATCGTCATGGCGGGCGGCACGACCTTCTATTTTGTGACCGACGGTATCCACTCAGCGCTGGAAAGGGCGAAAGCAGCGGCTGATGGCAAGGATGTCCGGCTCGGCGGTGGTGTCGCCACGATCCGGCAATATCTCAGGGAAAAGCTCATCGACGACATGCATCTGGCGATATCGCCGATGCTGCTCGGCTCCGGCGAGAACCTTTTTGCCGGCATCGACATGCTCAAGCTCGGCTACCGGTGCAGCGAGCAGGTCGCGACGCCGAATGCCACGCACGTCATCATCAAGCGCGCGTAGTCTCACTGAGGCGCAGCCCTCTGCGCCGCGATCCTTCGCGCCCCCTCTGTCCTGCCGGACATCTCCCCCACACGGGGGGAGATCGGATGTCGCGCCGGCTTTCGCCAATCATCAGCGTTGCAAGATTGGCACCGTCGGCGACGCTGCCAATCTCCCCCCTCGTGGGGGAGATGTCCGGCAGGACAGAGGGGGGCGCGAAGGAATGCCGCCCGTCCGGGTCTTTAGCAGTCCCAGATGATCAATACTTCTCCGGCACGTACAGCTCGCGCGGCAGCACCTGGCGCTCGTATTCGGGATTGAAGACGCGGTCGGGCAGCGTGATCTCTTCGTGCGGCACCTCCTCATAAGGCATCTGCTTGAGGAGATGATCGATGCAGTTCAGCCGCGCCCGCTTCTTATCGTTACCCTCGACGATGAACCAAGGAGCTTCGGGAATGTTGGTGCGGGCGAACGTTTCTTCCTTGGCCTTGGTGTACTGCTCCCAGCGCACGCGCGACTGCAGGTCCATCGGCGAGAGCTTCCACTGCTTCATCGGATCATGGATGCGCATCTGGAAGCGCATCTGCTGCTCCTCGTCGGTGATGGAGAACCAGTATTTGACCAGCGTGACGCCGGAACGGACGAGCATGCGCTCGAACTCCGGCACGTCGCGGAAGAACTCCTCGACCTGATCCGGTTCGGCAAATCCCATCACCCTTTCGACGCCGGAGCGGTTGTACCATGAGCGGTCGAACAGCACGATCTCGCCGCCTGCCGGCAGATGCGGGACGTAGCGCTGGAAATACCATTGCGATTTCTCGCGCTCGGTCGGCGCCGGCAGTGCTACGACGCGGCAGATGCGCGGATTGAGCCGCTGGGTGATGCGCTTGATGACGCCACCCTTGCCGGCCGAGTCGCGGCCCTCGAAAACCACCACCAGCTTCTTCTTGTGGTAAGCCACCCAGGACTGCAGCTTGATCAATTCGGATTGCAGCGTGATCAGGTCGCGAAAATACTGCATGCGATCCATCGAGGGCGGATGCGCGTTCTTGTAGATCTTGGCGATTTCCAGCGACAGCGCGGGTTCCGACATTTCCAGCTCGTAGTCTTCGTCGAGCGTGTCGGCTAGCTCCGCTTCCAGCCAATCCCTGGCAGGAGAATTCTGTTTTGCTTCGGTCATTTATGCTGCTCCGCGTGCACGCCCGTGTCGGCGTCCGGCCTGCCGGCCGAGATCGAACACCTTGAGCCGACTTGCATACAGGCCGGCAATGACGGTTTTATTGCAGCCGGCTCGTGCGCCGGTCACCCAAAACGGTAAGATGTGATCGATCCGCCTTCCATGGCATGGGCGACAAGCTGCACGAATTGTCCTACAAATGCCAGGCTCCTTCGGGCAGCCTTCGAAGCACCGCCTTCTCAGCGCAATTGCGAGGATCTGACATGGAATACCGCACTCTCGGCCGTTCCGGGCTGAAGGTTTCGACGCTCACCATGGGCACCATGACTTTTGGCGGCGCCGGCGCATTTTCGGCGGTCGGCAAGACCGATCTCGACGAGGCGCGCCGGATGATCGACCTCTGCATCGATTCCGGCATCAATCTCATCGACACCGCCAATGTCTATTCGAACGGGCTTTCGGAGGAGATCATCGGCGAAGCGCTCGGCGGCAAACGCAAGGGCGATGTGCTGATCGCCTCCAAGGCGCGCATGCGGATCGGCGATGGCCCCAACGACGAAGGGCTGTCGCGCTACCATCTGATCCGCGAGTGCGAGAAAAGCCTGAAGCGCCTCAGGACCGATGTCATCGACATCTATTTCCTGCACGAATGGGACGGCACGACGCCGCTCGAGGAAACCATCGCCGCGCTCGACACGCTCGTCAGCCAGGGCAAGGTCCGCTATGTCGGCTGTTCCAACTATTCCGGCTGGCAAGTGATGAAGGCACTGGGGATCAGCGATCGCCAGCACCAGCCGCGCTTCGTCACCCAGCAGATCCACTACACGCTGGAAGCGCGCGAAGCCGAATATGAATTGTTGCCGATCTCGGTCGACCAGGGGCTTGGCGTGCTGGTGTGGAGCCCGCTTGCCGGTGGATTGCTGTCCGGCAAATATCACCGCGACCAGGCCACCTCCCGTCAGCTCAGCGGCTGGAAGGAACCGCCGATCCGCGACGAGGACCGGCTGTGGCGGATCGTCGACGTGCTTGCCTATATCGGCAAGAACCATGGCGTGTCGGCAGCGCAGGTGGCGCTTGCCTGGCTGCTCGGCCGGACGGCCATCAGCTCGCTGGTGATCGGCGGCCGGACCGAAGCGCAGTTCAAGGACAATATCGCCGCCGCCAGCCTGGCTCTGACCAGCGATCAGCGCGCACGCCTGGACGCTGTGAGCAGGCCTCCTGTTCTCTACCCCTATTGGCACCAGCAGTTCACCGCAAAAGACCGGTTCGGTCCGGCCGATCTGGTCCTCGACCGGGATGCTATCTGACAGGGTCCGGATCAGGTCGAAGATCGCCGCGGGCTAGCCCGAGATAAAACGCCAGACCTCGGGATCAGGCTCGATCTGGCCGCTGAGCACGAAATATTTGTAGAGCACGAGCAAGCAGATCGCCTGCTCGGCCCGCTCATCGGCGAACTTGCGGCAATAGGCGTTGGCCGCGGCAACGATGCGTTCGGCCTCAGGCGGATGCTTCTCGAGATACTGCACCCGCTCGGCGAGGTCCGAGAAATCCGGTTCGAGCGGCACATAGTGGACACCAGCCACGAGTTCGCTTTCGCCGAACCATGTCTCGTATGTCGGCGGCGGCATCAGGCACAGCGAATTCGAGCTCATGATCCATTTGAGATTGGTCGCCACATCGTTGCCCTCGAGCGAAATGATGTAGCGGTAGCGCCGCTGCTGATCGATGCTCAAATAGGGCTTGCGATATTCCGGCGCTGCCGTCGGCTTGGGCGTGCCGACATCGCAAAAGGGCAGATCGCGCGCGGCCTCCAGAAGCAAGGTCCGTATCGGATTGTTGAGCTCGCCGCGCCAGACGGCGACCGGAAGCTTGTCCGCGAAGGCAACATCGTCGGCGGGCATGTGGAAGTGGCGGAACTTGTTGAGCTTGAACAGGACCCCGTTCCTGTTGTCGCCGGCGATCGGCCGATCCTTGACGATCGACGGCATGGCAGGCACCTCGATGACGTCGCCGAATTCGAGGTCGATGCGCAAATCGGGATCGAAGTAGCGGGTGAATTCCTTCAGATCGTAGTAATACATGCTCCGGTCTGTCGGCAGCCGGCTGACCGGCACGGCATCGGCGCTCGGCGCGAAAGCGTCCTGCAGCCTGTTGTAATAGTTGAGACGCGCGCGGATCGACCCGTCCAAAAGCCTGGCCCGATCGAGCAGCCCGCCGAGCCTGCGGCGGAACAGCGCCTGCGGCGCGATATCGCGCATGGCATTGCGCGCATAGTAGAATAGCTTCTGTGCGTTTCTTTGAAGCGTGGCCATCGGTCACTTGGTAAAAACAGGTGAGCTTGTTATTTGTACCCCGGTCTCTCCTACACCATTGTGCCAGCCATCTTGCAAGCCCGGAACCGCGTGCAGCCGGCTTGCCGGCTATGTATGGAGCCGATCGGCCTTTGCGGTGTTGTGTTTGCAGCCCAATGCTCCTAGGCAGGGCTAACAACCTTCAGCATTGCGAAAGGAAGAGATATGGCGCGAGCACCGAATTACGGCCAAGAACGCAAGGAACGCGACCGGCAGAAGGCCGCCAAGAAGGCGGAAAAGCAGGCGGCCAAGGTCGCAGCCAAGGAACGTTCGAAGCCCGAGGACGAGACCACCTCCGAGACCGAAACGGAAACGGCGGAATAAACGGCGTCCGGCCCGCGAGGCGGATCGGATTTGGCCTAGGAATCCCGCTGCGTCTTCAGGCCGGCGCCTTGTCGCTGACGAAAACGTTCACTTCGCGCGCGGCGGCTATGAAGGCGCGCCTCGCGATCATGGCCGGTTTGTCGCCGGCCAATGCATCATGGCAGGCCTGCAGCGCTTCGCGATGCTTTGGACTGCGCTTGCCGGGCCAGTTGTTGAGGAGGTAATCGGAAGCCTCGCGGGCCGTACGCAAGAGCTGAGTGGTTCCCTCCGCGCCCGACTTGACGGTCACGGGTGTTTCAAATCGGTTGTTTTCCATCGCCGCTCTTACGCCATCGGCGCTCGCGAAGCGAGGGCGAAAGTGGTTGCCTCGGCAATCAGGCCGCGACTACGGCAAATCCCCTGGCGCGCAGGCCGCGCCGGTCATTGTGCAAAGATGTCACCAGCCGGTCGCGGCTGCCGACGATATGGGCCGAAAGCCGACGTGCTGCCTCATCGGCATCGCCAGTCCGAACCGCTGCCAGAATGGCATGGTGCTCGGCCCAGGCGCGGGCGAGTGCCGCCTCGTCGCGAACCTCCAGCCAGCGGGCGCGCGACAGGCGCGTCATGGCATCGCGGACCGCCCTGAACAGGAACTCGTTGCCGGACAGCCGTGCCAGCTCGATGTGAAAATCCATGCCGACGCGGTGCCATTCCTCGCGCGGGGTGCCGACGTCGCAGGAGTCCAGCATCGCCTCGATGACGTCGACGGCGGTCCTGTCCTCCAAGGCACAAGTCAGCCTGACGGCCGCGACCTCGACCGCCTCGCGGTAGACGGCGATCTGCTCGAGCTCGGCGAGGTTGATGGGCGACACGGTCCAGCCGCGCCCGTCGCGGCAGACCAGACCTTCCGTTTCGAGCCGCAGCAATGCTGCCCTGACCGGCGTGCGCGAGGCCCCGAAGCGGCTTTCGATCCAGCGTTCCGTCAGCCGCTCGCCCGGACCGACCTCGAGGCCGAGGATCATCTCGCGAAGCCCAATTTCGACATTCTGCATCTGCGACATTGCGGTTTCCGATTTCTGGCCGTTTTTGCTGGCGATCGGCTCGCCTACCATCGTTTGCCGGTCACGTTTGAGAGGGCCGCATTGACAGCGGCCGGGCTTGCGTCCATGACGGATACCAGTTTGGTATCCCAGATTGGTATCCGGAGCAAGTTTCATGGCTTGCCGGATAGGACATGACATGCCGCAAGATGCCACCCTCGCCGCGCAAGGCACCCACAACATCCACTGGCGCCGCAATCTCGCCGTGTGCTTTGCCGGCTCGTTCAGCACGCTTGTCGCCATGACGCTGCTGTTGCCTTTCTTGCCGCTCTATGTCGAGCAGCTGGGCGCCGAGGGGCATGCAGCTATCGTGCAGTGGTCCGGCGTGGCCTATGGCGCCACTTTCTTCGCCGCCGCGCTGGTGGCGCCGCTGTGGGGACGGCTGGGCGACCGCTACGGCCGCAAGCTGATGCTGGTCCGCGCCAGTTTCGGCATGGCCGTCTGCATGTCGCTGACCGGCATGGTGGAGACTGTCTGGCAGTTGGTGCTGCTGCGCCTGCTGATCGGCTTCGCCGGCGGCTATTCCTCGGGCTCGACCATCCTGGTGGCCATGCAGACGCCGAAGGACCGGTCCGGCTGGGCGCTCGGCGTGCTGTCGGCCGGCATCACCGCCGGCGCTCTCGTCGGTCCCCTGCTCGGTGGCGCGCTGCCGCCCATGATCGGCATCCGCGCCACCTTCCTGCTCGCCGGCGGCGTCATTTTCCTGGCGTTCCTGGCAACGACTTTTCTCATCAAGGAGAACCCTCGCCCGACAGCCGACAAGGCAGCTTCGACTGAGAAGGCGCAAGGCGGCTGGTCGCAAATCGAGGACAAGCGCCCCGTCGTCGCCATGCTGGCGACCGGCATGCTGTTGAGTTTCGCTACCATGTCGATCGAGCCGATCATCACGGTCTACGTCCAGCAGCTCATCGAGGACCAAAGCCTGCTAACGCTGATCTCCGGCGTCGTCATGTCGGCGGCGGCACTTGGCGCCATCCTGTCGGCCTCGCGCCTCGGCAAGCTCGCCGACCGCGTCGGCCACTGGAACGTCATCATTGGGGCGCTTGCCGTATCGGCGCTGCTGCTGATCCCGCAAGCCTTCGTCACGCAGGCCTGGCAGCTCGTCGGCCTGCGTTTCCTGATGGGGCTGGCGCTCGGTGGTCTCCTGCCCTGCATCACCAGCGTCATCCGCCACAATGTTCCGGACGGCGTCGGCGGCAATGTGCTCGGCCTATCGATCTCGGCGCAATATGTCGGACAGGTCGCCGGGCCGCTGCTCGGCGGCTTCGTCGGCGGTCATTTCGGCATGCGCGCGGTGTTTCTCGGCACGTCCGTGCTGATGGCGGGCGGAGCGGTGTATAACTGGCTGGTCCAGTCGCGCCGCGCGCGTGACATGCTGGTGCAGGCTGGAAAGTCGTGACACCGTTTGCGGGCCATCATTACTCCACGGAGACCAGAGACATGAGCACGGCCGAGCAACCAATAAGCGGCAGCGGCCGCATCCTCGTTTTCGTCGGCGGCCTGTGCGGCGCGGCCGGCGTGGCGCTGTCCGCGGCGGCGGCGCATTTAGGCGGCGCTTTCGTCGGCATGGTCGCGTCCTTCCTGCTCATGCATGCGCCGGTCTTTCTTGCAATCGGTCTCGTCGGCGCAAACCGTATCCTGCGAATCGCAAGCCTCATCCTTCTCGTCGGGCTTGTATTGTTCTGTAGCGATCTCCTCGCCCGGGACTTCCTCGGCTCGCGGCTTTTCCCGCTGTCGGCGCCGATCGGCGGCACCTTGCTCATCGGCGGCTGGCTGGCGATTGCGGCCTCGGCGCTGGTGCGCCCGCGCTCATGAGTCAGACGATGGCAAATCCTGCCGGCGTTCGGGCCGGACCGGCAGGTCGCGATCGCGTGCGGCCGGCTTGGTCAGGCGGCGCCGCTCCGGCCGATCCGTGGCCGGCGAGATGCCCCAATAGTTGCGATAGATATCTTCGAACAGGTGCTTGATCGGATGCATGGCAAGGCTCCCTTTTCCAATTTGAATCGATCCAATCGACAGGTACGAAAAAGCGCTGCCGATCAGCTCCGCTTGCGCTCCACGAGAAAACGCAGGTCGCGGATCCATGGGCTGGCGCTGCCGCGACGTGTCCTGGTCATCGCGTTCGAGGTGATGCTCCAGTCGTTGCGGTAGATGTCTTCGAACAGATAATTGACGGGGTGCATGGCACTCTCCTTCCTGAATCGATCCAATCGACGGTTAGCGCAACGTTTGGATCGATTCAAAAATATACCCGCCCGCACCAATGTCAAGCAAAAATTTGAATCGATCCAACAAAGGTGCTAGGTAGCTGCCTGGAGGCAAAAAAATGGTGTCATCCACCGAAGGCAATACAAGACCCATCCGGCTGGCCGACATAGCCAAGGCCGCCGGGGTTTCGCATGGCACCGCCTCCAACGTGTTCAGCCGTCCCGAGATCGTGCGCGAGGAAGTCCGCGAACGGGTCAAGGCAGCGGCCGAGGCGATGGGCTATGCGGGTCCGGATCCCAAGGGCCGGCTGCTGCGCGCCGGCAAGGTCAACGCGATCGGCGTCGCCACGACTGAACCGCTGTCCTATTTCTTCGACGATCCCTTTGCCCGCGCGATGATGGCCGGGATTTCCGAGGCATGTGACGCCACCGGTGCCGGCATCGCGCTGGTATCGGCGGGCAATGAGGAGAAGCTTGCCTGGAACATCCAGAGCGCGCTGGTCGACGGTTTTATCCTGTTCTGCATCGAGGGAGGTCCGCGCCTCGTCGAGCTGACACGCGAACGAAAGCTCCCCTTCGTCGCGCTCGAACTCGGCTCGGAGGATGACACGGTTTCCGCGATCGGCGTCGACAATGTCGCCGGCGCCCGCCTGGCAGCGCAGCATCTCGCCGAGCTTGGCCACCGGCGCTTCGCCGTTCTGGCGCTGCCTTTCGCCGACGACAGGACCGGTCTCGTCTCGCCGCAGCAGATCCGGACGGCCGCCTATACCGGCACACGCGATCGCCTCGTCGGCTATTTCGAGGCGCTTTCCCGGTTCGGCGTCGATACCGCCGGGATTCCGGTATACGAGACCGAAAACGACGAAGCCAGCACTAGGGCTGGCCTCGAGGCGATCTTCGCAGGCGGCGAGCCGCCGACCGCCATCCTGGCGATGTCGGACCGGATGGCCATGGTCGCGATCGAATGGCTGAGCGCGCGGGGCATCGCGGTTCCCGGCGACGTCTCGGTCATCGGCTTCGACGGCGTGCCTGAGGCGGCGCTTTGTGATCCTGCGCTCACCACGATCGCCCAGCCGATCGCCGAGATTGGCCGCCGGGCGGCACGAATGATCCTCGATTTCGACGGCACGGTGCGGCGCGAGACGCTCGGCGTCGAGCTTGTCGTCAGGGCATCTTCCGGACCGCCGCCCAAAACAGCTTGAGCCCGGACGCCTATCGATTAATGCCTGTCGCCATGGCTCCCACCCCGAAGGACGCATGGACTGGCGACGCCTCGCTGCGGACCGGCTTGCTCTTGCCGGACCGTCCAAGGCCCGACAGCCATTCGAGATAATAGGCGAGCGCGAACTGCAGGGCGATGCCTGCGGCGATCAGCAAGCTGTCATAGGCAAACCCGCCGGGGTTGATCAGCTTCATCACCTGCGTCGCCATGGCGAGAACCGTGCCGGCGATGAAAACCGGCAGCGATCGTTTGCCCAATATGGCGAGCGGATGGTCGCGGCTGGTGCGGAACAGGTTCGAGACGGAAGGAAACGCCACGATCAGGTAGGTTACCGCCAGGATGTGCAGCAGCCTCGGCAGCGACAGGAACGTCTTGTCGAAGCCGGTCAGCACCACGGGCAGGTTCAGCCACGACACCTGCCCCCATAGCGGGCTGTGCACCCAGACCAATGCCGCCGCGACATAGACCGCCGAAGCGCCGACCAGCCAGCGATTGACCGGAATGGTGCCGCCGCGCCTGATATGCAGCATGCTCGCCAGGCCGATGTTGAAGAGGAACTGCCACGACAGCGGATTGAGGAACCAAAAGCCGGGCTCGGGATAATTCGGCGGGGCGATCTGGTAGATCCCAGCAACCAGCCACAGAGTTCCGGATACGGCGAGCGCCGCCAAAGGCCTGTGGCTGATGAACAGCAGGAAGATTGGCGCCATCAGCAGCAGCACCGCATAGACCGGCAGGATGTTGTTGTAGCCGAGCTGATGGCCAAGCGTGGCGATGCCGATCAGCGCTTGCTGCGGGTTCCTGATCAATGGCTCGATGTTGATCAGCGTCAGCATGTCCGGCCGCTTGGCGAACACCGCCGCCGCGCAGAAGATCGCCATCACCGCCATCGTCGTGACGATGTGGGCGACATAGAGCACGCCGGCGCGGCGCCACAATTTCAGTGTCGCCATGAGCCGGTTTCCGGGCTCGAATTTTGAGCCGTAGGCAAGCGCGACGGACATGCCGGAGATCAGCACGAAGGCCTCCGCGGCATCCGAAAAGCCGAAATTCTTGTAGGTCAGGGTTTCGAAAACCGTCCCCGGGACATGGTCGACAAATATGATCAGCAGAGCGAGAGCGCGGAACACGTCAATACGCGTATCGCGCTCCTGGATACGCGTATCCGGGATACGCATATCCCGGATACGCTTAGCGCGATCCGGTGAATTTGGCACGGTCATCGATAAAAGGCCTCAAAGCTGGTTGTTCATGCCGGCAATCGATGCGACCGCCGGACGCACCGCTTCGATTCCTCCCGCAGGAGCATATCGGCGAAGAAACGGACTGAAATGCGCCCGGTTCAATCAACTTTGAAGGAGCCCGAAAATATTCCGTTTTGAAGCCGGCAAATGAACAAAACCATCACGAAATCAAAGGGATGAACTATGGTGGAAAAACCTCCGGAAGATGGCATTTTGCGGCATGATCTGGGCTTTTTCTACCGGCTCTATCGACCTGTTGATTCGAGCGGCGAATGCCTTTTCCTGCTGCATGGATCCGGTGTCGACGAGACGACGCTGGTGGCGCTGGCGCGGCAAATCGCACCGCGCGCCGTGCTGCTGGCGGTCCGTGGCCGCATCGCCCAGGAGAACGGTTTCCGCTGGTTCGCGAGGGTCACGCCGACGCGCTTCGAACAGGAGTGCATCCGCACAGAGGCGGACGCTTTCGCGGGCTTCGTCACCGAGGCCGCGAAGCGCCACGGTCTCGATCTCTCCCGAACGATTTTTCTCGGCTATTCGAACGGCGCCAATCTGGTTTCGAGCGTGATGCTGCTGCATTCCGGCCTCATCGAACGGGCAGCATTGCTGCGCCCGATGCCGGTGCTCGACGACGTTCCACCAGCCGACTTGTCCAAAGCGCGCGTGCTGATCATCGCAGGTGCCGCCGACCTGACCTACGCGCCCTTCGCGCCGGCGTTGGTCGCATTGCTCGAATC
Organism: Mesorhizobium sp. M6A.T.Cr.TU.014.01.1.1; assembly: GCF_004022765.1. Taxonomy (NCBI): domain Bacteria; kingdom Pseudomonadati; phylum Pseudomonadota; class Alphaproteobacteria; order Hyphomicrobiales; family Phyllobacteriaceae; genus Mesorhizobium; species Mesorhizobium sp. M6A.T.Cr.TU.014.01.1.1. Next base: position 173,328 of record NZ_RZPG01000012.1, read on the forward strand.
ACATGGTGCCGAGGTCGAGGCCCGCACCATCGCCTCCGGCCATGAAATCGGCGATCGGGATGCTGAAATCGTCAGGCAATGGCTGGCGGGCCCGGCAATCGCCGTCGCGCAGGCGAACTGATGAGCCGTGGTTTTACGCTCGCCCCATGCGGTTCCAGGCATCCAGCCCGGCGATCTTGTAGGCTTCGGCCAGCGTCGGATAGTTGAACGTGTTGTTGACGAAGAAATCGACGGTGCCACCGAGATTGATCACCGCCTGGCCAATGTGAATGAGTTCGGTCGCGCCCTCGCCGACGATATGCGCGCCGAGCAACCGGCGTGTTTCGATCGAGAACAGAAGCTTCAGGAAGCCGGTGGTCACGCCCATGATATGGCCGCGCGAGGTTTCGCGGAAGCGCGCCACGCCGACCTCATACGCGCCGCCGCTCTCGCGCACCTGCTCCTCGGACTGGCCGACCGTCGAGATTTCCGGCACGGCGTAGATGCCGTAGGGAAAGGTTTCCGGCGGCGGCGGCAAGGGCACGCCGAAGGCATGGCAGGCGGCCACCCTGCCCTGTTCCATAGAGGTGGAGGCGAGGCTCGGAAAGCCGATGACGTCGCCGGCGGCATAGATGTTCGGCACGCTGGTCCGGAAGGTCTGCGGATCGACCTTGATGCGGCCCCGGGAGTCGGACTCGATGCCGACCACGTCCAGGCCGAGCGCGCCGACATTGCCGGTGCGCCCCGCGGCATAGAGCACCATCTCCGAGCGTATGGTGCGGCCGTCGGCAAGCGTCACCTCGGCGTAGTCGGGTTTCGAGGCGATCTCCTTGATCGCACTGCCCAGCCGGATGGTCATGCCGCGGTCGCGCATCTGATGGATGAAGTCGTCGACGATCTCGCGGTCGACGAAATCGAGGATGGTGTTGCGCGGCTCGACCAGCGTCACCGGCACGTCGAGCGCCGAAAAGATCGTCGCGTACTCGACGCCGATGACGCCGGCGCCGATCACCGTGAGCGTGCGCGGCAGGCGCTCGAGCTCCAGCATCTCGTCGCTGTCGAAGATACGGGTCTTGTCGAAGGGCACGTCGCGCGGCCGGTGCGGGCGGGTGCCGACTGCGATCAGCGCATGCGCAAAACCGACTTCGCTATAGTCGCCGGTTTCCGTCGTCAGGCTCGCTCTGTTGGGACCGAGGAATTTGACCCCGGCGCGTGCGCTCTTGACCGTATTGCGCATGAATTGGTGCTGCAGCACCTCGACTTCATGATCGAGTGTCTTGTGCAGGCGTTCGATCAGGTCGCCGACCGAAATGTCCTGCTTGACCCGGTAGCCGCGCCCGTAGAAGCCGCGCTCGCGCCAACCGGAGAGGTTGAGCACAGTTTCCCGCAGCGTCTTCGACGGGATGGTGCCGGTGTGCACGGAAACACCGCCAAGACGCCGTCCCCTGTCGACCACCAGAACGGATTTGCCAAGCTTGGCCGACTGCACCGCGGCACGGCGCCCGGAAGGGCCGCTGCCAATGACCAGCATGTCATAATCCATGTCGCCCCGTCCCTCGCCCGCCGATATGTTGCGCCGCAGCAAACTAACGCCATCCGCGCGGCAAATTCAACCGATCCAAGCTAAAGCGCTCGCGTTCGAACGGATTCATGCGACGCGCTTTAAGCCCTTGTTTCTATGCATGTCGTTATCGCAAACCGCTGCGCACTTTTTGCGCGACATGCATTAGGTTCGGCGCTGCTTCCGGTCGCAGGCTGAAAACGGCTCGATCTTGATTCCGTCGCGAGACTTCACCATTTCAACACCAGGCGGCCCGCACCCTATCCCGGGCCTGATTACGAGGAAATGACATGAACGCGCGCGTTCTCGACGGCGAAATCATCACCACCAGGCTCGATGATATCAGGGCCTATGACGGCGTGCGCACGCGGCGTGTACTCGCCTTCATCATCGACTATTGCATCGTCGCGCTGCTCACCATTCCGTTCGCGATCCTGGTGTTCTTCCTCGGGATCTTGACGCTCGGCCTCGGTTGGATGCTGTTTTCCGTCCTCGTGCCGGCCGTCGCCATCCTCTACATCTGGAACACGCTCGGCAGCACCGACCAGGCCACGACAGGCATGAAGATGATGGGTATCCGGCTCGACCGCCTCGACGGCACCCGCATCGACGGGCTGACGGCCGTGGTGCATTCGGTGCTGTTTTGGGCCGGCAACGTTATCCTGACGCCGCTGGTCCTCCTGGTGTCGCTGTTTGCCGACCGCAAGCGCACGCTGCACGACCTGCTGTTGGGCACGGTGGTCAGCCGCAGTGACCGCTGAGGACAGCTTTCGCGAGTCTCCCGCGAGCGTTTATGTGCAAAGTGAAGGCGTCCGCTCGGCGCGCTTTCACAATCCTGTTGAATTTTTCGCTGCGCGCGCCAAAGGTATGATGATTCGCAGGAGTGTTTCCAAGGTTCGATGACGCAGCATCCAACCCAGTCGCCACAGTTCTTCCTGACCGCGCCGTCGCCGTGCCCGTATCTTGAGGGCCAGTTCGAGCGCAAGGTGTTCACGCATCTGGTCGGCGACAAGGCGTCGGAGATGAACGACCTGTTGACGCAAGGCGGCTTCCGGCGATCGCAGAACATCGCCTACCGGCCGGCCTGCGAGACCTGCCGTGCCTGCGTTTCGGTGCGCATCCTGGCCCAGGAATTCACCGCCAGCCGCAACATGAGGCGGGTGATACAGCACAATTCAGACCTCATCGGCGCCATGCACGACGCGCAACCATCCACCGAGCAGTATTCGCTGTTCCGCAGCTATCTCGATGCCCGCCATCGCCGCGGCGGCATGTCCGACATGACGGTGCTCGACTACGCCATGATGGTCGAGGACACCCATGTCGACACCAAGGTCATCGAGTACCGGCGCCGCGGCCCCGACAGCTTTATTACCGGCAAGGGCCAGGGCGAGCTGATCGCGGTAGCGCTCACCGACAAGATGGCCGACGGCCTGTCGATGGTCTATTCCTACTTCAATCCCGACTTCGAGGACCGCTCGCTCGGCACCTTCATGATCCTCGATCACATCGCCCGCGCCAGGGCGATGGGCTTGCCCCATGTCTATCTCGGCTACTGGGTCAACGGCTCGCGCAAGATGAACTATAAGATGCGCTTCACGCCGCAGGAGCATCTCGGCCCCAAAGGCTGGGAACGCTACGACCACGAAGCGGTTTCGCGCTGATCCGCCCTTCCGCCAATCATCCTTAAAACTGTTCAAGGAGGATGCTGCTGGTTTTCGGCCGCTTGGCTGGAAGGACAGACGCTGGGCCAATTTTGCGCCTGCCTCCACATTCATTGCGAGAATTGCCGCATGTCGTCCCACAACGATCACCAGAAGGGCCTTCTCATCACCGCCATTGGCGGCCTGACGCTGACCGTCGACATTCCACTGATCCGCCTGGCCGACGGCGGCGCATGGACGATCCTCCTGCTGCGCACCGGCACCACCTTGGTCGCGGCGCTGGTCATCTGGGCTGTCTGGCGCTCGCTGAGCCGGAACGCGCCGCAGCTCATCCCCGGCTGGTCGGGGCTCGTTGTCGCAATATGCTACGGACTGACCTCGGTCACCTTCGTCACCAGCATCTATTACACCACGACCGCCAATCTGGTCTTCATCCTGGCCTTCAACACCGTGTTCGCGGCACTGCTGTCCTGGGTGTTTCTGAAGGAGCGGCCGCGACTGGTCACCGTGGTCGCGATGCTGGTCATGATCCTCGGCGTCGCGATCATCGTCGGCGATTCGATCGGCACCGGGCACCTGTTCGGCGATCTCATGGCACTGTGCTCGGCTTTCTTCATCGCCCTGGCCATCACCATCTCGCGCGCCAGCGGCAAGGACATGGGGTTCACATCGCTGATCGGCGTGATCCTGCCCCTGGCCGTCGCGGTGTTCATGGTCTCAGGCGAAGGCCTTCAGGTGAACGCGCCGTGGTGGATCATCTTCAACGGCGCCGTCATCATGCCGATCTCGTTCTTCTGCCTCGCCAACGGACCGAAATATGTTTCGGGACCGGAGGTGGCGATGTTCTATCTGCTTGAAACCGTGCTGGCGCCGGTCTGGATGTGGATGATCTTTGCCGAAGCGCCGTCGCGCAACAGCCTGATCGGCGGCGCGATCCTCATCGTCACGCTGGTCGCCCATTCGCTATGGCAGCTGCATGAGGGGCGCAGGCGCCGCGCCACCCTTGCGGTCAGTCACCCGGCCTGACTCTTCCTCGCGGCGGCGTGCTCCGCGACGATATCGATCTGCGGCGGAGCGCCTTCCAGGTCGTCCGGTGCTGCGGGGGCAAGCTCGTCGGCCAATTCCACCTCGCGCAGCCATTCGCGCCAGATCGCGACCAGCAATGCCATCAGCACCGGACCGATGAACAGGCCGAGAAAGCCCATCGTCTTGACGCCGCCGATCAGGCCGAAAAAGGTCGGCAGGAACGGCAGCTTTATCGGGCCGCCGACCAGTTTCGGGCGCAATGTCTTGTCGACGATGAACAGTTCGACGCTCCCCCAGATGAACAGCGCCAACCCGGCCATCGGCGAGCCGCTGGCGGCGAGATAGATCGAAACAAGCGTGAAGGACAGCGGTGCGCCGCCGGGGATCAGCGCCATGATGCCGGTCAACGCGCCGAGCGTCACCGGCGACGGCACGCCGGCCAGCCAGTAGGCCACGCCCAGCACCACCCCCTCGCCGATGGCGATAATGGTCATGCCGGTCACCGTCGAGGAAATCGTCGCCGGCACGACGCGTGAAATCCGCTCCCACCTGGTCGGCAGGATGCGTTCGCCGAGACGGTCGACCTGCCCAGCGAAATGCTCGCCGTCGCGATAGGCGAAGAACAGCGCGATCATCATGAACAGCAGCGCCAGTAGAAGGCCGAAGGCGCTGCCGCCGGCGGCCAGCACCCCGCGGTAGATGCTGCCGATGTTGGCGCCGCTGATCAGCTGGATCAGTTCGCCGATGCCGCCGGGATGGCCGAGATTGCGCGTCCACTGCTCGTTCAGCCACTCGCCCACTACAGGCAGCGTGGCGATCCAGTGCGGCGTCACCGCGCCTTCGCGGTTGGTCTCGATCGCCCAGCCGACCCATTCGCGGACTTCGTTGGTGGCGTAGGCGCCGGCGAACGCGATCGGCACCACCAGGAAGGTGAGGATGAACAGGATCGCCAATGTCGCGGCGATCGTGCGGTTGCCGCCGACACCAGCGAGCAACCGCCGATAGAGCGGCCAACTGGCAAAGGCAATGACAAGCGCGGCCAGTACCGGGACCAGGAAACCATGAAAGAAATAGACCCCGGCAGCGACGATCAGCACCAGGAGCCAGCGCGCCGCCGACAGCGGCGGAATGACGGCGGATCTGAGCGGCGTCGACAGGCCAAACAGGCGCTGCTGGCCTTCCGGTTTCCGAATTCTAGCTTCCTTCAAATGCCCATTTCTCCCAAACGGCTCATGTAGCGATACTTATGCACTGACATAGTGCAGCAATCGTGACGACATTCCAAATGTCTAGATATCTCCCCCCTTGAGGGGGAGATGGCCGGCAGGCCAGAGGGGGTCGCCGCGCATAAAGCGCCGGCGTCCTCAGTCCACAATAAGAGGTCGCGTCAGGACGTGCCGACCCCCTCTGTCGCCTTCGGCGACATCTCCCCCTCGAGGGGGGAGATTAGCAGCTACCCGAATTTCCCCGTCCTCGGGAATCCCTTCGGCACCATGCGTCCGGCCGAGGCTCGAGCACCGATCCATTCGATCAGCTCTTCACGCGACTTGACGAAGGTGCGGTCGGCCGAATCCTGCCAGGAGAGACCGCTTTCGAGCGTGAAGGTCTTGAGGTCGAGGACGCCGCCATCCTTGTATTTCTGCAGGCGGACGCCCTTGCCGCGACCCATCTCAGGGATCTCGGCGAGCGGGAAGACCAGCATCTTGCGGTTCTCGCCGACGATGGCGAGATGGTCGCCGGCGACGGTCACGCAACGCTGGGCCTCGTCGGGCGCCTTGACGTTCATCACCTGCTTGCCCTTGCGGGTGTTGGCGACGACCTCTTCTTCCGACACGATGAAGCCATTGGCGTCATGCGACACCAAGAGCAGCTTGCGCTTGGGATCATGGACAAAGGCGGTGACGATGTCCTGGTCGTTGTCCATGTCGACGATGATGCGGATCGGTTCGCCATGGCCGCGCCCACCCGGCAGCCGGTCGGCGCCGATCGTGTAGAACTTGCCGCCGGTGGTGAAGACCAGCACCTTGTCGGTGGTCTGGGCGTGGAAGGCGAGCTTGAGGCTGTCGCCCTCCTTGAAGGTCAGCAACGAATGGTCGGTCAGGTGACCTTTCATCGCCCTGAGCCAGCCCTTTTCCGAAACGACCACGGTGACCGGCTCGCGCTCGATCATGGCATGGGCGATGTCGGTCAGGTCATGTTCGGGCGCGTCGGCGAACTGGGTCCGGCGCTTGCCGAGCTCGGTCTCCGGTCCAAATTTCTCGCGGATGCTGGAGACTTCCCACTTGATCGTCGACCACTGCCTGGCGTCGGACGCAAGCAGCGCCTCGATCTGCTTCTTCTCGGTGGTGAGGCCGTCGAATTCCTTGCGGATCTCGAATTCCTCGAGCTTGCGCAGGGCCCTGAGCCGCATGTTGAGGATGGCTTCGGCCTGGTTGTCGGTAAGCGACCAGCGCGCCATCATCACTTGCTTGGGTTCGTCCTCCTCGCGGATGATCCTGATCACCTCGTCGATGTTGAGATAGGCGATCAGATAGCCGGCGAGTATCTCCAGCCGCCTTTCGATCTCGCCGAGGCGATGCCTGGAGCGGCGGATCAGCACCTCGCGGCGGTGATCCAGCCATTCCTTGAGCACGCCCTTCAGCGACAGCACGTTGGGTATCTTGCCGCGCGACAGGACGTTCATGTTGAGCGGAAAGCGGCTTTCAAGCTCGGTCAGCTTGAACAGCGATTCCATCAGGATGCCGGGATCGACCGAACGGCTCTTCGGCACCAGCACGACGCGGACGTCTTCGGCGCTCTCGTCGCGGATGTCCTCGAGCAGCGGCAATTTGCGCGCCATCAAAAGCTCGGCGATCTTTTCGATCAGCCGCGCCTTCTGGACGCCGTAGGGGATTTCCGTGACGACGATGCTCCAGGTGCCCCTGCCCTGGTCCTCCTGGCTCCATTTCGCCCTGACGCGGAAACCACCGCGACCGGTTTCGTAGGCTTCGAGGATCGAGGCACGGCTGTCGACGATGATGCCACCGGTCGGGAAATCCGGTCCTTGAACGAAGTCCATCAGCGTCGTCACCAGCGCATCGGGATGCTCGATCAGATGAAGCGCGGCGTCGCAGAGCTCGGCGGCATTGTGCGGCGGGATCGAAGTCGCCATGCCGACTGCAATTCCGGACGAGCCGTTGGCCAGCAGGTTCGGAAAGGCGCCGGGCAGCACGACCGGCTCCTCGTCCTCCTCATTGTAGGTCGGCCGGTAGTCGACCGCATCCTCGGTGATGCCGAACAGCAGCTCGGTCGCCACATCGGTCATGCGCGCTTCGGTGTAGCGCATGGCGGCGGCGTTATCGCCGTCGATATTGCCGAAATTGCCCTGGCCGTCGACCAGGGGATAGCGCATCGAGAAATCCTGCGCCAGCCGCACCAGCGCGTCGTAGATCGACTGGTCGCCATGCGGATGGAACTTGCCCATCACCTCGCCGACGATGCGGGCGCATTTGGCGAAGCCCTGGTCGGGGTTGAGCCTGAGCAGCCGCATGGCATGCATGATGCGGCGATGGACCGGCTTCAGCCCATCGCGCACATCCGGCAGCGCCCGGTGCATGATGGTCGACAGCGCATAGGCGAGATAGCGCTCTTCCAGCGCTTTCTTCAGATCGACCGGCTCGATGTTGTCGCCACCGCCATCGCCAGGCGGTAAAAGCCTTTTTCCCATGGGCTGGGACTAGCCGAGCGGGTGATTCGCGGCAAGAGGCGCTTGGATGTGAGGCGCCTTCTGCAACACGAACTGAACGCACTCCAGCAACGACCAACATCAATTGGTTACATCCCGCCTCTATGGCAAGCGCGATGGATCGGGGGCGCGATGGATCGGATTTGCCTTTCGCCATGGTTTTCGACCATTGTGCGGGAGAACGCCTTTTTCCCGTCCAGTTCGTCACGGAAGGGTGACGGCGCAAAGAATTGAAAATAATCTCAGGACACGCTCAGGGAACCGCGATGACGATCAGACGCTCGACACTCAACAAGCTCGCTTTTTCGACCTTCCTGCTGACGCTGCCGCTGAACGCGGCCTTCGCGCAGGATGCTGCGGTCGCCGACCGGCTGAAGGCAGCTCTCGCCGCCCAGGGCGTCGACATCTCATGGACCGGGGTGACGGGCGATGCCTCCAGCATGGTGCTGCAAGGCGTCGCCGTCAAACCGGCGGCCGAAAAGGAAGCGCTCAAGCTTGGCGACGTCACGCTTGAAGGCGTGACCGAAGCCAATGGCGGTTATGAAATCGAAACGGTCTCGACTGCGGCGTTCCAGCACAGCGAGGACGGCGTCACGCTCAACCTCAGCCCGTTCATCATCCACGACATGACGGTTCCGGCCGACGGCACCACGGGCCCGCTGGGCTCGCTGATGATGTACAAATCGGCAGAGCTCGACAACATGACTGTCAAGGTTGCCGACAAGACCGCCTTCTCGATGGACGGGCTTGCCATCGAGATCACGCCGCCGGCCGACGGCAAGGCGATGGAATTTTCCGGCACGACGGAGAAGTTCAATGCCGACCTGACGCTGATCGAGGATCCGAAGTCCAAGGACGTGATCAACGCGCTCGGTTACCAGAACATCACCGGAAACCTTGAAATGGCGGGCACCTGGCAGCCTTCGGACGGCAAGATGGAGCTGTCGAAATACGACATCTCCGTCGACAATGCCGGAACGCTCGGCATGACCTTCGGTCTCGGCGGCTACACGCTTGACGTCATCAAATCGCTGCAGGAGGCGCAGAAGAAGATGGCGGCCCAGCCCGAAGGCGCCGACAATTCGGCGCAAGGCATGGCCATGCTCGGCGTCTTGCAGCAGCTTTCGTTCAACAGCGCTTCGATCCGCTTCGACGACGATTCGCTGACCAACAAGGTGCTGGACTATGTCGGCAAGCAGCAAGGCATGTCCGGCAAGGATATCGCTAACCAGGCCAAGGCGATCGTGCCTTTCGGCATGGCACAGCTCAATAATCCGGAATTGACGGCGCAGGTGTCGGCTGCAGTCGGCAAATATCTCGACGATCCGCAGAGCCTCGAAATCTTGGCCGAGCCGCCGGCGGCGGTGCCGTTCGCGCTGATCATGGCAGGCGCCATGTCCAACCCGGTGGATCTGACGAAGACGCTTGGCGTGACGTTCAAGGCGAACGAGGACTGACCGAAGCGGTCCCTTGAAGCGAAAAGCCCGGCGCGATGCCGGGCTTTTTTGTGAATCAACAGAATCGGTTGCGGGAGGTTCTTAAACCTCTTTCTTGGTCACCGCGACGCGTAGCGACAATTCGCGAAGCTGCTGCGGGCTGGCTTCCGCCGGCGCGCTCATCAACAGGTCATAGGCCTGCTGGTTCATCGGGAACATGGTCACTTCGCGCAGGTTCTTGGCGCCGACCAGCAGCATGACGACGCGATCGATGCCGGCCGCCATGCCGCCATGCGGCGGCGCGCCATACTGGAAGGCACGATAGAGGCCGCCGAAGCGCTCCTCGACCGTGTCGCGATCCAGCCCGACGATCTCAAACGCCTTGACCATGGTCTCCGGCAAATGGTTGCGGATGCCGCCGGAGGCGATCTCGAAACCATTGCAGACCATGTCATACTGGAACGCCTTGATGCCGAGCAGATCCTCGCCGTTGAGCGCATCGATGCCGCCTTGCGGCATGGAAAACGGATTGTGGGCGAAATCGATCTTTTTCTCGTCCTCGTTCCATTCGTAGAACGGAAAGTCGACGATCCAGCACAATTCGAAACGGTCGCGGTCGACAAGGTTCAGCTCCTCGCCGGCGCGGGTGCGTGCCGCCCCCGCGAACGAGACGAACTTTTTCGGGTCGCCGGCGACGAAGAAGGCGGCGTCGCCCGCTCCGAGTCCGAGTTGCTTGCGGATTGCCTCTGTTCGTTCTTGACCAATGTTTTTGGCCAACGGGCCTGCACCTTCGTACCCAAACGGGTTGTCTTTGCGCCATTGCTCAATTTTCGCAGCCGCTTGAGCAAATTTGGCATTTTCAACTGCGTCTCCCCTATCATCAAACTGCTCGTATCCGAGGTCTTCGAGAGACGGTTGGCCACGCCAGAAGATGTAGCCGAGGCCCGGCTGGCCCTCGCCCTGCGCCCAGGAATTCATGCGGTCGCAGAAGGCGCGCGAGCCGCCGGTCTTGGCCGGAATGGCCCAGACTTCGGCCTTCGGGTCGTTGGCGAGGATGTTGGCGAATACCTTGAAGCCGGAATCGCGGAAATGATCGGAGACGGCCTGCATCTCGATCGGGTTGCGCAGGTCCGGCTTGTCGGTGCCGTATTTGCGCATGGCGACGTCATAGGCGATGCGCGGAAATTCCTGCGTCACCGGCTTGCCGGCGGCAAAGGCCTCGAACACGCCGCGCATGACCGGCTCCATGGTCGCCAGGATATCGTCCTGCTCGACGAAGCTCATCTCCAGGTCGAGCTGATAGAATTCGCCCGGCAGGCGGTCGGCGCGCGGGTCCTCGTCGCGGAAGCAGGGCGCGATCTGGAAATAACGGTCGAAGCCCGACACCATGATCAATTGCTTGTATATCTGCGGCGCCTGCGGCAGCGCGTAGAAAGTGCCGGGATGGATGCGCGACGGCACCAGGAAGTCGCGCGCCCCTTCGGGCGACGAAGCGGTCAGGATCGGTGTCGAGAATTCGGTGAAGCCGACCTCGCCCATGCGTTTGCGCATCTCGGCAATGATTTTCGTGCGCGCCACGATGTTCTTGTGCAGCGTGTCGCGACGCAGGTCGAGGAAGCGGTATTTGAGGCGGATGTCCTCGGGATAGTCCGGCTCGCCGAACACCGGCAGCGGCAGTTCCTTGGCCGCAGACAGCACTTCGATCTCGCGCGCGAAAACCTCGATCTCGCCGGTCGGCAAATTGGCGTTGGCGGTCTCTGCCAGACGCGCCTTGACCTCGCCGTCGACGCGGACGACCCATTCGCCGCGCACGGTCTCGGCAATCTTGAAGGCCGGCGAATCCGGGTCGGCGACGATCTGGGTCAGGCCATAGTGGTCGCGCAAATCGATGAAGAGGAGGCCGCCATGGTCGCGAACGCGATGCACCCAGCCCGACAGGCGAACCGAAGAGCCGACGTCGCTCTTCCTCAACTGGGCACAGGTATGGCTGCGGTAACGATGCATTGTCATTGGTAAGTCCGGATGTTGATTGCGGCCAAGGCATGATGGCCTGGCCCGAAAATTTGCGCGAAAAGCACATGAGAGGCCGCCTTTGTCAAGGCAGACGGCGAACGGGCAGCATCTCAGGTTGGACTTCGGCTTTCGCCCTACGCGATCATCGCTCGGAATAAGCTGCGATCCAACATCGACCGCCCATGGCGGTCAGCGGGTGAAGCGCGCACTATCGCCAGGCGTAGCAACCCCACACACAACAGCGGGATCGCGACGAAGCCCGCATGATTCCACCATTCGCCGGGACGGTAAGTTCGAGGCTGATACGAGTTCATAGATGTGCGTCGCATGCAGATCGCGAAACACACTGACGATCATGCGAGCGTTGATGTGGTTGCCGAGCCCTCGGCCCCTCTGCGATTGCGCGACCGCAACCAGTCCACCCCACGCATATCGGTGATAGGTGCTGTAGGAATTGTGAGCCAAGTAGCCATGCGCGGTTGCCGCGACGGTACCCGTCTTGTCGCCCACCACTACTGTCGTCGCCGGTCCCAGCGTTCCGGCCAGCAGCGACCCCGAAAATGGCACTACGCCCGACGCCGCCATGAACGCCTGGATGAGGGCCGTATACTCATCATCCGGCTCGGTCGGCTTGTCTTGATCGAGAAGTCCGTCGGGCAGTCCCTGATCGATAATTGCCTCCGACGCCGCCAGGGCACTTGCCTGGTCGGCCAAGAAAACGTCCCAGGTATCGAAGCGGAAGCCCCCTTTGGCCAATCTCGACTTGAGCTCATCCGCCTTGCTTGCCGGTATCATACGAAAGCCGCAGATGCCGTCGCGATTGAGGATCTTGTCGATCAGCTCCCACCCGAACCGGTCGGGATCATCGCACCCCATAGTGCGCCCGGTCTGGCACGCGCCGGGGGTCACATTGATGAAGTCGACACTCGCCTCAGCCTGAGCTTGCAGGCGTTGCTGAACCTCTGTGCCGAAATAGCCTGACATGGGAAGCCCCCTGTGACGTGCCCGATGGAGTATAGCAAGCACGATAGAATACAGCCAAGCTGGTTCCCGCTGGAACCAGCCCGGCTCCTTCAGGGTATGGCGCGGCGCGCAGGAGGGATTTTCGGCATCGCCCGTTCCGAAGCGGACTACGCGCCGCGGCTGACGGAAGGCGACTGCTATCTTCTGCTTTGATCGTGATTAGGGTGATCAAGCCGTGTACAATGGCCGTCCATTGATGGGAGGACTACCATGCGCATTCGCACATTGATTGTCCTGATGACACTGCTTGTCGGCACTTGCACATTTGCGCACGCTCAGCAGACAAAGCCGATGTCAATCGAGGTGTTTCCTTTCGAATTGGAGGACAAGAGCGCTGGGGCGGGGATAATTCCCCCGGCTGAACACGATAAGCGCTATCTGTCCGAGTCGGCACAAATGGCGAAGGACATGCTCTCCAAGTCTGGGCGTTTTACAATCGTTGATGTGCCAGCGAGGGATGAGCAGGCGGGTGCGCCGCACGGCTTGCGCAACTGCGGGGGCTGTGAAGGTAAAATTGCCAAAGAGCACGGCGCGTCTCTTGCCTTGCTAGGCGTCGTGACGCGCGTCAACCGAACAGAGCATACTATGTTCATTCGCATCCTCGACGCTGAAACCGGGAAACCTGTTTTGCAGGGCTTTACCGATCTTCGCATGGGTCCGAACTACGCGTGGCCTCGCTCCGTCAAATGGCTGATGACAAACAGAATCTTGCGGTAGGGCGCACGCCGGCTGCGGGTCGACCTGCGGTGGTCGTTCGCCATCGATGGGCCAAGCATCGCAGCGGCGCGAAGCAAACTTCGATTTGGCTTTACCCTCGTCTTTGGGCCTGCCGATGAAAGATGAGGAGCGGAAGTGCGATGGCGAAAAACATGACGGCAAACTGAATCGCCAGCCTGCCGATGGACGAATTGAGGTCGGCCATCATCACAGTAAAAAATGTTGCCGCGAGAAAGGCGAGGATGAGATGAAATGCTCGCCTTGGATGCGGCCGCATAGGTCCGAAAGTCGGGCCTAGGGAATGCGTGGTTGACTGGTGACATATCCTAAGTCTCCATATCTTCCGCATGCGGGCACGAAACCTTACAAATTCAGAGTTGCATTGGCAAGGAAGTAGCAAGCGGAAATCCGCAACCAGGCCGTGCGCATTGCGCGACGGGGCGCGGGTTGCGGAGACGGCTTTTGGGCAAGTGGTTTTTGCGATTGCCTGTCGAAAGGGGGACTGCCCAGTGCGCCATCGGGAGCGCGAAAGACCGACCCTAAGCCAAAATTCTAATTGAGATACTGATTGCCGGGGCTGGCCCGCTAACTGCCGGGAATTGCCGCTGGCATTGACCGGGGCGATGGTCCAAGAAGGATCAACGACAGGCCTTCCTTCATGTCCTCCATGCGCCCGCTGATCCCGCTCCTTATTGCCGCCGGCATCCTGCTCGGCGGCAACGGCCTGCAGAGCACCTTGATCGCGCTGCGCGGTGCGCAGGAGGGATTTTCGGCCTCGACCATCGGCCTGATGGGCACGTTCTATTTCGCCGGCTTCCTGCTTGGCTGCCTCGCCGTCACCCACATCATGAAGGCCGTCGGCCACGTGCGCGCCTTTTCGGCGCTGGCGGCGATCGCTTCGGCGGGAACACTGCTTTTGGTGCTGGTCGTCGATCCGGTCATGTGGTGCGCGGTGCGCTTTGCCGGCGGGTTCTGCTTCGCCGGCCTGTTCACTATCATGGAAGCCTGGCTCAATTCCGGGGTCGCCAATAGGGACCGCGCTCGGGTGCTGGCCATCTACCGGATGGTCGACATCGGTTCGGTCACAGGCGCACAGTTCCTGATCCCGATCTTCGGCGCCGGCGGTTTCGCCATCTTCGCCATCATGTCGATCATGATCACGCTCTCGCTGGTGCCGGTGTCGCTCGGCGACCGCTCCAACCCGACTCCGCCGGAAGACGTCAAGCTCGACCTGGCCCGCGTCTGGCGGATTTCGCCGCTCGGCTGCTTCGGCTGCATCGCCGTCGGTGTCACCAACAGCGCCTTTCGCACATTGTCGCCGGTTTATGCCGAACAGATCGGCATGTCGGTCACCGACGTCGTCACCTTCGTCAGCGTCGGCATTTTCGGCGGCGCCATCATCCAGTACCCGCTCGGCTATCTGTCCGACCGCTGGGACCGGCGTTCCGTGCTGCTGATGACGACGTGCTGCGCGCTGCTTGCATCGCTGGCGCTGGTGTTCTGGGCGCGCAGCGACCCGTCCCTCAACTTCGTGATCGTCTTCATCTTCGGCTGCTTCGCCATGCCGCTCTACTCGCTATCGGCGGCGCACTCCAACGACCGCGCCGACAAGGGCGAGTTCGTGCTGATCAACGCGGCGCTGATGCTGTTCTATTCCTTCGGCGCCATTGGCGGGCCGTTTGCCGCCTCGACGGCGATGCAGTATTTCGGGCCAAGCGCGCTGTTCGTGTTCACGGCGACCGTCTACGCCATCTTTGTCGTCGTCATCCTGTACCGGATGCAGGTGCGGTCCGGCGTGCCGGCCGGCCATCGCAGCCGTTTCATCGGGCTTTTGCGCACATCGACGGTCTTCGCCCGGCTGGCCAAACGCAACGATGATTCCGATGGGCCTGGGAAGCAATGATGACGGCCCATATGTCTTGAACCCGGGGCTGCCGCTTGACGAAAGCCCGCGCGGCTGAAATTGAAGGAGACCTTACCCTTTTGCCAAAAGCGATTTGATGCACGTCATCACCACCCAAGAAGAACTTGAGACCGCTGTTGCCGCGTTCGAAAAGTCGGATTTCGTCACCGTCGACACCGAATTCATTCGCGAGACGACCTTTTGGCCGATCCTCTGCCTGATCCAGATGGCGGCGCCCGGCGTGACGGCGCTGATCGATCCGCTGTCACCCGACATCGACCTGAAGCCGTTCTTCCGGCTGATGGCTAACGAAGCCGTCGTCAAAGTCTTCCATGCGGCGCGCCAGGACATCGAAATCATCGTTCATCTCGGCGATCTGGTCCCGCATCCGGTGTTCGACACCCAGGTGGCGGCGATGGTTTGCGGCTTCGGCGACAGCGTCTCCTATGACCAGCTCGTCCAGAAGATAACCGGCGCTCGGCTCGACAAGTCCTCGCGTTTCACTGACTGGCGCCACCGGCCGCTTTCCGAGAAGCAGCTCGACTACGCGCTTGCCGACGTCACCCATTTGATCGAGGTCTACCAGCACCTCAGCGCCGAGCTGGTGCGCGAGAACCGCGCCCATTGGCTGAACGAGGAGATGGAAGTTCTGACCGCGCGCGAGACCTACGATCCGCACCCGGAGGACGCCTGGAAACGGCTGAAGATGCGGCTGCGCAAGCCGCAGGAGCTGGCGATCGTGCAAGCGGTGGCCGCATGGCGCGAGCGCGAGGCGCGCGAACGCGACGTGCCGCGCGGCCGGGTGCTCAAGGACGACGCCATCTACGAGGTGGCGCAGCAGGCGCCGCGCGATGCGGCAGCACTCGCCAAGCTGCGCACCACGCCGAAAGGCTGGGAACGCTCGGTGACGGCAACGGCGCTGCTTGGCGCGGTCAACACCGCGCTTGCCTTGCCCAGGGAAGACATGCCGAAGCTGCCGAAGAGTTTTCAGCCGCCCGAAGGCTCCAATGCCGCCGCGGAACTGTTGAAAGTGCTGTTGCGGATCGTCGCTGAAAAGGAGGGCGTCGCTTCGAAGGTGCTGGCCTCCAGCGACGACATCGACCGCATCGCCGCCGAGGGCGAGGCCGCCGACGTGCCGGCCTTGCAAGGCTGGCGGCGCGCCGTGTTCGGCGAGGCCGCGCTCAAACTGGTGCGCGGCGAGATCGCGATCAAGTTCGACAAGCGCAAGATCGCGCTGTTCGATTTGTAGCGTCTGCCACATCCTTCTCCCCTTGTGGGAGAAGGTGGATCGGCGCGTAGCGCCGAGACGGATGAGGGGTGCTGGAAGAAACGCCGCGTTAAAATATCGAATGATTTCAAGCTATCACGACTTGAAAGTCGCGATCCTTCCAACACCCCTCATCCGACCGAGCTTCGCTCGGCCACCTTCTCCCACCAGGAGGGCTTTGCACGGGGAGCGAAGTGGATTTCGGTGGTCAGTGAGGGCCTTTTTGAAGGCCGGCAGAGCGGTTTTCCGCGGCCCTTGCGGGGCCTTTGTCGGTTTAGGCAGCCATCCTGCCGGATT
>NZ_RZPG01000113.1:0-376 GCF_004022765.1 Mesorhizobium sp. M6A.T.Cr.TU.014.01.1.1
GCTTCAACCACATCTCGCAACAGAGGATAACAGATCATGGCCGATGCAAACTGGGGCGGTATCTTCCCCGTTCTCGTCACTCCTTTCGGAGCCGATGGCTCGCTCAATGAGACCCGATATAAGACCCTCATCGACGACGCCATTACCAATGGCGCAAAGGGCATCATCGCGGCTGGCAGCACTGGCGAATTCTATGCTCTCACCAAGACCGAGCGCGCGCGCCTCTACAAATTAACGGTAGACCATGTGGCCGGCCGCGTACCCGTTCTGGCAGGCGTCGCCGACCTGCGTGTCGAAGATGTACTGGAAGCGTGCCAATCCGCCGTGGCGGCGGGCTGCGCGGGCGGCATGATCCTGCCACCCATCTACGCCATGC
>NZ_RZPG01000114.1:0-429 GCF_004022765.1 Mesorhizobium sp. M6A.T.Cr.TU.014.01.1.1
GAACTGTTATGTATTTAGATAATTAATAGATGATTTACAATTATATTATTTTGATCACCTTCCCTTTAAATTCACATGCACATTTAAACATTTGTAAAATAGGTGCTTTAATAAAAGTGAAAAGATATAAACTTGAAAAATAATTGCAGAAGTAGTTTTAAAACTTCTTATACAATTCAAAAAATATATTTAAATTTCAACTAGTTGAAGATTTAATGTTATTAAAACTTTAACATATTAATTTTAATAAAGTAACTTAGAACTTGTAAAACTATTTAATATCAAATATCAACGGCAAATGGCATTCATAAATAATATAGGTAACATACATTATATATATTTATAATAATAATCATCTTAAATATTTAAGATCTTTATATATTGTATTAATAAGTTTCACAAAAAATACCTACATATACCATGGTATAC
>NZ_RZPG01000115.1:0-429 GCF_004022765.1 Mesorhizobium sp. M6A.T.Cr.TU.014.01.1.1
GCCGCCGATAGAGGGAATGATGGCCGGCTTGCCGGCGACGGTGACATCCTTTTCGACCTTGCCCTTGAACAGCGAACCGATGATCGATTCATGGACGAAGCTGTCGCCGGCCTTGAGTTTGCCCTTGGCATGAAGCTGCGCCATGCGCGCCGAGGTGCCGGTGCCGCAGGGCGAGCGGTCGATCGCCTTGTCGCCGTAGAACACGGCATTGCGGGCATCCGCGCCATCCACCGTCGGCGCACCGGTCCACAGCATGTGCGACAGCCGGTTGATGCCCGGGTTCTCGGGATGGACGAAGGAATATTTCTCGTTGAGCCGCTGGCGCACCACCGGGCTCCAGGCGATGAAGTCGCCCGCCGAATAATCGGCCATGTCGCGATCGTTCTTCTGTGGTTCGACGATGGCGTAGAAGTTGCCGCCATAGGCGAC
>NZ_RZPG01000116.1:0-366 GCF_004022765.1 Mesorhizobium sp. M6A.T.Cr.TU.014.01.1.1
CTCTCGGACGGCACCTCGCTGTCGCAGAAGGATCAGGACTCCACACTCTACACCGCGACGTTGCGCACCGGCTACGAGATCTCCCCTGCCCTGACCCCGTTCACTGAAATCGAGGTCGGCCGCCGGACCTATGATCAACGCATCGACAATGAAGGCTTCGAGCGCTCGTCGACGCGGCTCGGCGCCCGCGCTGGCCTTGCACTCGACATGGGCGAGAAGCTGTCGGGCGAATTCTCGGCCGGCTGGCTCAGGGAAGCGATCGACGACAAAAACCTTGATGCGATCTCGGGTGCCACCGTCAACGCCGACCTCAAATGGTCACCGGAGCGCGGCACCACGATCGGCCTGACCGGGCGGACCACCGTC
>NZ_RZPG01000117.1:0-425 GCF_004022765.1 Mesorhizobium sp. M6A.T.Cr.TU.014.01.1.1
ATGCTGTATAGTTGTGGCGTCGTTCCTATTACGGGTAGACGCAGTCTGAACCTAGTATCAGATGAGGAGGTACTAGCCTCTAGTCGCACTCAGTATAATAGCTTTGTCGCAAACTCTCGCAAGAAAGGGGAGCTTGTCAATGACCCTCGCATTTTGAAAATTTCGGAGCGTCTTATTCAAGCAACTAAAACATATTTAGCTCGCAATAACTATATTGACCTATGGCGCCAAATGCAATGGGAAGTTAATGTCGTTAAGAGTAATCAGGTAAATGCGTTCTGTATGCCCGGTGGTAAAATCATCGTGTACACAGGAATGGCTAATCTTGTTGGTCTAGGAAAGGGCGCAGACGATGAGCTTGCAGCTGTAATCGGTCATGAAATTGGTCATGCTATTGCTCGCCACGCAAACGAACGTATCAGCAG
>NZ_RZPG01000118.1:0-424 GCF_004022765.1 Mesorhizobium sp. M6A.T.Cr.TU.014.01.1.1
TTCTATCTAAATTAAATGTGTACATTTTATTATACCTTGAGATTTGTCTAGATTGATTCCTACTATGATTACAATATATTCCATTAGTTGATTATTCCATTCTATTCCATTTGATGATTCCATTTTATTTCATTAGATGATGATTCCATTTCAGTCCATATGATGATTCCATTCGATTCCATTTGATGATGATTCCATTCGATTCCATTCGATGATTCCATTCGATTCCATTCGATGATGATTCCATTCGAGTCCATTCGATGATTCCATTCGAGTCCATTTGATGATTCCATTGGCTTCAATTCTATGATGTTTTCATTGTATTCTGTTCTATGAGACCATTCAATTCCGTTCATTGACATTTTGATTCCATTTGATTCTATTTCCATTTGATTTCATTCGATGTTTCTATTTGATTCTCTTT
>NZ_RZPG01000119.1:0-423 GCF_004022765.1 Mesorhizobium sp. M6A.T.Cr.TU.014.01.1.1
ATGCCTGTCTTGCCGACCGGGCTGGCTACCGCATCGTGCGCGACGGTCCGTGCCGCGATAGCGGCGGTGGCGGTGGCGGTGGCGAGCAGACGTTCTGCACCCGCGAATATGCTCCGGTCTGCGGCCGCCGGCATGGCGAGATGCGTACCTTCCCCAATTCCTGCGAAGCCCGCGCCGCGGACTATCGCGTCGTTGGCGACGGGCCGTGCTGAGAACGCTGCGCCTTGTTGAGGACGACAGGCGTCAAGCCGTCGGCTCCACCTGGCGACAGTAGGCGATGAACTCGGACGCAGGCATGGGTCTGGCGAAAAGCCAGCCCTGGCCGTAGTCGACGTCGCGCTCGGCGAGATAGTCGGCCTGCGCCTGCGTTTCCACGCCCTCGGCAACGATCTTCAGCTTCAGTGTCTTGGCCATGTCGATGAT
>NZ_RZPG01000120.1:0-423 GCF_004022765.1 Mesorhizobium sp. M6A.T.Cr.TU.014.01.1.1
ATCCTGGGCGATCCGGCTCTCTACGCCCGCTGCGTGGCCGGCGGCGCCCGGGCGGCGGCTGCCTACGATTGGGACCGGCACGCCGCCCGCTACCACGTGCTGCTGCGTGCGCTGCTGACTCCGGAGCCGCCGGCTCCGGCACCCCGGCAACTCCTCGTCTGCGATATCGACAACACGCTGGTCGGCTGCGACGCAGCGCTCGGCATCTTCCGCCGGTGGCGGAGCCGGCAGGCGGGGCTCGCCTTCGGCGTCGCGACCGGCCGGTCCTTCCACAGCGCCATGGCGGTGCTGGAGCAGCAGGCGAGTCCCCGACCCCAGGTGATGATCACCTCGGTGGGGTCGGAGATCTACCACCTCGATGCCAACGGCGTGACCTTCACGGCGGACGCCGCGTGGCGCCGGACCATCGAGCCGGGCTGGGAC
>NZ_RZPG01000013.1:0-188786 GCF_004022765.1 Mesorhizobium sp. M6A.T.Cr.TU.014.01.1.1
GCATACTGGCCGCCTGCGCTTACAATCTGCGCACCATGATTGGCGTCCTCTATCCACCCGATGAGAGGCGGACATGAGGGAGGAGTGCGTCCACAATCCGGCAGGATGGCTGCCTAAACCGACAAAGGCCTCGCAAGGGCCGCGGAAAACCGCTCTGCCGGCCTTCAAAAAGGCCCTCACTGACCACCGAAATCCACTTCGCTCCCCGTGCAAAGCCCTCACAAGGGGAGAAGGCAAGAAGGAGCTACTTCGGCCGCTTGAACGCCTTCCGCTCCGCCTCGACTTGCTCGCGGCAGACGCAGCCCTCGAGATGGTCGTTGACCAGCCCCATGGCCTGCATGAAGGCGTAGACGGTGGTCGGGCCGACAAAGCTCCAGCCGCGTTTCTTCAGCTCCTTCGAAATCCGCACAGAAACCGCCGTGGTCGGATTGGCGCGCAGATGGGCGAGATCGACGATTTCGGGCCGTTCGTCCGGGCCGGGTTCGAACTTCCAGAACCAGGCGGCCAGCGAGCCGGCCTCGTCCGCCATTTCACGCGCGCGCTTGGCGTTGTTGATGGTGGAGACGATCTTGCCGCGGTGGCGGATGATGCCGGCATTGCCGAGCAGGCGCTCGACATCCTCGTCGGTGAAGGCGGCGATCTTATCGATATCGAAGCCGGCGAACGCCTCGCGGAAATTCTCGCGCTTGCGCAATATGGTCAGCCAGGACAGACCCGACTGAAAGCCTTCGAGGCAGATCTTTTCGAACAGTCTGCGGTCATCGGTGACCGGCCGGCCCCATTCATGGTCGTGGTAGTGCAGATAATCCGGCAGATTGCCGTGCCAGAAGCAGCGCGCGATACCATCGGGGCCGGCGAGCAGGCCTGTCTTCTCATCCATGGCGGAATTCCATTCGTTAATGCGCCTTAGCGCGCCTTTTACTCCGGCTTTACCAGATTCCTGAACCGGCCAGTAACCACACCGAAAGGTTTACTGACAATGGAGCATTTTACGCATTCCGATTCACGTTTCGGTTGCCGCTCCGCGCCCAATGTCCACGAAATCGGGGACGCTTTTGCGCCCCCGGATGTTCGACGATCAAGGTGCGTTCCAATGAAGACATTTTTGTTTCCGCTGCTCGGCGCCGCAGCCGCGCTGGCCGCTGCCGCTACATCCTCCAGCGCCAATGACCGCTATGCCGACAGGCCGCCGGTGATGGTGAGCCCCGACCTTTCGGCGCCTTGGGTGCTGCAGCTTGGCCGCGCGCCGGGCATCGTCCGCCAAAACCGGCAAGAGATGCAAAAGCCGCAGCGCCGTTCTCAACGGCAGGCGCAACCGGCTCAGCTGCATACGGCCGCGGTGCAGGCGCCGTCCAAGAAGCGCATGGTCGCGCGCCCGCAGATCGACCCGATCTACCTGCCGCAGGAAGTCGCCTATGACGGTCCGCACAAACCGGGCACGATCGTCATCGATACGACAGAGAATTTTCTCTATCTGGTCGAGAACAACGGCAAGGCACGGCGCTATGGCGTCGGCACCGGCAAGCCGGGCTTCGAATGGGCCGGCAAGCACAAGATCTCGCAGAAGAAGGTCTGGCCCGAATGGCGGCCGCCGGCGGAGATGATCACGCGCGAGGCCGCCAAGGGCCGTTATCTGCCGACCTATGTCGCCGGCGGCGCCGAGAATCCGCTCGGCGCACGCGCGCTTTATCTTGGCTCGACACTCTACCGCATCCACGGCACCAACCAGCCATGGACGATCGGCGGCGCGGTGTCGTCGGGCTGCATTCGCATGCGCAACGAAGATGTTGTCGACCTCTATGAACGGGTCAATGTTGGCACAACGGTTGTGGTGATATAGTTGCGGTCACCAATCATCTCGGCTAGAAAGACATTAGCTTTGGCTTTTTGAGGCCAGCTGAAAGAACAACGGGGGACGGGCCGTGTGGGGATGCGGCCAGTCACGAAAGGGCAGCGCGGCAAGCCGCGCTGCCCTTTCTGTTTCTCCTGACATCCGCTTGGCTGGCATTTCGCAGATTCGCCGGTACGTCGCACGACAGTCATAGCGGTTCGCTTTCGAGCTGCCATTATCCCAAGAGTTTTGCTATGTCGGCAGCAACACTTTCAGACAGAAGGTTCACGCATGTCCCTGTCCGATGACAACCGCTACCTCAGAGGCGGCCCGGTCGCCCAACGCATCATCGCCTCCGTGCGTGAGGATGCAGCGATCGCCACCGCCGAAGGCTTTCCGCCCAAACTGATTTCGATCACCGTCGGCGACACAGCTGCGGTGGATGTCTATGTCCGGAACCAGCGCGCCAAGGCAGCATTGGCCGGCATCGGCTTCGAGGAAAGGCGGTTTGCCGCCGACATCACCGCCGGCGAACTGGAAGCGGCGATCCACGGCCTTAATGCCGATCCGCGCGTCACCGGCATCATCATCCAGCGGCCGGTGCCGGCGCATATCCCGATCAAGACCCTTCAGGCGGCGGTGCATCCGCTCAAGGACGTCGAGGGCATGCATCCAGCTTCTATCGGCAACATCGTCTACAACCAGCTAGACCTCGCGCCGTGCACGGCCGCCGCTTCGGTCGAGCTGCTTAAGGAAACCGGTCTCGATCTCAAGGGGCTCGAGGTCGTCATCGTTGGCCACTCCGAGATCGTCGGCAAGCCGATCGCCTTCCTGCTGATGAGCGAGGGCGCGACAGTGACGGTCTGCCACCACATGACGCGCTCGGTGGCAGCGCATGCCCGCCGCGCCGACGCGCTGTTCGTCGCGGTCGGCAAGCCGCGGCTGATCAAGGCCGACATGGTCAAGCCCGGGGCGGCCGTCATCGACATCGGCATCAATGCCGAGACGGGACCCGACGGGGAGAGCCGCATCGTCGGCGACGTCGATACCGAGAGCGTCAAGGAGGTGGCGTCCTGGATCACACCGGTGCCGGGCGGCGTCGGTCCGATCACCGTGGCGATTCTTTTGCGCAATACGATGGTGGCGCTCAGCCGCCAGCGCGCACGCTACCAGGCGACCTACGGTGTGGTGGACAAGCTCGCTGCTGAGTAGAAAGCAGCCTGAACCACGTCATTCCGCTGCCACGACTGCCCTGCTGTCCGTAACGCCCTCCGGCTGCGGTCCGCCATAGGCCCAGTCGAGCAGTTTTATCGTGTGCACCACCGGCATCTTCGCCGCCGAAGCGATCTGGGTGATGCAGCCGATGTTGCCGGTGGCGACGATTTCAGCACCCGTTGCCTCGATATTCCTGACCTTGCGGTCACGCAGTTGAACCGAAATCTCGGACTGCAGGATGTTGTAGGTGCCGGCCGAGCCGCAGCAGAGATGGCCCTCGCGCGGCTCGCGCACGACGAAGCCGGCTTTGGCCAGAAGCTCCTTCGGCTGGCGGGTGATTTTTTGGCCATGCTGCATCGAGCACGCGGAGTGATAGGCGACGATGGTGCCCGGCTTGCGAACGGGTTCCGGCAGGTCGAGGCTCGCCAGATATTCGGTGATGTCCCTGGCCAACTCCGATACCCGCGCCGCCTTGTCGGCATAGGCCGGATCGAGGCGCAGCATGAAACCATAATCCTTGATCGTGGTGCCGCAGCCGGACGCGGTAATGACGATGGCGTCAAGGCCGCCTTGGTCGATGGCTCGCGTCCAGGCGTCGACATTCTGCCTGGCCGAGGCAAGCGCTGCCTCCTCGCGGCCCATGTGATGCACCAGCGCGCCGCAGCAGCCCTCGCCCTCGGGGACCACGACCTCGACGCCCAGCCGCGTCAGCAGCGCGATCGTCGTGTCGTTGATGGCGGGATCGAGCACGGATTGCGCGCAGCCGGTGAGTATGGCGACGCGGCCTATTTTTCTCGTGCCCTGCCCGGCATGGATGCCCGGCGAAGCCATTGGCGAGGCCGCCGGGACTGATGCCGGAGCGAGCTTGAGCATCGCGCCCAGCGGCTTCAGCGCCGGGATCTTTTCGAACAGTCCGGCGAATGGCTGGCCGAGCTTCGCCAGCTTGAGCGCAGCGCGAAAGCGCTTGGGATAAGGCAGGACAAAAGCCAGCATGGCGCGTGTCAGGCGATCGAGCAGCGGGCGCTTGTAGGTCTCTTCGATATGGGCGCGGGCATGATCGACCAGATGCATGTAATTGACGCCCGACGGACAGGTGGTCATGCAGGCGAGGCAGGACAGGCAGCGGTCGATATGGGTGACGATCTCCTTGTCGGCGGGGCGACTGTTCTCCAGCATGTCCTTGATCAGGTAGATCCGCCCGCGCGGCGAATCCAGCTCGTTGCCAAGCGTCACGTAGGTCGGGCAGGTGGCTGTGCAGAAGCCGCAATGCACGCATTTGCGCAGGATCTTTTCCGATTCCGCGACATGCGGATCGGCAAGCTGGGCAAGCGAAAAATTGGTCTGCACGCAAAGAGTCCTTACCGTTTGAGCATGATCTTTTCCGAAAACCGGTTCCCACTTTTCGGGATCATGCTCTAAAGTCCGAGGAACCAGCTTTCCGGGTTTTTGACCGGCTCGCCGCGCTGCAGCGCCTGCAGGCCGAGAATGCAGCGGGCGATGAACCAGACGGCGACGGCGAACATCAGCACGACGCCTATCGCCACCATCATCAGCACAACCGAGATCAGCGCGTAGAGCAGGCCGATCCAGAAGGTGCGGATCAGGAATGTGTAGTGGCTCTCGACGAAGCCGCCCGATTTGCCGCGGTTGATATAGGCAAGAACGATGCCGACAAGGCCGGTGACGCCGATCACCAGGCCGGCGAGATACAGAATGTAAATGATCAGTGCGTTGGTCGGACCGGGCTCCAGCCAGCGGTCGGTCTGGCGCGGCGCGGGTTTGCTTGAGTCGGTCGGGCCTGGATTGATGTCGCTCATGATGCTCCTCCCTCGGTTGCCGGGCCGAGAGTAACAGAGCTTGCAGCCGACGCCATACGGCCGGGATTGAGGATATTCTTAGGATCGAACTCGGCTTTGAGCCGCGCCGCCAACGCCGCCAGTTGCGGCGCCTGCGGCTCGAACACCGGCAAAGCGGCGCGATGCGACGGGGCGGCGCGCACCAGCGTCGCATGGCCGCCGCCATGCTGTCTCACCAGTCCACGCAGAAGATCGGCTTCGGGATCGCCATGCTCCATGCGCAGCCATATCAATCCGCCCTGCCAGTCATAGAAGGCATCGACCGCCGCCTGCATGCGCAGCGCCAACACCATCTGGTGGCCTTGCGCCGGCGCCATCGAGACGCGCCATACCGGCTTTGCCAGGCCGTCGGCAAACGGCGCGCAATCTCTGATATCGCGCCAGACGGAATGCGAGATATCGCCCGAAATTTCCTCGAGCGGGCCGGCATTCCTGAGCAGATCTTTCAGCGCGGCAATGCGGTAGGCGACCGACGGACCGAAACCCTCGACCCGCAGCAATGTCGCGGCAGCGCTGCCGAGACTGCCGCCGGCGACCCGCGCGGCAACGCGTTCGGGAAGATGGGCAGCGCTCGACACTTCGGCACTGGAGCCGAGCGCCAGCGCCATGGCGGCTGCGGCGTGATCGTCGAGCAGGCCGCGCAGAGTGAGCGTGACTTCGGTCTCGGCGGCTGGCAGCACCTTGAAGGTGACGTCGGTGAACACAGCCAGCGTGCCCCAGCTGTTGGCCATGAGCTTGGAGAGGTCATAGCCTGTGACGTTCTTGACCACGCGGCCACCGGACTTGAACGCCTCGCCGCGACCAGAGACGGCTGCTATGCCGAGGATGTGGTCGCGCGCCGCCCCCGCCTTCAGCCGGCGCGGGCCGGACAGGTTCGAGGCCAGCACGCCGCCGATCGTGCCTTTTCCCTTTTCGCCGCCGAGCAGCGGGCCATAGTCCAGCGGCTCGAAGGCCAGCTGCTGGCCGTTTTCGGCAAGCAATTTTTCGATCTCGGCGAGCGGCGTGCCGGCCTTCGCCGACAGCACCAGTTCGGCCGGCTCGTAAAGCGTGACGCCGGACAATTTCGACAGGTCGAGCGTGTGCTCGGTTTGCAGCGGACGGCCGATGCCGCGCTTAGAGCCATGGCCGAGGATTTCGAGCGGCGATTCTTCTGCCGCAGCCCAGGCGACGGTGGAGAGGGTTTCGGCTGCGGTCGAAGGGGTGAAGGTGGTCATGGCGACATAACCACCTCGAAGGAAAATAAGTCGAGTTCCTTCGCGCCCCCCTCTGTCCTGCCGGACATCTCCCCCACTTGTGGGGAGATTGCCAGCTTCGCCGCCGGCGCTCGTTCAGCAACGTTGGGGATTGGCGAAAGCGAAAATGACGGCCAATCTCCCTCCTTGTGGGGGAGATGTCCGGCAGGACAGAGGGGGGCGCGAAGGAACGCCGACGTGGAGAGGTGAGACGCCATCACCTCAAAACCTCGGAATGTCCGGAAACGCCACCCGCCCCCGATGCACGTGCATGCGTCCGAGCTCGGCGCAGCGGCGCAACTGCGGAAACACCTTGCCCGGATTGAGCAGATGGTTGGGATCGAAAGCGCATTTGACCCGCATCTGCTGGTCGAGGTCGATCTGGTTGAACATTTCCGGCATCAGGTCGCGCTTCTCCACCCCTACCCCGTGCTCGCCGGTCAGCACGCCGCCGACCTTGACGCAGAGCCGCAGGATGTCGGCGCCGAAGCTTTCCGCCTTGTCGAGCTCGCCCGGCATGTTGGCGTCATAGAGGATGAGCGGATGCAGGTTGCCGTCGCCGGCATGGAAGACATTGGCGACGCCGAGCCCGTATTTCTCGGAGAGCTCGCGCATGCCGGCGAGCACGCGCGGCAGTTCCTTGCGCGGGATGGTGCCGTCCATGCAGTAATAGTCGGGTGAGATGCGGCCGACCGCCGGGAAGGCTGCCTTGCGGCCGGCCCAGAAGCTCAGCCGCTCCTGCTCCGACTGCGAGATGCGGCAGGTGGTCGAGCCGTTCCTGTAGGCGATGGCTTCGACAAGGCCGATCAAATGATCGACCTCGACGCCCGGCCCGTCGAGCTCGACGATCAGCAGCGCCTCGACATCCAAGGGATAGCCGGCATGGACGAAATCCTCGGCTGCGTGGATCGCCGGGCGGTCCATCATCTCCATGCCGCCCGGGATGATGCCGGCGCCAATGATGTCGGCGACGCATTGGCCGCCCTGCTCGCTGGTCGGGAAGCCGATCAAAAGCGCGCGCGCCGTCTCCGGCTTCTTCAGGATGCGCACGGTGACCTCGGTGACGACACCCAGCAGCCCTTCGGAACCGGTCATGACCCCGAGCAGGTCGTAGCCTTCCGCGTCGAGATGCTTGCCGCCGAGCCGCACCACCTCGCCATTCATCAACACCATCTCGATACCGAGCACATTGTTGGCGGTAAGGCCATATTTCAGGCAATGCACGCCACCGGAATTTTCCGCGACATTGCCGCCGATCGAGCAGGCGATCTGGGAGGATGGATCGGGGGCGTAGTAAAAACCCTCCTGCTCGACGGCGGTGGTGATGCCGAGATTGGTGACGCCCGGCTGGGCGACGACGATGCGGTTGGGAAAATCGATCTCGAGAATGCGGTTGAACCGGCTCATGACTAGCAGCACCGCGTCTTCGAGCGGCAGCGCCCCGCCGGACAGCGACGTGCCGGAGCCGCGCGGCACAACGCGGATGTTGCGGTCGTTGCAATATTTCAGCACGCGCGAAACCTGCGCCACCGTTTCGGGCAGCACCACGACCAGCGGCAATTGCCGATAGGCGGTGAGGCCGTCGCTTTCGAAGGCGCGCATTGAATTGGCGGCGTCGACGACGCCTTCGCCCGGCACGATGATGCGCATATCGGCGACGATCTCGTCGCGCCGGCGCATCGTGGCGTCGTCTGGCTTCGGCATCAGCAGGCCGGACATCAACAGCCTCCTTCGATTGACTGGTAAAAATCTTTTACCAGTGGCGGGTGCGTGTTGCAAATCCTGCTTGGCCGAAATCGGAAGCCGACGCCGGGACCGGCTTCTGCGGCGGCAATCTGCCGCTGGCTTTCTCCCCCCTTGAGGGGGAGATGGCCGCGAAGCGGTCAGAGGGGGTCCAGGCGCGTAAAGTGCCAACGTCATTTCTTGTCGGTAGAGCGTTGGCGCTCCATGCGAGACGACCCCCTCTGTCGCCTTCGGCGACATCTCCCCCTCAAGGGGGGAGATTGCCTGCCTACTCGCCTGGATGCTTCGCCGGTTCTGAGTGCATGCGGCGGACACGGCGCACGCCCCACCAGACGAGCAAGATGGCAAGCGGCACCGAGGCGGCAGTGACGACCTCCGGCGCAAAGACATGGCCGAAGATCGAAACGCCCTTGGCGACGTAGCCGATGAGGCCGACGACATAATAGGAGACAGCAGCGACCGAGAGACCTTCCACCGTCTGCTGCAGGCGCAATTGCAGACGGGCGCGGTTGTTCATCGACGCCAGCAGACCGCGGTTCTGCTTCTCGACCTCGACGTCGACCCAGGTGCGCAGCAGCGTGGTGGCGCGGGTGAGCTTCGTCGACAGATTGGCCTGACGCTCCTCGACCGAACGGCAGGTGCGCATGGCGGGGGCGACGCGACGCTGCAGGAACCCGCCCCAGGTGTCGTAACCGGGCACCGCCTCCTCCTCCAGCGCCTCCAGGCGCTCGCGGACGATGCCGTCATAGGCGCGGCTGGCGCCGAAGCGGTAGAGGCTGGAGGCTGCGTCGGCCTCCAGCTCGGCGGCCAGCTCGGTCAGGTCGGCAAGCAGCGTCTGGCTGTCGCGGGTCTCGGCGACCTTCATTTCCAGCGTGGTCTGAGCCAGCCTGTCTTCGATGCGGCGGGCGCGACCGGACAAGGTCAGCGCCAGCGGCAGGCCAAGCATGGCCAGCGTGCGGTAGGTTTCGATATCGATCAGCCGTTGCGCCAGCGCGCCGGTGCGTGCCGGCGTCAGGCCGCGGTCGAGCACCAGCATGCGGGTCATGCCGTCGCCGTCCTGGCGGAAATCGGTGACGATAGCGGCGTTGCCGCGCTCGACCAGCGAATAGCACAGGCTGGTCGGGTCGAAGCCGGCGATCAGCTTTTCGCTCGCCTGCGTCCATTTGCGTATTTCGAGCCTGATGCCGGATATCACCGTTCCCGGCGGCGAAAACCCGTTGCCGAAAGGCGAATCTTCCTGGCGCTGGCCGCTCGCGGCCAGCGGCCCTTCCCACAGATAGGTCGAGAATTCCGTGTGCCGTTCCCAGCGCAGCGAGCCCTTGCCCCACTTCATCGCGTGGTGGCGGGCGTGGGGGTCGGGCGCGGCGATGCCGAGGCGTCGCGACAGTTCGGAAAGCACCGCCTGGTCGACGCCGGATCCGGCTTCGGTCATGAAGGAAAGCTGCACCAGCACGCGCGGTTTCTCGACCAGCGGATGCGGACGGGCGTGAACCTCGCCAAGCGCGCCAGGCCGTCCCTCATGCGCCGGAAAGCCCATGACGCTGCCCTTGACGCGGGGCTGAAATTCGAGCTTGGACGGGTCATCTGCCACGGCTGGTCCCCCGGGCTTGCGCAATCGTCGTCCCTCTAGAGCCAATTGCCAAGGGACGCAAACAACAAGTTAGCCGAACGCGATATGCGGCGACAGCAGCGAAACCGACTCGGTCGGGAAAATTGGATAAATAATTTGACCAGTTGGCGACGCTGGCTTTATCTTGCGACACCGCTTCAATCCCCAGGCATCCCCGTTGAGCGAAATTTTCTCCAGGATCGAGCATTCCCGCACCGCCGACGAGGTGGTGCAGCAGATCGAGAGCCTGATCCTCGAAGGCGTTCTGCGCACCGGCGACAGGCTGCCGGGCGAACGCGAGCTGGCACGCCAGTTCGAGGTGTCGCGGCCGATCCTGCGCGACGCGCTGAAGGCGCTGGAAGGACGCGGTTTGCTGACGACGCGGCCCGGCGGCGGCACACATGTCGCCGACGTCATCGGCCAATTGTTCACCAAGCCGGTGACGGACCTGATCTCCATGCACCGCAAGGCGGCGACCGACTATCTGGAATACCGTCGCGAGATCGAGGCGGTGGCGGCCGAGTATGCGGCGCGGCGCGCCACAGCCGACGACCTGGCGCTGCTCGACCGCATCATGGCGCGCATGGACGAGGCGCACCGGACCGGCAACTTCGACGACGAGGCGGAAATCGACGTCGAGTTCCACCACGCGATCTGCGAATGCGCGCACAACATCATCCTCCTGCACACGCTGCGCTCGTGCTACCGGCTGCTGTCGGAGGGCGTGTTCCAGAACCGGCTCTTGGTGTTCAACGTGCCGGGCGCGCGCGAGGCGCTGCTTTCGCAGCACCGGGCGATCTACGCAGCGGTGAAGGCCGGCGATCCGGCGGCCGCACGGCAGGCGGCGATGGACCACATCACCCATGTCGAACGCGCCATGGCCGAGGCGGAGCGCAGCGGCGACTGGCAGCGCGTGTCGCGGCTGAGGCTCATGCAGCGCTCCGAAGCCGGCGACGGCGAGCCGGCAAGGAAACGCACGTGAGCGCCGGGCAGACAAAATCAACAACGACGAATTAGCGAGAACCAGCGGGAAGCCCATGAGCATGATCCTCACCATCGCCGATCTCAAGGACCTGGCGCGCCGCCGCGTGCCGAAGATGTTCTTCGACTATGCCGATTCAGGTGGATGGACCGAAAGCACCTACCGGGCCAACGAGGAGGATTTCCAAAAGATCAAATTCCGCCAGCGCGTGCTGGTCGACATGAGCAACCGCTCGCTGGAATCGACCATGATCGGCGAGAAGGTGGCGATGCCGGTGGCGCTGGCGCCGACCGGCATGACCGGCATGCAGCACCCCGACGGCGAGATGCTGGCGGCGCAGGCGGCCGAGGAATTCGGAGTGCCGTTCACGCTGTCGACGATGAGCATCTGCTCGATCGAGGATGTCGCATCCGTGACCAAGAAGCCGTTCTGGTTCCAGCTCTATGTGCTGCGCGACAAGGATTTCGTCCTCGATCTCATCGACAGGGCGAAGGCTGCGAAATGCTCGGCACTGGTGCTGACGCTCGACCTGCAGATCCTCGGCCAGCGCCACAAGGATATCCGCAACGGGCTTTCGGCGCCGCCGCGCTTCACGCCGAAACACATCTGGCAGATTGCGACCAGGCCGGGCTGGTGCATTGGCATGGCGGGCACCAAGCGCCGGACCTTCCGCAACATCGTCGGCCACGCCAAGGGCGTCGGCGACCTCACCTCGCTGTCGTCATGGACGACGGAGCAGTTCGACCCGCATCTGTCGTGGAAGGACGTTGCCTGGATCAAGGAACGCTGGGGCGGCAAGCTGATCCTGAAGGGCATCCTCGACAAGGAAGACGCGCTGATGGCAGCCAAGACGGGCGCCGACGCGATCATCGTCTCCAATCATGGCGGACGCCAGCTCGACGGTGCGTCGTCATCGATCGGAGTGCTCGAAGAGATCGCCGACGCGGTCGGCGACACGATCGAGGTCCACATGGATGGCGGCATCCGCTCGGGCCAGGATGTGCTGAAAGCGCTGTGCCTCGGCGCCAAGGGCACCTATATCGGCCGGCCTTTCCTTTACGGCCTGGGCGCGCTCGGCAAGGATGGGGTTACAAAAGCCTTGGAAATTATCCGCAAGGAGATGGACATAACGCTGGCGCTGTGCGGAAAGCGTCTGGTAACCGACATGGGCAAGGATCAGCTTCGGCGTTAGACTCCCGTGACGGCATGATCACGGAGATGGAAGCATTGACCGCCCCCGGCATCCACTTTCTCGACGCGCGCGGACCGGAAGGCATGCGCCTTTATGCGGTCGGCGACGTGCATGGCCGGCTCGATCTGCTGGTCGCCATGTACCGCCGGATTGCGGCCGAGATCATCCAGGCGCGACCAGCCGACTGGCGTGTCATCTATCTCGGCGACTATGTCGACCGCGGCCCGGACTCCAAGGGGGTCCTTGATTTCCTGATCGAAGCGCGAAAACGCGACCCGCGCCACCTGATGCTCGCCGGCAACCACGACATCGGCTTCCTCGACTTCCTCGATGCCCCCGATGCGGACGGGCTTTTCATGCGCTATGGCGGCATCCAGACCGCGCAATCCTACGGGGTGGCGATCAATGAAGGCGGCGGCGCGTGGTTTGGCAGGTCCGAGGCGGCACTGCGGCAAGGCCATGCAGCACTTGTCGAGGCTGTGCCGAAAAGCCATGTCGACTTCTTGCAGTCGCTGCCGTTTTCACTGACGTTCGGCGACTTCTTCTTCTGCCATGCCGGCATCCGGCCAGGCATTGCGCTGGAAAGTCAGACTACGCAGGACCTGATCTGGATCCGCGATATCTTCCACAACCATCCAGGCCTCCATCCGAAGATCGTGGTGCATGGCCACACACCGGTGCCGGAGGCCGAGGTGATGATCAACCGCGTCAATATCGACACGCTCGCCTACCAGACGGGAAACCTCACCGCGCTCGTCGTGGACGGCGCGGACAAGCGTATCCTGGTGGTGTCAGGTGAAAGGGCTTAAAGGCGGGTCGCGCTTCAAGTCCTTGCTTGTTGATGTCGTTATCCCAAAACCGCTGAGCATCCTCGGATCAACTCCAAAGGCAGGCTTCTGGGTAACAAGCGCTAGCGAAGCGCGGCGGTGACGCCGTAGCCGTCGACGGCGTTGTGGTTGGCGGCTGCGTCGCCGGCATAGGTGCCGAGGCCGCACAACACGATGGCCGACAACATGGCAAAGGACAGAAGCGCTGCTTTCACGGACGTCATCTCTTGTTGAGCTTTCTGCATCTGTGCACGAGGCGGGTTACCAATGGGTTGAAACGGAAAGTACGATTTCGCGCTTCTAGGGATGTTCTGTATCGGCGATGTGTCGCGCGAGTGACACAAAGGGTTCATCGCGGTTGCACGGAAGATGCAGAGCGCGTGCCTTCTAGGGTGGCGGGCGGCCACAAGCCAAGGACGAAACAAGCTGTCCACAGCGGATTCTTGCCAGCGTGCCAAATATGCAACGTCGGCCTGACAAGCCGTCAGATCGTCGCCACCCAGGCGCGGGCGATGGCCAGCCCGGCGGCATCGGCATCCGCTCCGTTGCGGGCCATTTCGTCGTCGAGCTGGTCACTCCAGTCAGGGTGCCGCTCGGCTATGAGCGGGGCAAAGGACCTGCTCCAGTCGCGGACCATCGGCCGGTCCGCCTCGAAATGGAACTGAAAGCCATAGACGGCGCGGCCGATGCGAAACGCCTGGTTCTCGGCGACGTCGTTGCCGGCGAGCCGCACAGCGTTTTCAGGCAGTGCAAAGGTGTCATCGTGCCATTCGAAGATGGGGAAATTTTCGGGTAGCGCGCCGAGCACCGGATCGGCCTTGGCGGCCGGCGTCAGCGAGACCTTATGCCAGCCGAATTCCGAGGCGCCGCCGATCCGGTTCTCGCCGCCAAAGGCGCGCGCGACCAGTTGGCTGCCAAGGCAGATACCGAGAACGGCGCGATCCTTGTCGGCGAAATCGCGCGTCAGGTCGAGCAACCCCGGAAAATACGGGCAAATCTCGTCGTCCAACGCATTCTGGGCGCCGCCGAGCACGACCATGGCGTCGTGCGCATCGCTGTCCTGCGGCAGCGTCTCGCCACAATAGGGCCGGCGCAGATCGATGTCGGCACCCGCCTCGACAAGAGCTGCGCCGATCTGGCCAAGGCCCTCATTGTCGAAATTCTGGACCACCAGCACCCGCATTGAAAAACCTGCTGACAAGAAAATGATGCGACGAGCGATATCATGCCGTCATCATTGCAGCCAAGATGCGTATTCGGGGAGAAAGCTATGCCACTACAGAACCGCGTAGACCCGTTCGGCGTCCTCCATGCCGTGCCGGAGCGCGGCCTGTTCATGGGCAACCGCGGCATCATCCATGACCCCGAAACGAAGACACTGCTGAAAAAGCGCTGGGCGCTGCATGCCTGGATCATCTGCGTCTGCGAATTCCGCGGTGTGCGGCGCGAGCCGATGGGCCGCAACAGGCCAGGGGGAAAACCCGGCTGGACCGAATTGTTCTTCCTGGACGAGGTGACCGCGCTCTCTGCCGGGCATCGGCCCTGCTTCTTCTGCCGGCGTGCGCGGGCGAGGGATTTCGTCCAGCGCTTCGGCGTAGCCTTCGCCATTGCTGAGCCACGCGCACCGCAGGTCGACAAGCGGCTGCATAAGGAGCGGCTCGCCGCAGGTGGGCGGGCACCCGTCGTAGCCGCAGAAGAACTTGCCGGGTTGCCGGACGGCGCCATGGTCGCGAACGGCGGCAGCGCCTATGCGATACGGGGCGGCGAGGTATTGCGCTGGTCGTTCGCCGGCTATGGCGAACCGGTGGGGTTCGGCGGTTTTGCAGGCCGTCCAATTCGCCTGCTCACGCCGATAACCACCGTTTCCGTGCTGAGGCAAGGCTACGAGCCGGTTTGGCATCCCTCGGCCGAGACTTGACGCCAAGAGCCGGCTCGCCCATTCCTCAGCGATGCGCGCCAATTACAAGATGCAGCGGCTGTTCGTGCCGGACGACCTCGGACCGGATATCGAGTTCGAGGCGAGCCCGCAGCAGGGCCACTACCTGATGCATGTGCTGCGGCTCGGCGAGGGCGCCGAAATCCTGTTGTTCAACGGCCGTGACGGCGAATGGTCGGCGGCAATCGCCGCCAGATCCAAGAAGGCGGTACGCCTGAAGGTGCTTACCTTGCAGCGGCCGCAGCCGCCGCTGCCCGATCTCGTCTATTGCTTTGCGCCATTGAAACAGGGACGGGTCGATTATCTGGTGCAGAAGGCGGTCGAGATGGGCGCCGGCGTCCTGCAGCCGGTCATCACCCAGCACACGCAAGTGGCAAAGCCCGGCATCGAGCGCCTGCGCGCCAATGTCGTCGAGGCTGCCGAACAATGCGGCATCCTGGCGGTGCCGGACGTGCGCGAAGCGGAAAAGTTCGAACGCCTGCTGACCGGCTGGGACAAGGAGCGGCGGTTGATCTTCTGCGACGAGGATGCCTCGACCAACAATCCTCTGCCCGCGCTGCAAGCGGTGCGGGAGAAGAAATTCGGGCTGCTGGTCGGGCCTGAAGGCGGGTTTTCCGACGAGGAACGACGGATGCTGAGGGCGCTGCCTTTCGTAACCGCCATCCCGCTCGGTCCGCGCATCTTGCGCGCCGATACGGCTGCGGTGGCGGCACTGGCGGTGATACAGGCGACGGTCGGGGATTGGTGATTAATCCCAGTTACCCTGTGGCTCAGGATTTTTCGCTTGATCGTCTACTGACATTTCGTCCATCTAGCGCCGGCGGTCGTCCGGCCGCCTACAGAGGACTTGTAATGGCGCGCGACACAACCGATTTCCGGCCCATCGAAGGCGTCGACGAGCTTGTCGAGCATCTGGCCGAAGGCAACAAACCGCGCGACAAATGGCGCATCGGCACCGAACACGAGAAATTCCCGTTCTATGTCGACGGCAATGCGCCGGTGCCCTATGGCGGCGAGCGCGGCATCCGCGCCATTCTCGAAGGCATGCAGGAGAAACTCGGCTGGGATCCGATCATGGATGCCGGTCGCATCATTGGCCTGGTCGAGCCGACCGGCCAGGGCGCGATCTCGCTGGAGCCCGGCGGCCAGTTCGAGCTGTCCGGCGCGCCGCTGGAGACAATCCACCAGACCTGCCGCGAAGGCAATGCACATCTGGCACAGGTGCGCGAGATCGCCGAGCCGATGGGCATCCGCTTCCTCGGCCTCGGCGGCAGCCCGAAATGGTCGCTGGCCGAGACGCCGAAAATGCCGAAATCGCGCTACGAGATCATGACGCGCTACATGCCCAAGGTCGGCACCAAAGGCCTCGACATGATGTACCGCACCTGCACCATCCAGGTGAATCTCGACTTCGAGAGCGAGGCCGACATGCGCCGCAAGATGCAGGTGTCACTGAAGCTGCAGCCGCTGTCGACGGCGCTGTTCGCCAACTCGCCCTTCACCGAGGGTCGGCCCAACGGATTCCAGAGCTGGCGCGGCGACATCTGGCGCGACACCGACAACCAGCGCTCGGGCCTGCTCGAATTCTGCTTCTCGCCCGACTTCGGCTTCGCCGACTATGTCGGATGGGCGCTCGACGTGCCGATGTACTTCGTCATCCGCGACGGCCACTACCACGACATGACGCACGTCACCTTCCGCCAGTTCATGGCAGGCGCGGCCCGCAACGAGATCCCCGACGGGCTGCCGACGATGGGCGATTGGGCGAACCATCTGTCGACGCTGTTTCCCGACGTGCGATTGAAGCGTTTCCTTGAAATGCGCGGCGCCGATGGCGGACCGTGGCGGCGCATCTGCGCGCTGCCGGCCTTCTGGGTCGGGCTGCTCTATGATGCGGCGGCGCTCGACGCGGCCGAGGCGCTGACCTCGAGCTGGAGCTATGAAGAAGTGCTGGCGATGCGCAACGCCGTGCCGGAGCGGGGCATTTCGGCGCCGTTCCGCAACACGACACTGCGCGAGATCGCCCGCGACGTGCTCGTCATCTCGCGCATGGGGCTGAAGAACCGCGGCCGCAAGAACCGCGACGGCTACGACGAAACTTCGTTCCTCAGCACACTGGACGAAGTCGTCGCACGCGGCACCACGAGCGCCGAAGAGCTGCTCTCCGCCTATCATACGCGCTGGGGCGGCTCGATCGAGCCGGTGTTCATGGAATATGCGTATTAAGGGTTTATGTCGGAGGAGGCGACTTAACGTTTCCCGAATTTCTTTAAAGCTGCACGGAGACGCCCCGCCAAGGTCAATTCGACGGCCCCGCCAGTCATGATTTCCTGCGGCCGAGATCCGAACAAATCCGAACCGGCCAGGCGGGCTTGCGATGGCGTCTTGCGAATAATGATCTGATAACCTCGCCGCAGCTCCTCGAACTGGCCTTCTATCGACCCAAGGAACGCATCGATGCCAGCCTGCGGCCGATCCGCGGCAGGTCGATCCGGCATCCAGACATAGTCGTCCAGAATCATGATGCCGCCCGTTTCCAGAATCTGCCAGGCCAGCGACGCATCGGCAAAGCTGCTGGCGGCTTGGTGGTCGCCGTCGACATAGACCAGCCCGAATCTCCGGCCTTCACGACGAAGCTTCGGCAGGATTTCGATCGATAGTCCCTTGAGCTTCTCCAGCCTGCTTCCGAAGGGAGCGAGATTCTTGTCGAACCTTGATTCGACGGAACTCATATCCGCTTCATACTCAGAACCGCTCGTCACGTGTTCCTTGCTCCCGGCGAATGTGTCGACACAGCAAATCTTCGACCGTTTGAAAAACGAAAGGAAAAACACAGCCGACAGACCCTCGAACGAGCCTATCTCAAGTATTTCAAGATCTCTGTTCTTGATAGCCTTGAACAAGCGCTGCCATTTCGGGATATGCGTAGATGTCCAGTCATGCGAGAAGGACTTTTCGGCAAAGTAATCATGATGCATGGTCGGCTCGATCAAATACCGGGTTGCCCTCCTTTTCGTTCTCGCATCGTTTCGGAGCCCGGAGCAAGACGCAATGACCACCTGACGCTGATGGCGTGACAGGAGCCTCAGATCCGCCATGTCGGAGGGCACCCGTGCACACCGATGTCAGAACTTCATTCAGGATGTTTGAAGTTCCGTAAGGCGATGGAGCACGCACGCTTGCGGTGCCCCTTCAACAAACGTGGGAAACGGTCTAGGTTTCTGCAGGCGCGGATTTTCGAGGAGAAACCAATGCCTTCCTTGTTCGACATTCTGACGCAGGCGCAGAACGGCAACGGCATGCAGGCCCTGGCCCAACAGTTCGGGCTTTCGCAGCAGCAAACGCAATCGGCGGTCGAGGCGCTGCTGCCGGCCTTTTCACAGGGGCTGAAGCGCAACACGTCCGACCCTTACGGGCTCGGCTCGTTCATGACGGCAATGGCCAGCGGCCAGCACGCCAAGTATTTCGAGGACGCGAGCCGGGCTTTCTCGCCGCAGGGCGTCGATGAAGGCAATGGCATTCTGGGGCATCTGTTCGGCTCCAAGGACCTGTCCCGCGCCGTTGCCAGCCAGGCTGCGCAGGCGAGCGGCGTCAGCCAGCAGGTTTTGCAGCAGATGCTGCCGGCGGTGGCTTCGATGGTGATGGGCGGCCTGTTCAAGCAGACCACAAATCAGATGCAGGCAGCAGGCGGATTCGGCGGCGGCAGCAATCCGCTCGGCGAGATCATCGAGCAGATGATGCGGCAGGCCGGTGGAGGCGCACAGGCGCCGGCACCACAGCAGCGCCAGGCGCCGCAGCCTGCAAGCCCAGCCGACAATCCGCTTGGCAAAGTGCTGCAGGACATGTTCGGCGGTGGCGCGCAGCAGCCGCAACCCCAACA
This sequence comes from Mesorhizobium sp. M6A.T.Cr.TU.014.01.1.1, assembly GCF_004022765.1. Taxonomy (NCBI): domain Bacteria; kingdom Pseudomonadati; phylum Pseudomonadota; class Alphaproteobacteria; order Hyphomicrobiales; family Phyllobacteriaceae; genus Mesorhizobium; species Mesorhizobium sp. M6A.T.Cr.TU.014.01.1.1. The sequence continues at coordinate 18,304 of NZ_RZPG01000013.1, forward strand.
AACGCAGAACCCCTATGGCGACAATCCGCTCGGCAAGGTGCTGCAAGACATGTTCGGCGGCGGCGCGCAGCAGCCGCAAGGCCAGCCACAGCAGACGCAAAACCCCAGTGGCGACAATCCACTTGGCAAGGTGCTGCAGGATATGTTCGGCGGCGGCACGCAGCAGCCGCAGCAGACCCAGCCGCAGCAGGCACCCAATCCCTATGGCGGCGACAATCCGCTCGGCAAGGTGCTGCAGGATATGTTCGGCGGTGGCGCGCAGCAGTCTCAGCCGCAGCCGCGTCAGGCGCCCCAGCAGCGCCAGGCGCCGCAGCCGCAGGCCAGCCCAAGCGGCAGGCCACAGAATCCGTTCGACGACTTGTTCGGCAAGATGTTCGAGACAGGCGCGCAGCAGCGCGACGATTACCAGAAGGGCATGGAATCGATCTTCGATCAGTTCAAGCGAGGCATGGATCGGCGGTAGGCCAACATCAGGTCAGCGCCGCCCAAAAAGAAAATGCCCAGCCCTCGAGAGGGCCGGGCAGTGTGCAGGCGGGGAACCGGCAGGGAGTGGGCGCCTGCGAAATCCTACAGCGCGCCCCCCTTAGGCCACCTTGCGGGCAAGATCCTCGATCGTGTCCATGCGATCGGTCGCGATGACGCGTAGCCTTTCGGTCGGATCGCGGCCAAACGGTACGTCGATGGCGACGTGGAGATCGGCGCGCGTCAAGCCGATGTCGGCGAGTTCGGAGTCCGACATCTCGCCAAGGCGATAGAAAGCGCGGCGGTTTTTCCAGGCGCGGTAGACGTTGGAAATGGCATTGGCCGCGCGCGTCGCAATAGCCGGACGCGACGTGATGCGCGAAGTCTCGGTGGCGAAGTCTAACGTAGCCATATCAGCCTCCTTCATATTTGAACGGACGAAACGGGGCGATCGGCGCTGGCAACAGCGGCCGTTCCGGTCCCGATCCACGTAGAAGATGCACGTCGTCGTCCCAAAAACGGTGACCACTTAGGCGACATGCACTGCCTTGATGTGGACAATGCTGAATCTGCCACCGCTTGATTGATTAATCCAACGAATGTTTCTAATCTTTAGCATCAACACTAATGATGGATTGGACCGATGAAAGCGCCACTCGATCTCGATCAGTTGCAGACCTTCGTCTCGATCGTCGACACCGGCAGCTTTACCCGCGCGGCGGAAGAGGTGCATCGGACGCAGTCGGCGGTGTCCATGCAGATGCGCCGGCTGGAAGAACGGATCGGCAAGCCGCTGTTCGAAAAGGACGGGCGCACCAACAGGCTGACCGAAGATGGCGACAGGCTGCTCTCCTACGCAAGACGGCTGCTGTTCCTCAATCGGGAAACGCTGGCCGCCTTCGACGACCGGCGGCTCGAAGGCACGATCCGCATCGGCACGCCGGACGACTATGCCGATCGCTTCCTGCCCGAGATCATGGCCCGCTTCGCCCGTTCCAATCCACGTGTCGAGCTGACGGTCATCTGCGAGCCAACACCCGGGCTGGTCGACCATATCAAGCGCGGCAATCTCGATCTGGCGCTGGTGACGCACAATGACGCGCACGGCCAGTCGGAAGTGGTGCGGCGCGAACCGCTGCTGTGGGTCACTTCGGCCAACCACGCGACACATGAGCAGGACACATTGCCGATGGCTTTCGGGCGGCCGAACTGCATCTGGCGGCGGGCTGCCGTCGACGTGCTCGACCGGCAGAACCGCGACTACCGCATCCTGTTCACCAGCTTCTCGGCCACCGTCATCACAGCTGCGGTGCTTTCCGGCCTGGCGATCTCGGTGCTGCCGGAATGTGCGCTGCGGCCCGGCATGCGAGTTTTGGGCGACGCCGACGGGTTCGGCGCCCTGCCCGATTGCCGCATAGGCATCATGCGCGGCCAGACGTCGCGGCCGGAGATCGTCGACGCGCTAACCCGTCACATTTCGGAAAGCCTCGATAATATTTCCGTGCCGCTCGGCGAAGAGACGGGAACCTTCGACTTCGCCGCACTCGCCTTTTCGAAGATGAAGCGGAACAAGCCGAACCAGATCTTGCCGGGCTGGTGAAGGACCCGGGGTCGGCGCTGAGCACCTACGGCTTGACGCGGACGCACAACCGCCCCCCAATCGGCCAATGAGCGACGCAGCATCCGAATCACGCACCAACGCCACCGAATACACGGTGAGCGAGATTTCCGGCGCGCTGAAGCGCACGGTTGAGGACGTCTTCGGCAATGTGCGGGTGCGTGGCGAAATATCCGGCTATCGCGGGCCGCATTCCTCCGGTCATGCTTATTTCTGCCTGAAGGACGACCGCGCGCGGCTCGACGCCGTGGTGTGGAAGGGCACGATGGGCCGACTGAAATTTCGCCCCGAAGAGGGCATGGAGGTGATCGCCACCGGCAAGCTCACCACCTATCCCGGAAAGTCCAACTACCAGATCGTCATCGACAATCTGGAGCCGGCCGGCGCCGGGGCGCTGATGGCGCTGCTGGAAGAGCGCAAGCGCCGGCTGCAGGCCGAAGGCCTGTTCGATGCCGGCCGCAAGCGCTTGCTGCCGTTCATGCCGTGCGTCATCGGCGTCGTCACCTCGCCGACCGGCTCGGTCATTCGTGACATCATCCACCGGATCAAGGACCGGTTTCCGCTGCATGTGCTCGTCTGGCCGGTGCGGGTGCAGGGCGAGACGACGGCCAAGGAAGTGACCGCCGCCGTCAACGGCTTCAACGCGCTGGCGCACGATGGCGTCATCCCGCAGCCCGACCTGTTGATCGTGGCGCGCGGCGGCGGCAGCCTCGAGGATCTTTGGGGGTTCAATGACGAGGCGCTGGCTCGTGCCGTCGCCGCCTCGCGTATTCCGGTGATCTCCGCTGTCGGCCATGAAACGGACTGGACGCTGATCGACCTGGCGGCGGATGTGCGGGCGCCGACACCGACGGGTGCCGCCGAGATCGCCGTGCCCGTGCGCGCCGACCTCGAAGTGACGCTTGCCGGCCTTGGTGCGCGGCTCAAGACCGCGGTATCGCGCAATTTCGAACGCAAGCGCCAGGCGGTCCGTGCCGCCGCCCGTGCACTGCCTTCGCCCGACCAGTTGCTGGCGCTGCCGCGCCGGCGCTTCGACGAGGCGACGAGCCGGCTTGGCCGGGCGCTGTCCGTCAGCGTCCAACGCAAGCGAGCTAGGCTTCAGGCACAGCGGCTGACGCCGGCCACTCTGTCGCGACGCATGAACGAGGCCCGTACATTGGCCGGCCGCGATCTCGCCCGCGCGCAAGCGGCGTTCTTCGCCATCGTGCGCGAGCGGCGAACGCGGTTTTCGCGCGCCGCCGCACGGCTGTCGCCCGCGCCGATCGCAAGGCGGCAGAAATTGCAGGTAGATATCTTGGCGGCACTGTCGCGGCGACAGGACCGGATGATTTCGGTGCGGCTCGAACGCTTGCGCGGGAAACTGACCCAGGCCGACCGGCTGCTGGCGACGCTGTCGCATAAGGCGGTGCTGGCGCGGGGCTTTGCCTTGGTGAAAGACGCCGACGGTGCGGTGATCAAGCAAGCGGCGGAAGTGACGTCGGGCATGGCACTTTCGCTGGAGTTCGCCGACGGAACCGCCGATGCGGTTGCGACCAGCGGTGCCGCACGGTCGAAAACAATTGCAAAGCCGGCCGCCAAAGCCAAGGAGCCTGGCAATCAAGGCTCTCTGTTTTGAGTGGCCATTATTTCCGAGCGCCCATGAATTCTGAGCGCGCATGACTTTCTGAATGGCAATGACCAACAATCATCACGACGCCTTCCGGCAAGCCGCGCGCGAGAGCCTTCGGCATAAGTTTTGACGGCACGCCCGGACCGTTCAACGCCATCACCGATGTGCCTGGCGTTGCAGTCGGTTATTCGACGCTGATTTCGGGCGATGGTGCGCTGGTGGTCGGCCAGGGACCGGTGCGCACCGGCGTGACCGCTATCCTGCCCAGACCGCACGCAGATCTCGCCACGCCGGTCTTTGCCGGGATCTTCAGCCAGAACGGCAATGGCGAATTGACCGGCTCGCACATCATCGAGGAGACGGGTGCCTTCAATTTCCCGATCACCATCACCAACACGCACTCCTGCGGCGTTTCACGCGACGCGACGCTGCACTGGATGCAGCGCGTGCTGCCGGCCGCGCTCGACAGCGCCTGGGGCCTGCCGGTGGCGGCGGAAACCTACGACGGCTTCCTGAACGACATCAACGGCCACCATCTCAGGGTCGAGCATGTTGCTGCGGCGCTCGATGGCGCGACCAGCGGATCGATCGAGGAAGGCAGCGTCGGCGGCGGCACCGGCATGATCGCCTTCGGTTTCAAGGCCGGCTCCGGCACGGCATCGCGCATCGTCGAATGGCAAGACCAGCGCTACACGGTCGGTGCGTTCGTGCAGGCGAATTTCGGCAAGCGGAGCAATTTTACCATTCGCGGCCTGCGCGCCGGGCCCGATCTCGTGGAACCGGCGATCCGCGAAAGCACGCCGCGCGCCGAGAAGGGTTCTATCATCGGGGTCGTCGCCACCGATGCGCCGTTCCTGCCGCATCAAGTGAAGCGGCTGGCCCGCCGGGTGCCGCTCGGCGTCGCCATGACCGGCGGCTTCGGCTATCATAGCTCGGGCGATATTTTCCTGGGCTTTTCGACCGCCAACCGCGAGGCGGCATTGGCGCCGTCAGGCCGCATCGCCAGCGCCGATTTTGTCCCGGATAGCGAGATCGATCCGTTCTTCGACGCCGTGATCCAAGGCGTGGAGGAAGCGATCCTCAATGCGCTGGTCGCCAATGACGACATGACCGGGCGCGACGGCAATTTCGTGCCGGCGCTGCCGAAGGCATGGCTCGAGGGCAGATTCGATGCAAGTCGTCAGGGGACGTAAGACTGCCTGGCGCGTCACACGCGCCGCACCGCTCTTGCATATGGTTGAGCCGGGTCAATAATGCTTTCCCCGGCCTTTCGCCGGGTCGGCAGATCACCCGGCAGGCTTGTCCGAATTCTTTTCGTCCTGGTCGGCCTCAGCCGCCTCTTCCAGCTTCGACGCTATAAGCTCCTTGATATCGCCGACCTCTTCCTGGATATCCTCCAGCGGTATGCCGGCCTCAGCCGCCTTGGCGGCACATTCCCTGGCGAGGGTCTCGGCTTGCTTCTCGATCCTGTCCGGCGAGGCGTGGCAGTGGACCTTTTCGCCGATCCATTCCTGCAAGAACTCGATCGCGTGTTCACTCATACTGCTGTTCCCTGGCGGCTGCGCCGGTTGGTAATCATAAACGCCGGTATCCCCGGAAAGATGCACGCTCCCATTCCAACCGAGTCGTCGTCACCCGGCAAGCCGATCTTGCCCAAGCTCCACAGAGCTGAAGGAAATCGAAGGTTCAAGGAGCACATTCTAATTCTTGAGGAGATTCTATTTTCTTGGGAGATTGGCACCGTTGGCTGGGATCAAGTCCCGGATCGCGCCATTGTTTCTACTTGCTTTTTTCCGGTATTCCAGTCAATTTGTATGACAATAGGTGTCACAATACGTAGCACGTTTGCGGCGCCGTTCGCTGCGCAACCCTAGGATACGCGGCCAAAGCCGCCGCTATATAGTGACATCCTCATTCAATGTCGACTCTGCTCGCCATCCTGCTTATTTCCACTGCGCCGAGCGTCTCTGGATGGCATTTTGTCATCGTTGGGAGCGAGCATATTTCGCCGGAAATCGACCGGGCGCATTGAGATGCTGAGCGGCTAGGCGCGGTAGCTGTGCCAGCGATCCTGTCGCGGTCGCTTCTCGCCGGAGAATTGCCGGCTTGGCCGGCTCGCCACCCGGAAAGCTGATTTGCTCGGGAAGTGCGTTGTTTCAGCAGTCGAAAAGTTCGGCCTATCCGCCAACCATGAGCTTGACGACTTCGTCATGGTTGGTTTCCGAGATCTTGCGCTCGCCGGCCTGAACGCCCCGGCGCAGCACGACGATGCGGTCGGAAACGGCGAAAATGTCCTGCAGATTGTGCGAGATGAAGATCACGCCTCGGCCTTGCGCCTTGAGCTGGTGGATGAGCGAGATGACCTTGCGCTGTTCGGGAACGCCGAGGGCCGCAGTCGGTTCGTCCATGATCAGGATCTGCGCGTCCCAATAGACGGCCCGGCCGATGGCAACGGCCTGCCGCTGACCGCCGGAGAAATTGCTGACCGGGGCGTCGAGCCGACTGACATGGAAATCCAGCCGGCCCATGGTCTGCTTGGCGGCAACCGCCATGGCCTTGCGATCGAGCACCGGCAGGAAGCCGAAGGCCTTGCGCATGGGTTCACGGCCGAGAAAGATATTGGCGCCGATGGACAAATTGTCGGCGAGAGCGAGATCCTGATAGATGGTTTCGATGCCTTTTTCGCGCGCCTCATGCGGCGTCGCAAACGTCACCGGCTGACCCCTCAGCAGAATTTCACCGCCCGTCGGCTGAAAGACGCCCGATATCGCCTTGATCAGCGTCGTCTTGCCGGCGCCGTTGTCGCCCGCCAGGGCCACCACTTCGCCCGGCCGCACGACCATGGAGAAATCGTTGAGCGCGCGGACGGCGCCGAAGTGCTTGGAAAGGTTCCGGACTTCCAAGAGGGGGGTGGTTTGGGCTGGGCTATTCATCCTGACGGGCTCCACTGAACCGGCGCTGCGCCTGGTCGATGAGAACGGAAATGATGATGACGAAGCCGACGGCGATGAATTGCCAGAACGGCTCGACATTAACGAAAACCAGTCCGTATTGGATGACCGCGATCACCAGCGCTCCGGCGACCGTCCCGAAGATGGTGCCGGATCCGCCGAACAGGCTGGCGCCACCGATCACGACAGCTGCGACGCTGTCGAGCAGCAACGGCTCGCCAGCCTGTGCCGCGCCCGCAGTGAAGCGCGCTGCATAGAGCGCGCCACCGAGGCCTGCGCACATCGCCGAAAGCACATAAAGACGCAAGGTATGGCCCCTGATGTCGATGCCGGCACGACGCGCTGCCTGCACATTGGCGCCGATAGCGTAGTTGTGCTGACCGAATCGGGTCTGGCTCAGGATGTAGTGCATCACGACAACGAAAACGGCGGCGATGATGACGAGATAAGGCACGCCGTAGAACCTGCCGTTGCCGAGCAGCGCGAACCAGGAATTCTGGACCGGCACCGTCGTGCCGCCGGCCAACAGGAAAGCAACGCCGCGCGCCACGCCGAACATGCCGAGCGTGCCGATAAAAGGCGGAACTCTCAGGCGCGAGATCAGCAAGCCGTTGATGACACCAGGCAAGCCTGCGACAATCACGGCCGCCAGAATACCCGCCAGCATTGCCAGTGGCAGCGGGATTACGGCTCCCGCCATGTTCGTAGCGTGGGCCGCAACGACGGCCGCAAGGCCCATGATGAAGCCCAGCGAGAGGTCGATGCCTCCCGAAATGATTACGAATGTCTGTCCGGTCGCAAGCAGCAGCGGCGCCACGGCAAATATCGCGATGGATTGCACGTTGAACGGATTGAGCACGAAGGTCGCGCCGAAGGAGAGCCTCGACCAAACCTCGAAACAGATGATCAGGCCGGCGAGAAACAGCCAGGCGCGCCCTTCAGCGATGTGTCCGAGCCAGGTCCTGGCCGGATCACCATGGTCGGCCTGAGGGGCGACATGCGTTTCGCTTTGCTCGATTGGTGATGTTGAGGTCATTGATATATCCGATCCGCGGCGCGGCCTCCGTCAACGGGGTCCCAGAGACCCGGCGCAGATCTCCTCCCGGCAAGCCGGGAGGAGATCAAGCTGGTTTGGACTCATTCGGAATAGAGGTACTTTGAGATGTTCGGATCGGCGATGTTCGACTTGTCCATGATCGTGAAGCCGGTGCCGATCGCAACCGGGATCGACTGGCCGGTCAGGTGGGCATAGGCCGAAACGACACCAAAATAGCCGATCTCAGCCGGATGCTGGGCAATCGCCACGTCCACCAAGCCGGTGTTGATGTTGTCGACGATGCTAGTCGGCGCGTCGAACGCCACGACCTTGATGGTGCCGGTCTGCCCAGCTTGCTGGACGCCATTCGCCGCGCCGAGCGCCGAGAACAGGTTTGCACCGAACACGCCAACGAGATCGGAGTTGCGCGCGAACACAGCCTGCAGCTGCGAGGCGGCCTTGTTGGCGTCGTTGTCATTGAACTGGGTTTCGAGGACGGTGATGCCGGGATGATTGGCCGCCATCTCCTTCTTGAAGCCCTCTTCACGCTGATCGGTGGTCGAAATGCCAGGCTTGACGTTCGAAACGTAGACCTTGCCCTTGTCGCCTATGGCCTTGGCCAATGCCCGGGCGGCGATCTCGCCGCCGAGAATGTTGTCCGAGGCGATATAGGACAGCGGGAAATCCGCCTCGCCGGCACCGGTCTGATAGACGCCGCTGCCGATGAAGGTGTCGACGGTGATCACCGGGATGCCGGCATCATTGGCCTTGCGAAGCGGCTCGACCAATTGAACCTTGTCGGTCGGCGCAATCAGGATAGCGTCCGGCTTCTTGGCGATGACCGCGTCAAGCACGGGGACTTGCGTCACCGGATTGAAATCCGGGGCGCCCTGGAAAACCAGGGTCACGCCAAGGGCATCGGCCGCTGCCTGGGCTCCCTTGCGCATGGTAATGTAAAAGCCGTCGGTGGTAAGGCCGGGGACGAGAGCAACGGTGAACTTCTTGTCCTGCGCCAAAGCAGGCGTGATCAGCGCCGTTGCGCAGATGGCGAGAGCCGCAAGGGCGGCAACAATCTTCTTCATAACATCCTCCTCATAATGTTGGCAGATTTGCCGTTGCGATCGACATCGACATGGCCGTCAATCCGTTCCGGCTACGTGAAATGCTGGCGGCGAGAAACGGGTTTCGCCTGCTTGCTGTTATGGGCAGCTTCCTCCCGAGCGCCCCCAGTCGTTAGATCAGCCAGTCGAAACCCGACCAGCCTGATACGCGCAGTCCCGTTCCTAGCCTCCGCAAGGTCGAAGGAATAACGCCGCTCGGCGCACATGCGTGCCTAGCCACAAAGTTGTAACACTTTGCTGAAAGAAATTGCAACCTGGTATTTCCTGGCTGGAAACGCTTTCAAACCGGACGACATTTGTCTGCTCCGCAGAGCCCCTTACGCAGACTATTGCCCCAACGCTTTGACGGCACAACTGATGATTTCACGGCGATGGGCTGGCGAGCCACGTTTGGGATCGATCAGGTGTGCCGATCGGCGCGCCCGCCTCTATTGAGGCAAGAGAGCCTCGAGAATGGCCTGGGCAGTCTTCGTGTCCGTTACCAGAGCATTGATAAGCCTGGCGCGGACGGCACCGATAATGGCGGTCGCCTTCTCCGGCGAGGCGGCGACACCGATCACCAGAGGGACGGCTCGAAGCTGGGCCGGCGACATAGCGATCATCCGGCTCTCCCCTTCCCACGGGATAAGGGAACCTTCGGCGTCGAAATAATGCCTGATAACGTCTCCAGCCGCGTGGAACAGGGCTTGCTCGCTCAGCGTGGCCGCGCTCGCCTCGGGCGGATTGATGGCATGGGGCAGGCCGATGCCGACGATCGCAACGTCGGTCCGGTCCCAAAGCGCGACGCTGTCGCGGATGGCCGCATCGCCGAGGAAGACCTCACGCAACTCGGTGGACGGCAGATAGGGCGCATGGATGAAATGCGGCGTCCCGCCAAACTCTTCGGCGGCAAGCCGCACAAACTCGTTGATCTGAAAATGCGGCGCCTGCTGCTGCATGCCGCCGGTGGCAGCGACGGTAAGAACGCCGGGAATGCGCGGCAGGCCTGCCCGGATCACCTCGCGAATGGCTCGCCCCCAGCCGATGGCGACCACCGACCCGGCCGTCAGTTCCGCTTGCTTAAGCAAGGCGCCGAGCGGCGCGGCGAGCGCCGTCAGCGCACCGGCTGCTGGTGTTTCGATGACTGCCGCGTCGCGAAGTCCCAGCCCTTCGACCAGCTGCGTGGTGATGCCTTCGGGCGTTGCAAGATCGAGAACCTCGATCCGCACGATGCCCTCTGCCCTCGCCCGCTGCAGAAGACGCGATATGGTCGCGGTGGAGACACCAAGCCGCCGCGCGATATCGACCTGCGACATCTCCGCTTCGTAGTGCAGTTTGGCGACCGTATGCAGCATCGTCCGCGATGCGGCGGCTGCATCTTGTGCGGGAGGGACAGGCAGCTTGCAATTCCTTTCAGCAATGTGTTACAGACCCATCGACGGATGGGAGTTATCGCGCAAATTCGGCTGACTCGCAATGTGGGCCCGTTTCCACGGGCCAAGGCCAAATTTCTCGGTCGATAGCGCATCAAAGCGGCAAAAACTCGCTGCCGAGAGGCAGTTAAAAACTGAACCTTTCTTGTTCCACGGATCTGCGCCCTGGTGAATGGGCGCCAACATCGGACAGAAGACCATGACAAAGATGACGACCGCAGAGTTGCGCGGCTACCAGCAGATATGCGGCAAGGATGGGGCCATGATGGCCATCGCCTGTGACCAGCGCGGCGGCATGCGTACCTTGCTTGCGTCGGACCCTGCAGAACAGGCCAAGATCACCAACGACATGCTGGGCGACACCAAGTCGGACATCACGCGATACCTGGCCAGCCAGGCGTCCTGCGTGCTGCTCGACCCGCTCTGCGCGGTGCCGCGGGTTGTCGATGAAGGGGTGCTGAACCGCGATACGGCGCTGCTCATCGGCCTCGACGCCTCAGGCTTCGACGTCTCGCCCGCCGGCTACCGCCTGTCGCGCCTCGTTCCCCACATCGACGCGCGCCGCGTCCGCGAGCTCGGCGGTACCGGCGGCAAGATCATGGTCTATCTCAGGGCTGACAGGCCTGAGGCGAATGAGCACAATGTCGCCATTCTGCGCCAATGCATCGCCGACTTCGCGCAAGAGGACCTCCTGCTTGTCGTCGAGTTCCTGACCTATCAGGTCGAAGGGGAACGCCTTGAAGACTATACGGCCAAGATCCCCTGGCTAGTCGAAGAGGGCACCCGGATTTCGCTGGAATGCGGGGCAAAGGTGCTCAAGCTTCCTTATCCCGGAACGCCGGAAGCCTGCGCAAGGATCAGCAGCATGGCTGGCGAGGTGCCATGGGCGGTCCTCTCCGCCGGCGTCAACCACGCAACGTTCCTGGGCCAGGTCGAGATCGCGATGAAGAACGGCGCATCAGGTGTCATCGCCGGTCGGTCGCTGTGGAAGGACTGCATCTCGCTTGACCGTGACATTCAGCGGGAAAGGCTTAAGACCATCGCTGTGGCGAGATTGCGCGAGCTTCAGGCGGTGATCGGAAACTACAGGCAGAAAGCCGCTTAGCCGTTCGGCGTTCACACCAGGCACGCACGGGACGTCATGCCTCAGACCATGATCCCGAAAAGTGGGGACCGGTTTTCGGAAAAGATCATGGTCAAACAGCAAGATAGAGCCCCATTTCGATTTAGTCGAAATGGAACAGGCTCTAGTTCGATGGCCATAGGAATCGATATCGGCGGCACCAATCTGCGCGCCGCCCGTATTTCCGGCACAGGCGAAATCCTCGATCGTATTTCCGAGAAGAGCGCGCCGGATCCGGAGCTTGTGCTCTCCCGGATCGCCGAAATGGTGCGCCGGCTCGATTCTCCCGAAGTTGCCGCCATCGGCATCGGCGTCCCCGGACGCGTCGATGCCCGGCTTGGCGCGGTCTTGTCCGGAGGCTACGTCAACCTCGCCTCGATCCCCCTGGCGCAACGACTGGAAAGCCTGGCAGGCAAGCCCGTCTTGATCGACAATGATTGCAACATGGCACTGGTCGCGGAAATGGCTCTCGGCGCCGCCAGAGGCCGTGAAAGCATCGTCATGTTCACGATCGGGACCGGCATTGGTGGTGCCGTGGCTCTAGATCGGCAGATCGTCCGCGGCAAGGGGACGGCTGGGCAGCTCGGCCATATCACTGTCGACATATCAGGCGAAGCGTGCGTCTGCGGCCGGCGCGGCTGCGTTGAAACCACCAGCTCAGGCACCGCGCTTGGCCGTCACATCGCGCGGGCAGGCCTCGGTCCGGATGTTTCGGTCGATCAGCTTTTTGCCCGGGATGCGGGCGGTGACACGCTGGCGCGCGGCATACTCGAAGCCTGGGCCAGGCCGCTGCGTGCCGCAATCGATTCGGCCGTGGCCATGTTCGCCCCCGATCTAGTCCTGCTCGGCGGCGGACTTGGCCTGGCGGCCCACAGGGCACTTGCCAACGCCCCGGCTTTGGCTCCCTGGTACCAATGCCCGGTGGAACCGGCGCAACTCGGCGACGACGCCGGCGTCATTGGCGCCGGTCTGCAAGCGCTCGCCGCTGAGGCGACGGTCACGCAGGCGTCGCCGGTGTCCCTGCCGTCCGCTCGGCTCGATCCCGGCCGGCGTGCCGTGCCCACCAGACGCGCCGTGCTGGTCAACGGCATCCCTGCCAGCGGCAAAAGCACGGTCTCGCGCGGTATCGCCGACCGGATGGGATGGCCGTTGCTCACGCTCGATACGGTCAAGAACCCGTTCCTCGAGGCGCTCGGCGGCGGCGACCGTGAATTCAACCGCACGCTCGGCCGCGCCAGTTACGAGGCGATCTGGTCGATCGTCGGCGAAGCTCCGGCGGGCACCACAGTTATCGTCGATGCCTGGTTCGGTTTCCAGCCGCGCCAGGTGCTCGAGGATCACCTGCGCAGGGCTGGCGTCGAGCAGACCGCCGAAATCTGGTGTCACGCGCCCGGCGAGGTTCTGGCCGAGCGCTATCGCGCACGGCTCGACCAGCGCCCCGCCGGCCATCCCGGCGCGGCCTACATCCCCGAACTGATCGAACTGGCCAAGCGTGCCGCGCCGCTGCGGCGCGGACCGCTGTTTGACGTCGACACGACCAAACCGATCGCTTTCGATGCCATCACGCAGTGGCTAAAGGCGACGATTGCGGCTGACACATAGGCAGCGCAGCCGCCCTAACAAATTCAGTGATTTAACCGACAAGCCAATGGTACCGTTGGCTGGGATCGAACCAGCGACCTCCGGATCCACAATCCGGCGCTCTAACCATCTGAGCTACAACGGCACGTTTGCCCGAGCGGGATCGAGATGGACCGTTCATTCTCCGGGACCCGCTCTGTCGTTCGGCGATGCGTCCATACGGGCTATCGGAGTTTAATTCAAGGCTTTTGGCCGCGCATGACCCCGAAAATCAGAATCGATTTTCGGAAAGGATCACGCGCAAAATCCAAAGTTCTACGCCGTCCTGTGCGCCTCCAAGAGGACGCGCGGTGCTGTAGGCAAAGATCGCTCCGGCAACGGCGTCGCCTTTTCGCCGGGCAAAGAAAAAGGCCGGCGGGAGGAGGTGCCGGCCTTTTCCTGTTACGAGCCAGCGGGAGGAGGTGTGCTGGCTGGTCACCCCGGAGAGCAGAGGGAGGAGGTTCCACCCACCGGGTATTTCGCTTGACCACTATATTTCACATAATCCTATTCGAAGAAATGCGACCTTTTGTTGCATCTTCGAAATATGCGCAAATATTAGGCGGCCTTAATTTCCTTCATCGCCTTCTCGAAGGCGGTCTTTATCGGCTTGGAGACGTCTTCGGCCGCCTTGGAGGTGACGGTCTGGAAATCCTTTGCCTGCTCGACGGCCATCTCGACGCGCTTGCGCAGGAATGCGGTCTGCAGCTCGACGACTTCCGACAGCGACTTGGCGCCGATCAGGGCTTCGAAATGCGAAAAGCCGGCTTCGGTATTGGCGCGCAGAGCAGCGATGGTCTTGAGCGACAGGTCGTTGGAAACGGTCTTGGCGGTCTCAAAGGTCGACTCCAGAGCCTTCTGGGTCTCTTCCGCACCGGTCTTCAGCTTGGCATAGGCCTCTTTCGACTGCTCGACGCCCTTTTCGGCGAAAGCGCGGATCTGGTCGGTGGCCTTGGAAGCATCGAAGCTCGGGAATTCAACGTTTTCGATCGTTTCAGTAGTCTTGGTCCTGGACATTTTCCATCCTTTGCAGTGGCAGCGGCTTTGACAGAAAGCCGTCTCGTTCATGTATGATGGCAATATAAAGGCAATTTTTGTGCATTGCAATATCCTTGTTGCAGTGCACCATAAAATTCTTTCCCTGCGTTAACCACGAGCCCAGAGATTCCAGCGGTTGCACGCTATGGCTTGTGGACCTTCGCGCCGTCGGCTTTTATTAACAAAACGTTAACTGGAAAAACTGCCCGTTCCGTGAGGGTCCGCCAAGCGCATGCCGTCCGAAAATTATTCCTTCCTCGACGTCGCCGTGCTCGACGCGGTCCGCCAGCGCTTTGCCGCAGGCGACGCGATCGCCCTTCTGTCGGCAGATCTCGAACAGGTGATCTGGGCAAACGGACCAGGGGCGGCGGCGTTCGGCTACCCGGACATCGAGGCCATCATCGGCGCCTCGACAGGGCTGCCACTGATCGCCCGGCGCCAGATCATGGCGACAAGCGGTTTTCCACAGATCGGCCGCGACCGCGCCATCACGGTGCGGCTGGCAACCGGCCTAACCAGCCGCGCGGTTGGCTTTCTGGCCAGCGCCGTGACCATGCCTGACGGCGAAAACGCGATCATGCTGGCGGTGCCGGCGGCACAGACCGGCTCGCGCAGCGCTGCCGAGATCGCCGCTCGGGCCATCAGCGGCTTTACCGAAGACGGTCATTTCATCGCCTTCGTCGACGCCAAGGGCAACATCGAGGCCGCTTCCGATGGTTTTTCGGCGCTCGGCATCTTGCCCGAGACGCTGGCAGCGCTCGTGGCCGATGTGGCGAACGAGAGCGATCGCATCGTCAAACGCCTCGTTCCAGGCGGCACCATTTCCTATCCGGCCGGTCTCGCCCGGCTGACGGATGAGCGGCACCTGCTGGTGGTGATCGACGAGAACCAGCTTGACTCCGAAGAAGCCTCTGCTGGCGAGCGCACCTGTGGCGCGGCGGCGGCCGATGTCGCAGTCCAGCCAAAAGCAGAACAGGACAACGCGCCGGCGGAGACTGCTCCGGCAGCCGGCGAAGACACTTCGGTGTCGGTGGAGCATGACATTCCCAGTTCGCCCCAACTCGATTCGACTGGACCTGATGCGACTGGGCCCGATGCGACCGAGCAGAGCCCGGAAGCAGCCGATAGCGCCCGCCCTGCGGCCGGCGGAGCCCCCACGCAGCTTGACCATTGGTATTTCAGCGCCAGCGAGGGTGAGACACAAGAGCCGGGCCGACCGAACGCATCCGGGCCTGTCGAGGCACCGGCCGCGTCGGACGCTTCGGCGGAGAATACCGCGCAGGATGCCACCAGGGCCGCCTCCCCGGCCGACCGTGCCATCCCCCCGACCGACCGCGCGGCGGCGCCCCTGCGTTTCGTCTGGCGCACCGACGCCGAGGGCAGGTTCAGTGCCCTGTCGCCGGAATTCGCGGAACTCGTCGGCAAGCCTGCCGCCGATGTGATCGGCCGGCGCTTCAGGGACGTCGCGGCCACCTTCGACCTCGATGCGTCCGGCGAGATCGCGGGCCTGCTCGATCGACGCGACACCTGGTCCGGCCGCTCGGTGCTGTGGCCGGTTGCCGGCACCGATTTCAAGATACCCGTCGACCTGGCGGCGCTGCCTGTCTACAGCCGAAGCCGTGCCTTCGAAGGTTTTCGTGGTTTCGGCGTGGCCCGCTCCAGCGATGCGGTGGTCGATCCGGAAGCGATCGGCATGGCGCTTGTCCCTAATGCCGAAACCCCCGCAGCCGTCGAGCCGGAAGTCGCCGAAACGCCTGAGGACACCGACCCATTCAAGGGCGAGGTGCCGGCGCTGACCATCGTGCCGAAGCCGGAGCGGCGCTTTGCCGACAAGGTGATCCGGTTGGCCGAGCACAGGCAGCCGGCCAATGACAAAGGCCTGTCGACGCTGGAACGCAGTGCATTCCGTGAAATCGGCGAGCGGCTCAAGAAGGACAATCCGCCGACCGAACAGCCCGACGCTGCAAAGCCGGCAGAACCGGCGGCGGCGGAACCGACCGAAACCGATGGCGAAGACGAGAAGGATGTCGCAAGGCTCGAAGGCGAGCAGCCGGAATCAACCGTGCGCGACATCTCAGGCTCGCTGCTCGACTATGCCGACCGGGATAATGTCGCCGACAACAGCGGCGGTGCGCCGGTTGCAGAGCCGGACAGGGCGACGCAGGAAATCGCTGACTCGGACAGTCGATCGATCGCCGCCGAAGACGACGACAGCATGACGGCTGCCGATTTCCGTGACGCAGAAGACAGCGAGGACTGGGCGCGGTCCGATGACGATGAAACCGATTCGTCAGCCGATGACATCGGCCATGCCGGTGACATGGAGCCGGCGCCCGTCGAGCGGCCGCGCCTGCAGGTGCCGTCGCTCAAGCTCGAAGGGTTCGTGCCATCGGCTTTTTCGACCGCAGACGACAACAACGCTGCGGACATTTCGATTCTCGGCAAGCTGCCGGTGCCCCTGCTCATCCATTCCGGTGACGATCTTCACTATGCGAATGAGGAATTCCTCAGCCTGACCGGCTATGACACGCTCGACGATCTGGAGGATGCAGGTGGCCTCGGCGCGCTGTTTGCCGATCCTTATGACGACAGCGCCTCCGATGGCACCGATCACGCGCTGCGGTTGAAGACGCATGACGGTCAGGAGTTCCCGATCGAGGCTATTCTGCGCTCGGTACCGTGGCGTGGCGGCAAGGCGCTGATGCTGGTCGTGCGCCGTTCCGGCGACGACGAGGCAGCGGCTATTCCGCAGGGTGGCGCCGACGACCAGACGCAGCCTGATGTTTCCGAGCTCAAGGCGCGCATCGCCGAGATGCGCACCATCATCGACACCGCGACCGACGGCGTCGTGCTGATCGGCCGTGACGGAACGATCCGCTCGATCAGCCGCCCGGCGGAAGCGCTGTTCGGTTTTGACAGCGATGAGGTGACCGGCAAACCCTTCTTTTCGCTGTTTGCGATCGAAAGCCAGCGCGCGGCACGCGACTATCTCGACGGACTGTCCGAGCCCGGCGTGGCGAGCGTGATGAATGACGGCCGCGAGGTGATCGGACGCGAGGCACAGGGGCGTTTCATCCCGCTGTTCATGACCATCGGCAGGCTGCCCAACGACAGCGGGTTCTGCGCGGTGGTGCGCGACATCACCCAGTGGAAGCGAGCCGAAGAAGATCTGACCCAGGCGCGCGCCGTGGCCGAGCGCGCCTCCTCGCAGAAGACCGACTTCCTCGCCCGCATCAGCCACGAGATCCGCACGCCGCTCAACGCCATCATCGG
The DNA here is from genome assembly GCF_004022765.1 of Mesorhizobium sp. M6A.T.Cr.TU.014.01.1.1. Taxonomy (NCBI): domain Bacteria; kingdom Pseudomonadati; phylum Pseudomonadota; class Alphaproteobacteria; order Hyphomicrobiales; family Phyllobacteriaceae; genus Mesorhizobium; species Mesorhizobium sp. M6A.T.Cr.TU.014.01.1.1. The sequence goes on from NZ_RZPG01000013.1 coordinate 35,567, forward strand.
GTTTTCCGAGCTGATGGTCGACGAGAAATTCGGGCCGGTCGCCAATGACCGCTACCGCGACTATCTGCGCGACATCAACCGGTCGGGCAACCACGTGCTCGACCTGGTCAACGACCTGCTCGACATCTCGAAGATCGAGGCCGGCCAGCAGGAGATGGCCTATGAGGCGGTGTCGCTCAACGACACGCTGGCCGAGACGGTGGCGATGATGCAGCCGCAAGCCAACCGCGAACGTGTCATCATCCGCTCCAGCTTCGCCTCACGGCTGCCGGAAGTGGTGGCCGACCTGCGCAGCGTGCGCCAGATCGCGCTGAACATCCTGTCGAATGCCATCCGCTACACGCAGGCCGGCGGCCAGGTAATCGTGTCGACCGCCTATGAGATCTCCGGCGACGTCGTGATGCGGGTGCGCGACACCGGCATCGGCATGAGCCAGTCCGAGATCGAGCAAGCGCTGAAGCCGTTCAAACAGATCAACGCGCTGAAGCGCGGGCGCGGCGACGGCACCGGTCTCGGGCTGCCGCTGACCAAGGCCATGGTCGAGGCGAACCGCGCTCGATTCACCATCAACTCGACGCCCGGCGAGGGCACTCTGGTCGAAGTCGCTTTTCCGTCGACCCGCGTGCTCGCGGATTGATCTAAAAGAAAAGGCGTCCAACAGGACGCCTTGAATGATGGGATTGCTGTTACAACGGGGGCTTGAGCGAATTCAGATCCTCTGGGGATTTCGAGGAACGGGATTTCTCCCTCAAGTTACGCACGACTATCGGTGCCGGCCCTTAACAAAACCTTACCGGCGTCGCCGAAAATTTACCAATGTGTACCACTCATGAAATCTAGGTAAATTCGAGCGAGATATTTCGTTAACCATGCTCGACCGGCGCCTACCAAGCCGAATGGCGGCGCCGCTCTGTTTGCTTAGTCGGCAAGCTGCGGCAAATCGCGGAACAGCTCGAGCGCTTCTGGATTGGCCAGCGCCTCCTTGTTCTTGACGGCGCGGCCATGCACCATGTCGCGCACCGCGAGTTCGGTGATCTTGCCCGATTTGGTGCGTGGGATGTCGGCGACGGCGACGATCCTGGCGGGAACGTGGCGCGGGCTCGCCCCGCTGCGGATTTTCGCCCGGATACGTTTTTCCAGCTCGGCGTCGAGCTCAACGCCGGCAGCCGGCCGCACGAACAGCACAACGCGCACGTCATTGTCGAAATCCTGGCCGATGCACAGCGCTTCCAGGATTTCCGGCATCTGCTCGACCTGATTGTAGATCTCCGCCGTGCCGATCCGCACACCGCCCGGATTGAGCGTCGCGTCGGAGCGACCATGGATGATCAGGCCGCCATGGGCGGTCCATTCGGCGAAGTCGCCGTGGCACCAGATATTGTCGAAGCGCTCGAAATAGGCTGCGTGGTATTTCTTGCCTTCGGGATCGTTCCAGAAACCGATTGGCATAGCAGGAAACGCCTTGGTGCAGACGAGCTCACCCTTCTCCTGCCTGAGCGGGCGGCCATCGTCGTCCCAGACATCGACGGCGAGACCGAGACCGGGTCCCTGGATCTCTCCGGTCCACACCGGTTCCGTCGGCACGCCGAGCACGAAACAGGATACGATGTCGGTGCCGCCGGAGATCGAGGCGAGATGCACGTCGTGCTTAATGCCCTCATAGACGAAGCGAAAATCTTCCGGCGACAGTGGCGAGCCGGTGGAGGAGATCGTGCGCACGGTGGAAAGATCATGCGTGCGGATCGGTTTGAGGCCGGCCTTGCGCACGGAATCGATGAATTTGGCCGAGGTGCCGAAATAGGTCATCTTCTCGGCGTCGGCAAAATCGAACAGCACATTGCCGTCGGGGTAGAAGGGCGAGCCATCATAAAGCAGAAGGGTTGCGCCCGACGCGAGGCCGGACACCAGCCAGTTCCACATCATCCAGCCGCAGGTGGTGAAATAGAAGAAGCGGTCGCCGTCGAGCAGGCCGGCATGAAGCCGCTCTTCCTTGACATGCTGGATCAGCGTTCCGCCGGCCGAATGGACGATGCATTTGGGGATGCCGGTCGTTCCGGAAGAAAACAGGATGTAGAGCGGATGCGCGAACGGCAACCGTTCGAAAGCGACCGCCTTGGCCGCGAAGGATGAGAGTGCCTCGTCCAGCGCCGCAGCCTTCTCGACGGTCGCCGCGACATCGCTCGAAGTGCCGAGATAGTCGACGATCAGGACCTTGCGGACGGTGGGAAGCTTTGCCGCAACGGCCGCGATCTTGTCGGCGACCTCGATCGCCTTGCCATTGTACCAATAGCCGTCGGGCGCGATGAAGACGACAGGCTCGATCTGGCCGAACCGGTCCAGCACGCCCTGTTCGCCGAAATCTGGAGAGCAGGACGACCAGACCGCGCCAATCGAGGCTGTCGCCAGCAGGGCGGCGACGGTCTCCGGCATGTTGGGCATCATGGCGGCGATGCGGTCGCCCTTTTTCACCCCAAGCGACAGGAAAAGCTGCTGCAGCCGCGAGGTCAGCGCATGCAGCTCATTCCAGGAGAGCCGGCGCTCGACCTTGTCCTCGCCGCGAAAGACGATAGCGTCACTGGGGCCGGTCTTCTTCAGGAGGTTCTCGGCGAAGTTCAGCTTCGCGTCGGGAAAAAACGCGGCGCCGGGCATCTTATCGCCATCGACGAGCACGCGCTCGCCCCCGCTGGTGCCCTTGTCGCCCACGATCCCGCAAAAATCCCAGACCAGGCTCCAGAATGCCTCGCGATCGTCGATCGACCAGCGGTGTAGATCGGCATAGGATGAAAAACCCTTGCCGGTTCCAGCCGCGGCGGCCGTCTTAAAGGCGGTCATCGGCGCCGCGTCGACCTGGTCTTTCGTCGGTGCCCAGAGCGGTGCTTCGCCAGCCATGATCAATCCTCCCGCGGTCACCGTCGCTTATGCATATCGCAGGTCAGCAGAGCAAGATTTTGTTCGGCCGAGCGATGTGGATGTGCGCAAATGCCATCGCTGGGCCATAAAGACTTGAAATGCGTCAGCCGTGGGTTACACCCGTCGGGCGATTTTGTCGGAACGGAAGCATACGGGGCGACATGTCATCATCTTTGATCCGGCGCGGAATATGGGCGATCGGCGTTGCCGTGCTCGTCATCGCGCTGGCCGTCGCCGCGCTGCCGCTCGTCGCCTCGACCCGCATCGTGCGCGATCGCATCGCCTGGGAAATGAGTGCGTGGAGCGGTTTCAGGGTCACCATTGACGGCGCGCCGCGGATCGAGGTCTGGCCGAATTTTCGAGCCATCCTGGCCGACGTGACGCTCTCGCAGTGGACAGAGACCGACGCGCCGCCTGTGATCGAAGCCGAACGGGTCGAGGTCAATCTCTCGGCCATGGCGGCATTGCGTGGCGACGTGGTGTTCTCGACGGCGCGGCTGATCCGGCCGACGATCAGGGTTCAACGCGCAGCAAATGGGCTTTTCCTGCCCGCCTTGCCGTCGGGCGGGCGCATCACGCGTTCCATCGACACCGCTCGCGCCGTGGTCAGCGCCAATCCAGCCAAGCCGGACTTGAGCAAGCTGCCGGCAGATCCGTTCGGCACCGTGGAGTTCAGGAACGGCCGCGTGGTGACCTCCGTCGATGGCAAGGACACTGAGATACTGAGCAGCCTGAGCGGACAGGCGAACTGGGCCGCAATGAACAGCAATGCGACGCTGTCGGCGACCGGGATCTGGCGCGGCGAAAGCGTCGCCGTGGACGCCGCTTCGTCGAACCCGCTGGTGCTGTTTGGGGGCGGTGCTGCGCCGATGACGCTTTCCTTCAAGGCGGCCCCTGCCAGTTTTTCGTTCGACGGCGTGGCCAGCATGTCCGAGAACGCCTATTTCGACGGTCAGGCGAAATTTGCTGCGCCCTCGCTCAGGCGCGTGCTCGAATGGTCGCGGGCCGGCATCGCGCCGGGCGCGGCAATCGGCTCGGTTTCCGTTTCCAGCAAGGTCACCGCGACCTCCGGCCGCATTAAACTCGAAAACACCGAGATCGCTCTGGACGACAATCCAGGGATGGGTGCGCTGGACTTCTCCTTTGGCGAGGCGCGGCCGGTGATCGCCGGCACGCTCGCCTTCGACACGCTCGACTTGCGATCGTTTCTCTCCGCCTTCACACCCTTGGCGCCTGCGGACGGCGCTGGTCCCGGCGAAATCGACATAAGCGTCGCCGACCGGATCGATCTCGATCTCAGATTGTCGGCAGCGCAGGCCACCGCAGGCACCATCCAGCTTGCCGACGTCGCCGCCACCGCCCAGGTCAAGGACGGTCTTGCGGTCTTCGATATTTCCGATGCATCGGCCTTTGGCGGCAACATCCAGAGCAGTCTTCGTTTCGACCGCAAGCCGGGGGGCACGCAGGTCGAGATCAGGCTGCTCGCCTCCGATGTCGATGGCGGCGCTTTTGGCACCGCAGCCGGAATGACGCGGCTGGTGCCGATCGGCAGGGGAACCGTTTCGGTCATCCTCAAGGGCCCGGGCAGAACCTGGGATTCCATTTTCGAAAACGCCGACGGCTCGGTTTCGGCGAAATTCGGCCAGGGCGCCTTGAGCCGGCTCGACCTGCCGGCGTTTCTCAAGCACAACGAACAGGGCGGGTTCTTCGCGCTCGACGATGTCTCCGACGGAACGCTGCCGATCGACGGGGCCGAACTCAAGGCAAGCATTTCGAACGGTGTGGCGAGGATCGACAAGGCCGAAGCGAATTCGGCGAAGTACAAGGTCTGGCTTTCCGGCATCGCCTCCTACGCCGGGCGCGGGCTGGCGCTGTCCGGCGGCATCATTCAGGCGGACCAGCCAGCCACGCAGACAAACAACCAGGGTCCCAACCAATCTTCGTTCTTCGTCGGCGGAACGTGGAGCACGCCATTCATTTCGCCGATAAGCCGCGGGGTTTCCGGAGAATAGGCAACGAGGCTGCTGCGGTCGTCGTCGGAAGTGCGTCCTGCCGGCTTTTTCTGGGTTGCCGCTTCTTTCGTCACCCCCGCTGAGCGGCCTGCTCGTCGCGCTGGCGCTGCACCTCGCGACGCTTGTTGGCGAGCGAGGCGATGATGACCCCAACCGCCACGACCGCGATCAGGATGGTGCAGGCGGCGTTGATCTCCGGCGTCACACCGAGACGAACCTGGCTGTAGATCTTCATCGGCAGCGTGGTGGCGCCAGGCCCTGAGGTGAAGCTGGCGATGACCAGATCGTCGAGTGACAATGTGAACGCCAGCATCCAGCCCGACACGATCGCAGGCATGATGACGGGCAGCGTGATCTGAAAGAAGGTCTTCACCGGCGGCGCGCCCAGATCCATCGCGGCTTCTTCCAGCGAGCGGTCGAAGGTGACCAGGCGCGACTGCACGACGACGGCGACGAAGCACATTGTCAGGGTGATGTGGGCAAGCGTGACGGTGAGGAAGCCGCGGTCGAGACCGACGGCGACGAAGAGCAGCAGCAGCGACAGGCCGGTGATGACTTCCGGCATGACCAGCGGCGCAAAGACCATGCCGGAAAACAGCATCCGGCCCTTGAAGCGCGTGTAGCGCGTCAAGGTGAGAGCCGCCAGTGTGCCGAGCACTGTCGCCACGGTGGCCGAGATGACGGCGACGCGGGCCGTTACCCAGGTGGCGTCCATGAGGCCCTGGTTGTGGAACAGCGCGACGTACCATTTGGTCGAGAAACCGCCCCAGACGGTGACCAGTTTCGACTCGTTGAAGGAGAAGACGATGAGCAGGACGATCGGCAGGTAAAGAAAGGCAAAGCCCAGCACGATCGAGGTGATGTTGAAACGGCTCCAGGTCGGGTTCATTTGTCTTGTTCCTGGGCGCGGGCCTGCGCCCGCTGGAAGAGCATGATCGGCACGATCAGCAGCAACAGCAGGATGACAGCGACGGCCGACGACACTGGCCAGTCGCGATTGGCGAAGAACTCGTTCCACAGCGTCTTGCCGATCATCAGCGTCTGCGATCCGCCGAGCAGGTCGGGAATGACGAACTCGCCGACGGCGGGGATGAACACCAGGAGGCAGCCGGCGATGACGCCGGGCACCGACAGCGGAAAGGTGATCTTCCAGAACGCGCTGGTCGGCGGGCAGCCAAGATCCTTGGCCGCTTCGATCAGCGAGTAATCCATCTTTTCCAAGGACGAATAGAGCGGCAGCACCATGAACGGCAGATAGGAATAGACGATGCCGATGAAGATCGCCGTGTAGGTGTTGAGGACGATGAGCGGCTGGCTGATGACGCCGGTGGCGAGCAGCAGCTGATTGAGCAGCCCCTCGGGCTTGAGAATGCCGATCCAGGCGTAGACGCGGATCAGGAACGAGGTCCAGAACGGCAGGATCACCAGCATCAGCAAAGTCGGACGAAGCGTCGCCGGCGCGCGGGCCATGCCATAGGCGATCGGGTAGCCCACAAGCAATGTCAGCACCGTCGAGATGGCGGCAACGATGACGCTCGTCACATAGGCATTGAAGTACAGCGCATCCTGCGTCAGCCATGTGTAGTTATCGACGCTGAGCTGTTTCAGCTGGGCGAGAAAACCGGAAAGGCCGTCGCCGAAGCCAAGCACCGGCGTGTAGGGCGGTATGGCGATTGCCGTCTGCGACAGCGAAATCTTGAAGACGATGACGAACGGAATGAGGAAGAAGAACACCAGCCAGAGATACGGGATGATGATGACGAGACGGCCAATGAAGGCGGCACTCAATCTGGCCAAGGCGGATTTGCCAGCATCGGTGGCCTGGGAGGTTGCTGCAGCGGCGACAGCGGCGTTCGACATGACCGTCCCCTATCGCGTCAGCACAACGCCGGCGTCCGGCCGGAACGACACCCAGGCACGGTCGTTCCAGCTCAGCGGATCCTCGGTGATGCGGGCCGCGTTCATCGTGCTTGCCCGCACCACGTGGCCGTCGTCGAGCCTGACGTGATAGACGGTCATGTCGCCGAGATAGGCGATATCGTAGACCTCGCCTTCGATGGCGTTGACGGCTCCGGCCGGCTTCTTCGACGATATCTTGATCTTCTCCGGCCTGATCGCGAAGGCGACGGCCGCGCCGGTGGCGGCATCGCCGGCATTCTCGGTCCGGATGGTGATGCCGTTGCCGGCGTCGATGCTTGCCGCGCCGGCCTCGCCACGCGCGATCTTGCCTTCGAACATGTTGACGTTGCCGACAAACCCAGCGACGAAGCGGGAACCCGGCGCCTCGTAGACCTCGGCCGGCGTCGCCACCTGCATCACCTCGCCCTTGTCGATGATGGCAATGCGGTCGGCCATGGTCATCGCCTCTTCCTGGTCGTGGGTGACGACGACGAAGGTGAGGCCGAGTGACTGCTGCAGATCCATCAGCTCGAACTGTGTTTCCTCGCGCAGCTTCTTGTCCAGCGCGCCAAGCGGCTCGTCGAGCAGAAGCACCTTCGGCCTTTTGGCGACCGAGCGGGCAAGCGCGACGCGCTGGCGCTGGCCGCCGGACAATTGGTGCGGCTTGCGCTTGGCAAACTGCTCGAGCTTGACCAGCTTCAGCATCTCTCCAACGCGCGCCGCGATCTCGGGCTTCGGCATGCCGTCCTGCTTGAGGCCGAAAGCGATGTTGTTCTCGACCGTCATATGCGGGAACAACGCGTAGGACTGGAACATCATATTGACCGGCCGCCGGTATGGCGGGATGCCGCGCAGATCCTGGCCATCGAGCAGAATGCGGCCGGCGGTCGGCTCCTCGAAGCCGGCGAGCATCCGCAGAAGCGTCGATTTTCCGCAACCCGACGCCCCGAGCAGGGCAAAGAACTCGCGCTCGAATATGGTCAGCGACAAATTATTGACGGCGGTGAAGTCACCGAACTTCTTGGTGACCTTGTCGAACTGGATGTATGGCTTGGCGTTCGGATCGTTCCATGGCGCGAAATCCCTGCGGATGCTGCCAAGCGATTTCATGTCCCACTCCGTCCTGGTTCTATCCCCAAAAAAGATTTGACCCCGGCACGCTGTGCCGGGGTCCTTGATCGTCTCTTATTGCCCGGTGACGATCCTGGTCCAGGTGCGGGTGACCACGCGCTGGGTCTTGGAATCGTAAGGGGAGATGGTGAACAGCTTCGCCAGCGTCGCCTCGTCCGGGTAGATCGCCGGGTCCTCGAGTATCTCCTTGCTGATGAACTGCTGCGATGCCTTGTTGCCGTTGGCGTAGAAGACATAGTTGCTCGACTTGGCGATCACTTCCGGCTTCATCATGTAGTTCAGGAATTCATGCGCCTCGGCGACATGCGGCGCATCGGCCGGGATTGCCATCTGATCGAACCACATTTCGGCACCCTCCTTCGGCACGGAATAGCTGATCTCGACGCCATGGTTGGCCTCGGTCGCACGGTCGCGCGCCTGGAACACGTCGCCCGACCAGCCGACGGCCAGACAGATGTCGCCATTGGCCAGTGCGTTGATATATTCCGACGAGTGGAACTTGCGGATGTAAGGCCTGATCTTAAGCATCAGTTCTTCCGCCTTGGCGAAATCGTCCAGCGACGTGGTCTCGGGATCGATGCCCAGATATTTGAAGGCGTTCGGGAGGATGTCGCTCGGGGAGTCGAGGACATAGACGCCGCAATCCTTCAGCTTGGCCAGTTTTTCCGGATTGAAGAACACGTCCCAGCTGTCGATCTTGTCGGTCCCGAGCGCTTCCTGCACTTTCTTGACGTTATAGCCAAGGCCGACCGTGCCCCACATGTAGTTGATCGAATATTCGTTGCCCGGATCGTACTTGGCTGTGCGCTCCGAGACGATGTCCCACATGTTGGAAATGTTGGGCAGCTTCGACTTGTCGAGCTTCTGGAACACACTTGCCTGGATCTGGCGTGCGAGGAAATTGGCGGTCGGCACGACAACGTCGTAGCCGCTGCCGCCGGCAAGCAGTTTCGTCTCCAGGAGCTCATTGGAATCGAACGTGTCGTAGGTGACCTTGATGCCCGTTTCCTTGGTGAAATCCTCGATAATCGAGCTGTCGATGTAATCCGACCAGTTATAGACGTTGACGACACGGTCCTGGGCATGAGCGCCGAGGGTGAAAAGCGTCAGAAATGCCGAGGTCGCCGAAAGCCAGAACGCTTTGCGGGTCATTGAGTCTCTCCTTTGATGAGTGTTCCATCGCCAGCTCGTCGCGGGGCTGCGCGGCTGGACATTTGCTTCAGATTATTGGGCTTTCCGGCAAGCGACAAGCACGAACCGCCGACACCTTGGTGGTTCGATGTGCAGCGGCCAAAGCCCCCGTTCCCATGCCCCCCGTTCCCATGTCGTGATCCAGATGGCGTTCCAGCGCCGTCAGAGGCTCTCGCCACGACGCGGGCAGGGATACGACGATGTTGTCCGGTCTCGATCGGGCCGGAGGGGAGACTTGGCAAGATACGCCTGTCTTGTTGTTGCCGTATTGGCAGCCTGCCCGCGCGGCTGCGGCGTTGTCAATGGCTCATCTCGCTTTGGCGCGTGCGCTGCATCAATTAGGCGACGGCATGCCGGTGACACCCGGCCGCACGGGTCGCGCCTGACGCTTGAATTCGAGGCCGATATGGACGAGCAGCGCCGTGACCACGACCGTGCCGCCGAGGATGGTGCGTCCCGACGGCACCTCGGAATGGATGAGCCAGACCCAGATCGGGCCGAGGATCGGCTCGAAGGTGCCGAGGAGTGCCGCGACCGCCGCCGGAACAAGCCGGGCGCCGGTGGCGAAGAAGGCAAGGCCGAGACCCAGATTGACCACGCCGAACGCAAACAGGAAGCCCATGTCGCTGCTGGAAACGCCGAATTGCGATGCCTGGGACGCCGCGAATGCGGCGGCAAGCATCGTGCCGAGGCAGGTCGCTGGCGTCATGCGCACATGGGCAAAGCGCCGCGTGATGACGGTGGCGATCGAAAACATCACCGCGATGAGCAGCGCCAAGCCGTCGCCGACGGGCGACACGGCGCCATCGAGCGATTCCGATACCATGATGGCAACGCCGGCAATGACGGCTGCAATCGCCACCCACGTCGCGGCGGCCACCCGTTCGCGAAACAGCACCCACGCAAACAGCGCTGCCAGCAGCGGCACGCCGGCCTGCATCAAAAGGATGTTGGCGACGGTGGTGTAGGCAAGCGCCACGACAAAGCAAGTCGATGCAGTGGCGAAGCAGAACGCCACGGCAAGGCCGGGCAGGCCCATGCCGCGGAACAGCTTCACCGTGCCGTGCCAACCGTCGCGCCAGATCATGAAGCAGACCAGGAAGGCGGCGGCCCAGACCGAGCGCCAGAACACCACCGTCCAGCTGTCGCCCGCTTCGATGAAGCGGGCGATGGCGCCGCCGAAACTCCACATCAGCGCCGACAGAAATATCAACAGGAAGCCGACGCGCTCCTCGCGCGGCGAGACGGCAATCGGTGATGATGCGGTATCGGTCATGGGCGCGACTGTCGACGATTTGAGGGCGGCACGATGCGCAACGGACGACAAGAACGTGCTTCATTCGCGTAGCGCAAAGGCAGCGGCGGAGCGTGGTCCACCGGACGGCGACGGTTGTGGCAAAGGCGGCAGTCGGCGATCTGGGGCCTCACTGGAAATCGAAGGCGCTCAGCCCGGTCACCATTTCGTCGAGGCCGAGCGGGCGCGTCACCGGCGGCTCGGCGCGGGCGAGGCAGCCGATGCGCTCACACAGCCGGCAGGCCGGGCCTATCGGTGTGGCCGGATTGATGCCCTGTCCGGCTTTTCCTGTCGTTGCGGCGGCTGGCCCCGGCAGTGCCGTGCCGTAGACGATCTCGTCACGAAAGCCGATGTCGCAGCCGAGCAGAAGCGCGGTACGGCGCGGGCGCTCCGAAAACGAGCCTTGCGGCCCTTCGAGCGTGCGGGCGACGCAGAGGAACTCGGCGCCATCGGGCATTTCCACCGCCTCGACGAAGATCTGGCCGGGCTGGGTAAAGGCGGCATGCACGGGGAGCTTCGGACAGCCGCCGCCGAAGCGGCTCTGGGGAAAACCCTGGCTGCCCGCCTTACGGAAGCGGTTGCCGGCACTGTCGACCTCGAGCATGAAGAACGGGACGCCCGGCGTGCCCGGCCGCTGCAGCATTGTCAGGCGGTTCGCCGCCTGCTCGAAGGAGACGCCGAAGCGCGAGCGCAGCACGTCGATGTCGTACCGCGCGCGGGTCGCGGCCGCATGGAAGGACTGGTAGGGCATCATCAGCGCGTGGGCGGCGTAGCGGCCAAGCTCGAAGCGGGCGAGCCGGCGGGCCTCATCCGTGGTCAGCTTCAGCGCCTGGATCTCGCCTGCCACCGTGACCGTCATGCGGATCAGGCAGGCCTCCATCGCCACCTCGCGCAACTGGTCGAACGGCGACAGGCGCTCGGACAGAAACAGACGCTGCGAGTGGCGGTCGTAACGGCGGCGCCAGTTCGGCATGGTGGCGACCGGCAGCACCTTGACCACGATGCCGTATTCGCGCTTCAGCCAGGCCTTGAGCGCACCGAGCAGATCGTCGCCGGGATCGAGCACCGACGTGAATGCCTCGGCCTCCTCTTCGAGCGCGGCAAAATGGTTCGGCCGGCGCTCGAAAATCTCGTGCACCTCGTCAATCGGCAAGCGGGCGCCGGAGAGTGCCGTCGCTTTGCCCTCACGCGCGAGAAGCTCGTTGAGGTCGGAAAGGCGCTCGGCCTGCTCGCGATAGGCGCGAAACAGTTTTATCACCGCGGCGGAAGCGTTGGGCGCTGCCTCGGCAAGCTCGATCAGCTCCTGGTCACCAGGCAATTCGCCGACCAGCAGCGGGTCTGAAAACACTTCCTTCAGGGCGGCGACCGACCCCCTCGCCTCGCCCTGCAATTCATGCGGGTCGACCTTGTAGACAGATGCCAGCTTTAGGATCAGCTGGACCGTCAGCGGCCGTTGGTTACGCTCGATGAGATTGAGATAGGACGGCGAGATGCCGAGCCCTTCGGCCATCGCCGTCTGGGTCAGGCCCTTGGCGCTGCGGATACGGCGGATGCGCGGCCCGGCGAAGATCTTTTGATCGGCCACTCGACTGTCCTTGACAGAAATTTACATTGCTTCTGCACGGCGATGTCACGCCGGTCTTTACAATCATGACAAATTTACAGCGCCTGGCTGTCAAACGCAACACAGGTTTTCTCTTATTCCTCAGCCAAATCTACGGTTTCTCTCGCCTGTTTCGCGCCGAAATGTAAATGCTGTCACACCAAAACGGCGCGAAATCTGCATGAGGCGGCGTTCTCTATCCCAGTAACGATTTATCCGGAGCGACCAATGACCGATTTTTACAACCTCGTCCCCTCGGCGCCGGAAGGCCGCTTCGACGGCATCGAGCGGCCCTATTCGCCGGACGATGTGAAGCGACTGCGCGGTTCGGTCCAGATCCGGCAGAGCCTCGCCGAAATGGGCGCCAACCGGCTTTGGCAGCTCATCCACGAGGAGGACTTTGTCAACGCGCTCGGCGCCATGTCGGGCAACCAGGCGATGCAGCAGGTCCGGGCCGGGCTGAAGGCGATCTACCTGTCTGGATGGCAGGTCGCCGCCGACGCCAACACCGCCTCCGCCATGTATCCGGACCAGTCGCTTTATCCCGCCAATGCCGCGCCCGAACTGGTCAAGCGCATCAACCGCACGCTGCAGCGTGCGGACCAGATCGAGACCTCCGAAGGCAAGGGGCTTTCGGTCGACACCTGGTTCGCGCCTGTTGTCGCCGATGCGGAAGCCGGTTTCGGCGGGCCGCTCAATGCCTTCGAGATCATGAAAGCCTTCATCGAGGCGGGTGCCGCCGGCGTCCACTACGAGGACCAACTGGCGTCGGAAAAGAAATGCGGCCATCTCGGCGGCAAGGTGCTGATCCCGACCGCCGCACACATCCGCAACCTCAACGCCGCGCGGCTTGCTGCCGACGTCATGGGCACGCCGACGCTGGTCGTCGCGCGCACCGATGCGGAAGCGGCAAAGCTGCTCACCTCCGACATCGACGAGCGCGACCAGCCCTTCGTCGACTATGGCGCCGGCCGCACGGTGGAGGGCTTCTATCAAGTCAGGAACGGCATCGAGCCTTGCATTGCGCGGGCCGTCGCCTACGCGCCCTACGCCGACCTGATCTGGTGCGAGACCTCCAAGCCCGATCTGGCGCAGGCCAAGAAGTTCGCCGAGGGCGTGCACAGGCATCATCCCGGCAAACTTCTCGCCTATAATTGCTCGCCGTCGTTCAACTGGAAGAAAAACCTCGACGACGCCACGATCGCCAAGTTCCAGAGGGAGCTCGGCGCCATGGGCTACAAGTTCCAGTTCATCACGCTGGCCGGCTTCCACCAGCTCAATTTCGGCATGTTCGAACTCGCCCGCGGCTACAAGGCGCGGCAGATGGCGGCTTATTCCGAGTTGCAGGAGGCTGAATTCGCGGCGGAAGCCCACGGCTACACCGCGACCAAGCACCAGCGCGAAGTCGGCACCGGCTATTTCGACGCCGTGTCGATGGCGATCACCGGTGGCCGGTCTTCAACCACGGCCATGCATGAATCGACCGAGCACGCCCAGTTCAAACCGGCGGCGGAATAGCAGGAACGCAACGAACAGAGGAACGCCCCCGAAGGGGTATAAATACGCAGAAGGAGCAGACCAATGGCATCGATAAGCCGCGTCAAGGAACGGGCCGAAGAACAGGCCACCACCATGAGCGTCGACCAGCAAGCAACCATCCGCATGCTTGCGAACGACCTGCACAGGCTCAACCAGTCGGTGATGAAGGCGGTCGAGGCCGGTGTGTCGGTTGAGCTCGTGCGCTCGGCACGGCACCATGGCGGCGACGGCAACTGGGGCGATCTGCTGATCCCGGTGATCGTCACGCAGCGGAGCCACGGCTGACCGAAGTCCAAGCAAAGCCTATTGTGGATCCGGAATCACCTGCGCAGTCTCTGCGCAGGTGATTTGCGTTTGCACGGCCAGTTTGCATACGGGCAAAAAACAGAACTTGCTTTAAATTTTAACGTTTCTTGCGATATTCTCGATGTTCGCCATTTCAGCTTGACATAGGCAGCGATCTCACGGCAATTGTCTCTAAAGTTTCAACCCTGCATTGAAACCAGTCGAGTGCCCGCCCCGCTCATGCGCCCCGTGAATCGCGATACCAAGACTGTAAACCACCTGAGTTTGGTGAGCCGGAATGTGGATCCCGAGATGCTCACGGATTTCACCCGCGTGCTCGTCGTCGGAAAGTCGCCGGTCAACCGGGTGGTGGTTTCGAAAATCGTCGAACGATCCGGGCTCAAGCCGATCTCGGAATCGCCCGAGACGGCAGCAACGACGTTGCGATCGCTCATTCCCGGAGCTGTCGTCCTCGACGGCGGCGCGGACAACAAGGACTGCGACGCGCTGATGTCGGGTATCGACGCGCTGCGACGCACTTCTGGCAAGTCGCTCCCCTCGGTGATCCTGCTTTCGACCAAGAACGGCACACCAGAGAGCCTCGGTCTGTCGAGCGTCGTCGATGCGGTGGTCGTCAAACCGATCACGACCGAACGACTGCAGCCGGTGATCGACCGCCTGGTCGAGCTCGGACGTAACTAGCCAGCACCCGGCCCGACGCCAAGACGATCAGCCGGCTTTCCCGATGTTTTCGATCAGCCGGGGCAGTTCCGAGAGATCGGCTATCTGGCGGAAGCGAGGCGCGGTGACCGGCGGCTCGACATGTTCCAGCACCCAGGTCAATTCATGCGGCACGTGGATGCCCCAACTGCCCGCCTCGATGGCCGGCACCACATCCGACTTGAGCGAATTGCCGACCATCATGCTTTTTTCCGCGCCATCCCCATGGCGGCCGAAGATCCTGGTATAAGTGGCAGGGCTCTTGTCGCTGACGATCTCGACGGCGTCGAACAGGTCGCCGAGGCCCGATTGCGCCAGCTTGCGCTCCTGATCGAAGAGGTCGCCCTTGGTGATCAGCACCAGGCGATATGCGCTCGCCAGCTTTTCCACGGTTTCGCGCGCATGGGGCAGCGGCTCGATCGGATGGCCGAGCATCTCGCGGCCTGCGGCAAGAATTTCGGCGATGACCGAGGCCGGCGCCCGGCCCCCGGTAATCTCGATCGCCGTTTCGATCATCGACAGGGTAAACCCCTTGATGCCGAAGCCGTAGACGGCGAGGTTGCGCTTCTCCGCCTCCAACAATCTTGCCGAGATGTGCCCCTCCTCGGCATGATCGGCGAGCAGCGCGGCAAAGCGCCTCTCGGTGATGCGGAAGAACTGCTCATTCTGCCAGAGCGTATCGTCGGCATCGAAGCCGATCGTGGTCAATTCATGATTGTTCTGCATTCGACGTCTTCACCGAGGTCATTTAATTTGCGTCGAACCTAAGCTGCTCGAAGCGGTTTTCAACTGCCAGACGAACGCAGGGCCGGCTCCCCTTCCCTTCCATCACCGCCCACGGCTATACTCCAAAATCCGCAACCCAATCTGGTGAATGATGCCGCCTGCAAAAAAGGAAGTCCGTCCGTCGAGCCGCGGAGGACGTATCCGCACGCCTGCCTTCGTGAAAAATCAGCGCGGCGTGAAGAACTGGAAGGAAGTCAGCGCCTGGCTGGAGTGGCGCGGCATCGAGGATATCGAGTGCATCACGCCCGATCAGGCGGGTGTTGCGCGCGGCAAGATGATGCCGTCGAAGAAATTCACCTCAAACACCTCGCTGGCGCTGCCCTCGGCGGTGTTCATGACGACGATCTCCGGCGGCTATCCGGAGGACGGCAACGGCTTCCACTATCCGGAGGACGACGGTGACCTCAAGCTGATGCCGGATCTTTCGACATTGACCGTGGTGCCGTGGGAAGAGGACCCGACGGCGGCGGTCATCTGCGACCTCGTCCACCAGGACGGCCGCTCGGTCGAGTTCACGCCGCGCAACGTGCTGAAGCGTGTGCTTGCCGCTTACGACAAGCGCGGGCTGAAGCCGGTGGTGGCGCCCGAGATCGAGTTCTACCTCGTGCGCAAGAATCCCGATCCGGACTACCCGCTGACGCCGCCGGTCGGGCGTTCGGGACGAGCGATCGGCGGCGGCGCCGGCTATTCGATCGCCGGCGTCAACGAGTTCGACGAACTGATCGACGACATCTATCATTTCTCCGAAAGCCAAGGCCTGGAAATCGATACGCTGATCCACGAGGAAGGCGCCGGCCAGCTCGAGATCAATCTGCGCCATGGCGATCCGATCGAGCTCGCCGACCAGGTGTTCATGTTCAAGCGCACCATCCGCGAGGCAGCGCTGAAGCACGATATCTATGCTACCTTCATGGCCAAGCCGATCCAGGGGCAGCCTGGGTCGGCCATGCATATCCACCAGTCGATCATCGACAAGAAAACCGGCAGGAATGTCTTTTCTGCCGAGGACGGCTCGGAAACCGAGGCCTTCTTTCATTTCATCGGCGGCATGCAGAAACACGTGCCGAACGCGCTGGTGATGTTTGCGCCCTATGTCAATTCCTACCGCCGGCTGACCCAGTCGGCTTCGGCGCCGGTCAACAACAAATGGGGCTACGACAACCGCACCACCGCGTTCCGCGTTCCGCGTTCCGACCCGGCGGCCAGGCGCGTCGAGAACCGCATCCCCTCTTCCGACGCCAATCCCTATCTGGCGCTGGCCGCATCGCTCGCCTGCGGGCTGATCGGCATGACCAACAAGATCAAGGCCGAGCCGCCTGTCCTCACCACCGCCAACGATGCCGAGATCGACCTGCCGCGCAGCCTGCTCGAAGCCGTCGACCTATTGGAAGCCGACGAGGAACTCTGCGCGCTGCTCGGCAAGTCGTTTGCCGCGACCTATGCGGCGATCAAGCGGGCGGAATTCGAGACCTTCATGGAAGTGATCAGCCCGTGGGAGCGGGAGTATCTGCTGCTAAATGTTTAGGGGAGTAGGGGAGTAGGGGAAATGGCTGAGAAAACGGGTTCCTACAAGGATCTAATTGTTTGGCAGCAGGCAATGGACCTTGCGGTGGCGGTTTACGGCGCGACGAAATCCTGGCCGAAAGAGGAACTTTATGGACTGACCAGCCAAGTGCGGCGCGCTGCAACTTCGGTACCGGCGAACATAGCGGAAGGCTATGGCAGAGAGGCTCCTATCAACAATTTCTCCGTATTGCTCAAGGATCACTGAAAGAACTAGAACCTCAGCTTGTGATCGCTGAGCATATCGGTATCGCACCGAAAGCTACAGCGACTTCATTGTTGTCGAGTACCGAAAGTGTGGGAAAGCTTCTTCGACTTCTAATCCGCAAACTGTCAGCCGAATAGCTTCCCTACTGCCCTACTGCCCTACTGCCCTACTGCCCTACTGCCCTACTGCCCTACTGCCCTACTGCCCTACTCCCCTACTCCCCTACTCGGTCATCATGCCCTACCAATCCCCAATCTCCCCCGGCCGCTCCTGGTACGAGGACACGGCCGGCCCACGGCCCGAATATCCGGCGCTCGACGGCGATCGGACATGCGATGTCGTCATCGTCGGCGGCGGCTTCACCGGCCTGTCGGCGGCGGCGCATCTCGCTAAGGCCGGCAGCAATGTCGTGCTGATCGAAGCGCATCGTTTCGGCGACGGCGCATCGGGCCGCAATGGCGGCCAGCTCGGCACCGGCCAGCGCGCCTGGGCCGAGGAACTGGAAGCGGAATACGGCTTTTCCCGCGCCAAAGCGCTGCTCGACCTCGCCGAAGAGGCCAAGGCGCATCTCTTCGAATTCGCCGCCGTCAACAAGATCGAGATCGACTACATGCCCGGCCAGATGTCGGTGGCGCACAAGCAGCGCTATGTCGACGACTATAAGGCGCATGCCGAGATCATGGCGAACCGCTTCGGCTATCCGCACATCACCTTCATGGACGCGAAGGAGACGGCGGAGCGGTTGGGCTCGACGCGCTACTTCGGCGGCACCCGTGACACCGGCACAGGGCACATCCATCCGCTGAAGCTGGCGATCGGCACGGCAAAGGTGGCGGCGCAGGCGGGCGCGCAGCTGTTCGAGCAGACGCCGGCGACCGGCATCGCGTCCCTTGGCGGCAAGGTGAAAGTGACGACGCCGAAAGGCACGATATCGGCCGAGAAATGTCTGATCGGCGTCAACGCCCATGGCGGCACGCTCGAGCCGATCAGTGCCGCGCACATCATGCCGATCGGCTCCTTCATCGGCGCGACGGTGCCGCTCGGGGCCGACACAAAAGTGCTGCCGGGCGGTGAGGCGGTCGATGATTCCCGCTTCGTCGTGCGCTACTTCCGCAAATCGACGGATGGGCGGCTGCTGTTCGGCGGGCGCGAGATCTACGCCGTCAACGATCCGAAAGACATCCATGTCCACATCCGCCGGCAGATCGCCGAGCTTTACCCTGACCTCAGGGATGTCGAGATATCCCATGGCTGGGGCGGCTATGTCGGCATCACGATGCCGAGAAAACCCTTTGTGCGCGAGGTGATGCCCAATGTGATCTCGGTGGGCGGCTATTCCGGCCACGGCGTCATGCTGTCGAACTTTTTCGGCAAGCTCTATGCCGAAACCGTTGCCGGCAACCGGGACCGGCTGAGGCTGATCGAGGATCTAAAAATCCCGGCCTTTCCCGGTGGCCGTCGCTTCCGCGCACCCCTGCTCTTTCTTGCGCTCAATTGGTATGCCTTGAGGGACCGGATCTAACCACAGGTTGCAGAATCCCTCGCGAACATGCAGAATTCCGTGCAAGGGCGCAGTGATGCCACAATCGCAGGCAAAAGATGAGGGCCGTGGGCAGTTAAACGGGGGAATTTGCGGGCCTGCCCGCTTTTTGGTTTTGGGACCGATCTAACGCCGGTTTTCCATTGAACGTCGGCCCGCAAATGGAGGTTGCAAGAGTGAGAGAGCCCTTCAGTTTCGGCGCGCCGGAACGACGGCGCTTTGCGATGCAGTTTGGCTACGACATGAGGCCTAGGTTTTGGCAGAAAGTCCGGTCGAACTTGCATCTGGTAATCGCCGCGCTTGGCACAGCAGCGCTGCTTGGCGTGGCCGCGGTGGCGCTATGGCTGGCATTGCCGGCCAATGAGAGACAAGCTGTCGCGAGCCCCGAGCAGATCGTTCCAAGCGTTCCGGTAAAAACGACGAAGATCGTGCCGGCGGCTGCCTCGACGGTCGCCGCGGTGCAGCCGGCCACGGGCAAGGCCGATGCGGTTTCGCCGGCGGTGGTTGCGGCTGAGGCCGAGATACCGGCGCTGGCGCCCAATGATCCTCGCTGGACAGGATCGAGGCAGAAGACCGCATCCGGCCAGATGGCGGGCCAAGTCGAACCAACGGCAGACAAGCCGTCCACTGCGGCGGCATTCGCCGATCCGGCAGCGAAAAACAAAGCCGCAGCATTGCTTGCCAAAGTCGCGGCTCCCAACAAGACGGCGCCGGACGGTGCGCAAACCGCCGCCATTCCCACTGCTAAGCCGCAATTGCCGGCGGCCACGCAGAACGATGGCACCCAAGCCAAGGTCGAGGCCAAGAAAGTGAGCGCGGCAGACACCGGACGCATCCTAAGGGCCGTCACCATGCGCACCGGACCGAAGAAGAATGCGGCCCCCATAGTCACCGTTCCCGCCAAGACCTCGGTTCAGGTGATGGGCTGCAAGAAATGGTGCCAGATCGTCTACAACGGCAAACGCGGCTGGATCTACAAGAGCTTTATCAAGACTGGCGCGTAGGGCTGGTCGGGCTCAGATGGCTTCCGTACTATGGTTGGCGGCCGAGCAGACGCCGAAAGCGTTGCCATCGTCTGGCATGCCTGCGTTCCCTGACATGGCTGCGATGCTCTTCGAACGGCACTTCGAACAGACCGCACGTATCGCAGCCTTCCCGCTTGCCGCAGACGGGAACCCAGCATTTGACGTCGTGCTTCCAGGCCAGCGCGATCCTCTCTAGGTGAAGACGGGACGAGCTCTTGAGTAAAATGAGCTCACCGGCGACGGCCGTCCGCTTGATGTGGTCCGAGACCTCCTTGGGCATACGCAATTCGTGAAAGCGGCCGGCGTCACGATCGTCTTGCCCGGCTCCAGAGCGATGCGCATTGTCGCCGACATAGATGACCTGGTCTGCGATTTCTCGCGCCGTCTTGTAGGCGTAATGGTATTTTCTGGTCGAGCCCGCATAGTCTGAAATCTGCCCCAGAACGATGCGCTTCCGCTCGACAGTGGCCTTGGCCATCATGTCGAACGCAAGATTGATCGAATGCCAGGGCGACTTGGCGGCGTCGACGATGAATTGCGGACCGCCATTGGTGATGAGCACCTGGCATCGATTTGGCAGCGGCTGGAATGTCGCCACCCTTGCCGCCACTTTTTCGGGAGGAACGCCAAGCTCCAGCGCTACGCTGACTGCTGCGGCGGTCGGCAGCCAAAAATGTTCGGCTGGGAACGGCGTCTTCAGCTCTAGCACGCCGCCACGCCAATGGACGGCCAGCGCCAGCCTATCCGGATAGGCGGCATGGACATTAGTCACGCGGTAGTCGGCCTGTTCCGACAGGCCGAAAGTGACGACGCGATGCGGAGTGGCGGAAGCCATGCCGATCACATGGGGATCATCCGCATTGAGCAGAGCGAAGCCGCCCGGCTGCAGCGCATCGACCAATGCGCGCTTTTCCCCGGCGACGTTCTCCAGGGTCCTGAAAGCTGTAAAATGTTCGAGGCGAACCATGGTGACCACAGCCACATGCGGCTGCAACATATCCGCCATCGGCTTGAGCGTATCGGGTCCATGGGCTCCGGCTTCGAAAACGACGTAGTCGACCTCACCATCAGTCTTCATGCGCTTGTAAAGCGTGCTTACCAGCGACTTGATCGTGTTGGCGAGAACCTGTGCATAGACTGAGCCATGGCTGGCCAGTATGTGTCCGAGCAAACTCGCTGCCGTCGACTTACCCGAACTGCCGGTAATGCCGATGAAAGTCGCGCTGCTTTTTGCCCGAGCGCGTCTTGCTTTATAGACTCTGAGACGTTGCCCCAGGTCTTCGCGAACTTTCCGCAATCTAGCGTTCATCGCGCCACCAAACCCCACCCTATTGCCGTCTTATGCCTTTCGCTGGATGGTCAAGTCAATTGAAGCCAGGCATGTTGAAGCCCGATATGGCCGGAGGGCTCAGATGCAACGTCCACCATCGACCTCCAACGCCACGCCGGTGATGAAAGCCGCCTCGTCCGACGCCAGCCAGAGCGCCGCGTTGGCTATGTCGAGCGGCGTCGAAAGCCGGCCAAGCGGGATCGACGCGCGAAATTTCTCGCGGATTTCCGGCGTGTCGGCGCCCATGAATTTTCCCAGCATGCCGGTCTCGCCGGCGACCGGACACAGGCAGTTGACGCGGATGTTCTTGGGCGCGAGCTCCACCGCCATCGACTTGGTCGCGGTGATCGCCCAGCCCTTCGACGCGTTGTACCAGGTAAGGCCGGGCCGCGGCCTGATGCCGGCCGTCGAGGCCGTGGTCAGGATGACGCCGCCGCCCTGCCGATCCATGATCGGCACGACCGCCAGAGCGGCGTGGTAGATCGCCTTCATGTTGACAGCCGTGATCAGGTCGAAGGTCGTCTCGTCGACCTCGAGCATGTCGCCATTGCTATGGGTGTAGCCGGCATTGTTGACCATGATATCGATGCGGCCGAAGGCACTCTTTGCGGCATGGACCATCTCGTCGAACTCGGAACGCGACGAGACGTCCGTCTGGGTCCAGATCGCCGCGCGGCCGATCTCGTTGGCGACGCGTTCGGCGCCCTTGGCGTTGAGGTCGGCGACAACGACGCTCGCGCCCTCTTCGGCAAAACGCTTGGCCATGCCTTCGCCGAAACCTGACGCGGCACCGGTGATGATGGCAACTTTGTTTTCCAGGCGCATGGTTTTCTCACTCATGATTGAAGACGATGGCTCGGCCAACCGCCGGCGATGGCGGCCGAAAGATCAATATACTCTCGATTTCTCCTTTGGCTTTCAGCTCGGTCCCGCTTTATGCTGCATCTGCGAAGGCCTCCCGGAACCACCTCGCCGACAAGCGTCCGGGTTGCGCCAGTGTCAAGGGCACACATCAGGACCAATCGGCAAAGGCCGATTGGCCTTGGAGTGTGACGCCGTGGCACTGGAAAATCTAAATCGATTAGATTATATCAGCCGCGTCACAGCGACCGGCGTCAAAGCGGACAGACCATGACCAGCCAGATCATTCCCGTCGACCCTTTCGACTTCATCATTTTCGGCGGCACCGGCGATCTGTCGGAACGCAAGCTTTTGCCGTCGCTCTATCATCGCCAGCGCGACCATCAGTTTTCCGAACCGACGCGCATCATCGGCACGTCGCGCTCGAAAATGACCGACGAGGAATTTCGGGATTTCGCCAGGCAGGCGATTTCCGACCATGTGAGACCGGCCGATATCGACGCCGCGGAGCTGAAGACGTTCCTTGCCCGGCTTTCCTACGTCTCGGCCGATGCGACCACTGGCGCGGGCTTCGACAAATTGAAGAAGGCGATCGGCGACAGCGAATGCATCCGCGCCTTCTACCTGGCAGTCGCGCCGGCGCTGTTCGGCGACATCTCGCATAAGCTGAAAGAGAACGGGCTGATCACGCCGAACTCGCGCATCGTGCTGGAGAAACCGATCGGGCGCGATCTCGCCTCGGCGCGCGCGCTCAACGATCTGGTCGGCGATGATTTCCATGAAAGCCAGATCTTCCGCATCGACCACTATCTCGGCAAGGAGACGGTGCAGAATCTGATGGCGCTGCGCTTTGCCAACGCGCTCTACGAGCCGCTGTGGAATTCCGCCAATGTCGACCATGTCCAGATCACCGTCGCCGAGACGGTCGGCCTCGAGGATCGCGTCACCTATTACGACAAGGCCGGCGCGTTGCGCGACATGGTGCAGAACCACATGCTGCAGCTTCTCTGTCTCGTCGCCATGGAGGCACCGTCGTCGATGGATGCCGATGCCGTGCGCGACGAAAAGCTGAAAGTGTTGCGCGCGCTGAAACGCATCAACGGCAACGAAGCGCCCAAGCACACGGTGCGCGGGCAGTACCGTGCCGGGGCCTCGGCCGGCGGGCCGGTGAAAGGCTATGTCGAGGAGCTCGGCAAGAACAGCAACACCGAGACATTCGTTGCGCTCAAGGCCGAAATCGGCAACTGGCGGTGGGCGGGCGTGCCGTTCTACCTCAGAACGGGCAAGCGGCTGGCGACCCGCGTCTCGGAGATCGTCATCGAATTCAAGCCGATCCCGCACTCGATCTTCGGCGACAGCGCCGGGCCGATCTCCGCCAACCAGCTGGTCATCAGGCTGCAACCCGACGAAGGCGTCAAGCAGTTCATCATGATCAAGGATCCGGGGCCGGGCGGCATGCGGCTGCGCCAGATCCCGCTCGACATGAGCTTCGCGCAATCCTTCGACGGCCGCGCGCCCGATGCCTATGAGCGCCTGATCATGGATGTCATCCGCGGCAACCAGACGCTGTTCATGCGCCGCGACGAGGTCGAGGCGGCGTGGAAATGGATCGACCCGATCCAGGATGCCTGGGAAAGCGGAAGGCAAGAGGCACAGGGCTACACGGCCGGCACATGGGGCCCCTCGGCCTCGATTGCGCTGATCGAACGCGACGGGCGGACATGGCACGAGAGCAATTGAACAGCGCCGCCTACAACTGGCACGCGTTTGCCGGACGCCAGGACCTGGCGGCAGCACTTGCCGGCCACGTTGCAGGCCGCCTGACCAATGCAATCGCTGAGCGCGGCACAGGGCTGCTCGCTGTTTCCGGCGGCACGACACCGGCGAGATTTTTCGCATCGCTTTCGAATATCCCGATCGCCTGGAACAAGGTCACGGTGACGCTGGTCGACGAGCGTTGCGTGCCGGCCTCCTCGCCGCGCTCCAACGCCGGGCTGGTCGCCGCTAATCTTTTGCAAAACGCGGCTGCAGCCGCACGTTTCGTGCCGCTCTACGAAGAGGCAGCAACCATCGAGGATGCGTCGGAGTCCGATAGCAGGATGTTGCGGTCGCTGCCTTGGCCGCTCGACGTCGTCGTGCTTGGCATGGGAACCGACGGCCACACCGCCTCGTTCTTTCCCGATGCCGACGACCTGGCAAAATTGCTCGACCCGTCTTCGACGAGGATCGTGCTCCCGGTTCACGCGACAAGCGCCGGCGAGCCGCGGCTGACGCTGGCGCTGGCGCGGCTCGTCGAAGCCGGCTTCATCGCACTGCATATCGAGGGCGAGGACAAGCGCAAGGCATTCGAGAGCGCGATGGCATCGGCAACACGAAAGCCCATTCGCGCCGTGCTCGACGCAGCCGAGAGGCCCGTAGAGGTTTTCTGGGCACCCTGATTTCAACTTGCCGAGGGTCCCGGCAGATAGCCGGAAGGTGTTTGCGGGACCTCGCGTGAAAGGACCGACGTCATGACCGCGAGACGCGACATCGAAGCCATCACCGAGCGCATCCGCCAACGCTCCAGACCTGGTCGCGAGGCCTATCTCGGCCGCATCGCCGAGGCCTCGAACCGCACCGCCAACCGGGCCGTGCTTTCCTGCGGCAACCTCGCCCATGGCTTTGCCGTCTGCAGCCCTTCGGAGAAGGTGGCACTTGGCGGCGACCAAGTGCCGAACCTCGGCATCATCACCTCCTATAACGACATGCTATCGGCACATCAGCCTTTCGAGACTTTTCCGGCGCTGATCAAAGACGCGGCGCGCGAGGCCGGCGGCATTGCCCAAGTCGCCGGCGGCGTGCCGGCGATGTGCGACGGCGTCACGCAGGGCCAGCCCGGCATGGAGCTGTCGTTGTTCTCGCGCGACGTGATCGCCATGGCCGCGGCGATCGGCCTGTCGCACAACATGTTCGACGCCGCCGTCTATCTCGGCGTCTGCGACAAGATCGTGCCGGGGCTGGTAATCGCAGCCCTGACTTTCGGCCATCTGCCGGCGGTGTTCATCCCGGCCGGGCCGATGACGACGGGCCTGCCCAATGACGAGAAGGCCAAGGTTCGCCAGCTCTACGCCGAAGGCAAGGCAGGAAGGGCCGAGCTGCTCGAGGCCGAGTCCAAATCCTATCACGGACCAGGCACCTGCACCTTCTACGGCACGGCGAACTCCAACCAGATGCTGATGGAGATCATGGGCCTGCACACGCCAGGCGGCTCCTTCGTCAACCCCGGCACGCCGTTGCGCGACGCGCTGACCCGAGAGGCGACGAAGCGGGCGCTGGCGATCACCGCGCTCGGCAACGCCTACACGCCGGTCGGCCGGATGATCGACGAGCGCTCGATCGTCAACGGCATCGTCGGCCTGCATGCCACCGGCGGATCGACCAATCACACCATCCATCTGATCGCCATGGCGGCCGCCGCCGGCATCGCCATTACCTGGCAGGATATTTCGGACCTTTCGGAAGCCGTGCCGCTGCTGGCGCGGGTCTATCCGAACGGCCTTGCCGACGTGAACCATTTCCATGCGGCCGGCGGGCTCGGCTTCCTGATCCGCGAACTGCTCGACGAAGGCATCCTGCACGAGGACGTCCAGACGGTCTGGGGCGAAGGGCTGCGTCCTTATGCGGTCGAAGCCAAGCTCGGCGCCGATGGCGGCGTGGTGCGCGAGGCCTCACCCCGCGAAAGCGGCGACGAGAAGGTGCTGGCGCCGTTCAAGAAAGCGTTCCAGCCAACGGGCGGATTGAAAATGCTCTCGGGCAATCTCGGCCACGCCGTCATCAAGACTTCCGCCGTGAAACCGGAGCGGCGCATCATCGAGGCGCCGGCAAAGGTGTTCGACAGCCAGCAAGGGCTCAACGAGGCGTTCAAGGCAGGCACATTGACCGGCGATTTCATTGCCGTCATCCGCTTCCAGGGGCCGAAAGCCAATGGCATGCCGGAGCTGCACAGGCTGACCACCGTGCTCGGCGTCCTGCAGGATCGCGGCCAGCATGTGGCGCTGGTCACCGACGGGCGCATGTCGGGCGCGAGCGGCAAGGTGCCGGCGGCCATCCACGTGACGCCGGAAGCAGTCGAGGACGGGCCGATCGCCAGGATCCATGAGGGCGATATCATCAGGCTCGACGCCGAGGCCGGAACGCTGGAAGTGCTGGTGCCGGCCGGCGATTTCGCACTGCGACGGGCGGCGGACAGCGATCTTATCGCCAATGAATTCGGCTTCGGCCGCGAGCTTTTCGCTGGGTTCCGGCAAATGGTCGGCCGTGCCGATCACGGCGCCAGCGCCTTCGGAAACAACGTGGCGGAACTCGCACTGCAGTGAAAAAAGGGCGGCGCAATGCCGTGGCTGGCGGGCCGCCCTTTTGCCGGCGTCGAATTACGTCCCTACTGCACCGTCAGCTCGGCTCGCTCGCCGGCCTTGATCGTCACTGTGCTTTCCCTTGAGCTGTTGTCCAACTTCTCCGAGACGACTGCATAGTCGCCGGCCGGCAGCGCCGCCTGATACTTCTCGTCATAGGCGTAACCGAGCGATTTGCGGTTGCCGTTGATGTCCTTTTTCGGATCGAATATCTCGATCTTCGAGGCCCCTGGCGCGGTGATCGCCAGCACGCCGGCATTGATGGCGATTTTCAGATCCTGGTTCTCACCGGCCTTGACGCTGAACGGCTGCTCGGCGACGGCAAGGTCGACCGTCGCCATCAACACATAGTCATCGGGCGGCAGATCGAACTTGCTGTCGGGACCATAGGCATAAGTCACCTCTTCCCTCGTTCCGTCGATCTTCTTTTTTGCCTTGAACACCTTGAAGCCGATGCCCGAACCGTCGGCCTTGTCGCCGCCGGCGACATAGTAGGCGTTGGCGACGACGTGGCCGACGCCGACGATGATATCCTTGTCGATGACCCTGCCGGCCGTGAGCGAGATGGTTTCGGTAACCTCGCCCTGCCCAATCGTGACCGTCACTTTCTGGTCGCCGGCCGGCAACACGACTTTCGTGTCGCCATAATAAGTCGGGGGCGTATCGACGCCCGGATAGGCGATCACGACAGCTGCGCCATCGGCCACATCCGCTCCCTCACTTGGCCGCGGGTGAATGATGAGCGTGCCGGCATTCAGCGCGAAGAGAGGCTTATAGACCTGCCCCGCCTCGACCTTGAGCTTCTGTTCGGTCCTGGCCTCGCCATCGCGTGCGACAACTATGTAGTCGTCGGGTTCCAGATTGCCCTTGTAGGCGCCGTATTCGGTGGTGACGTAATCGCCGCGCGTGCCGTCGGAGCTCGCCTTGTAGATCTCCCAGGAATTGCCGTCGGTGACGGGATCGCCACCCTCGGCTAGCACCACGGTCGGCACGAAGTTGAACTCTGGCTTTTCCGGCTCGAGAGCCGGCGCCGGTTGCGGCGCAGGCGCTGGTTCGGGCGCCGGTGCAGGCGCGGCGGCGATAGTTTCGACCAATGCGTTCTGTAGCGCTTGCTCGTCGGACGCCTGGATGTATTTGCCGCCGGTGTTGTCGGCGAGGCAAGCGACCTGCCTGCCCTCGTCCGCGGTCAGGCCGAAGCCGACGACGTCGACGGTGAAGTCGACACCGGCAGCCTTCAGCTCCTTGCCGAGCGCGCACGGGTCGCCATTGCAGGTCTCAAGCCCGTCGGTGATCAGGATGACGGTGGCCTTGTCCTCGGTGTATTTCAGCGCCTCGGCCGCCTGCTTGACGGCCGCGGTCAGCGGCGTCTTGCCGATGAATTTCAGACTGTCGGCGGCAGCGGAAACAGCACCTGCCGAGCCGGCTTGCGGCGGCACGATGAGCTCGATGTCCTCGCAACTGCCCTTCTCGCGATGACCATAGGCCATGAAGCCGATTTCCTTGTCGGCGGGGACCGACTGCAGCACGGTTCGGAGCGATTCGCGGGCAATTTCGAGCTTGGGCTTGCCGTCGATCTGCGCCCACATGGAGCCGGAAGCGTCGAGAACGATGACGACACGGTCGGCGGCAAGGCCGGGCGTCGTCATCCACAACAGGAGGATCGCCGCGGCGAGGCTCCGTGCAAGTCCCGCCATGAAAATCTCCCCCAGTCAGTCACCGTCAGTTCCGGGAAGCTATTTGACGCGGCACTAGGACACAAGCCCGGACGCAGGGTGTGGGAGGGTCGGCCCTTGAGCCAAACCCCTCAATACGTCGTGCGCCGCTCTTCGGAAGGCGGCCGGCCGAACTGCAGCCGATAGCTCTGGGCAAAATATGAGTGTGAGGTGAAGCCGGTGGCGATCGCCACGTCGAGGATCGGCATGTTGGTCTGGCGCAGCAATTCGCGCGCGCGCTCAAGCCTGAGCCGCATATAATAGCGACCGGGCGTCACTGTGAGGTGACGCAGGAACAGGCGCTCGACCTGGCGCACCGACAGACCCGCCGACTTGGCGAGTTGCACCGCCGACAGCGGCTCGTCGAGATGATCGGCCATCAGCTCGACGATGCGCCGCAGCTTTTCCGATTTGCCGGTCAGGTCGCGCTCAGGGCCGACGCGCTGGCGATCTCCGGCGGAGCGGATGCGCTCGTGCTGGAACTGGTTGGCGACGCCGTTGGCGAGGCTCGAGCCGAAATCGCCGCGCACGATCTCCAGCATCAGGTCGATGGAGGTGGTGCCGCCGGCGCAGGTGTAGCGCTTGCGGTCGATCTCGAAGACATTGCCGGTGCAGTTGATGTCGGGAAACCGCTCTACGAAGCCGGCGCGGTTTTCCCAGTGGATGGTGCAGCGATAGCCTTCGAGCTGGCCTGCCTCGGCGAGCAGATAGGAGCCGACCGAGAGTGCGCCGAGCGCGTTGCCGCGTCGGCCCCAGCTGCGCAGCGCTGCCAGCACCTTGCTCTTGCCGGGAAACTCCGTCGTCAGCCCGACCGAGACGAAAAGGATATCGACCGGCGGCAGATCGGCGACAGCGTAGTCGATCTTGAGCGGCAGGCCGTTGGAGGCCATGACGGCATCGCCGTCGGCCGACACGGTCGTCCAGCCATAGAAGTCGCGGCCGAGCAGCCGGTTCGCCGACCGGAACGTGTCGATTGCGGCGGCCAGCGAGAACATGGAAAACTTGTCGACCAGCAGGAACCCGAACTGCCGGCCGCCTTGAACGGGATCGTTCGTGACCGGCCGCTCTGAGGGAACAGTGAGGTTCGGCAAAGCTGCGCTTTCCAGGATCAGAAGGAGGGCCGTTTCAACCCGGCCGCGAGATAGGCAGAAGCTAGCGTGTTGGCCATCAGCATGGCAATGGTCATCGGTCCGACGCCGCCAGGCACCGGCGTGATGGCGCCGGCCGTCTTCGCCGCTTCCGCATAGGCGACGTCACCGACCAGGCGGGTCTTGCCCTCGCCCTTTTCGGGCGCCGCGATGCGGTTGATGCCGACGTCGATGACGGTAGCACCGGATTTGACCCAATCACCCCTGACCATTTCAGGTTTTCCGACAGCGGCAACGAGAATGTCGGCGGTGCGCGCCAGCGCAGCCAAGTCCTTCGTGCGGCTGTGCGCGATGGTGACGGTGCAGTTGGCGGCGAGCAAAAGATTGGCCATCGGCTTGCCGACAATGTTGGAGCGGCCGACGACCACCGCATTGAGGCCGGAAAGATCCTTGCCGCGCACGCGCTCGATCAGCAGCATCGAGCCGGCCGGTGTGCAAGGCACGAACGCCGTCTCCAGTTCGCCGGTGCCGAGCTTGCCGACATTGATGAAGTGGAAGCCGTCGACATCCTTTTGCGGCGCGATGGTCTGGATAACCTTGCCGGCATCGACATGGCCAGGCAGCGGCAGCTGCACCAGGATGCCGTTGATGGCCGGATCGGCGTTGAGCTCGCCGATGATATCAAGCAGCTCCTGTTCGGAGATCTCGGCCGGCAGCGTGTGCTGGACCGAATGAAAGCCGCATTCCTTGGCGGTGCGGGATTTGGAGGCGACGTAAACCTGGCTCGCCGGATCCTCGCCGACGATGACCACGGCGAGACCCGGCTTCCGCGCACCCTTTTCCATCAGCTCGACAGTCAAGGCCTTGACACGCTGCACCACGTCTTCGGCGATGCGTTTTCCGTCAATCAACTCGGCCATGAAGCACCTTCAACATCATTCTTCTTCGGGCGGCATTTTCACGAAAATCCGGCCGGGCAATCCCGTCAAAGCGCCGTCTTATGCCGTTAACTCGAAACCGATGGCTTTTATTCGGCGCTCAGAAATAGCGGCGGCCCGATCGGCTTTCGGTGAGTTCGCGAACGGCTTCGCGGAATTCGCGCAGGCTGGCTCGGATTTCCTCGATAGAGGCTTGCTGTGCAGCGGCTTCCGAAGCCTGATTTGCCTTGTCCCATGGGGCTCGGGGATAGATCGACTGCTGCTGCGGATAAGGCACTTGCCCGGCATCGGGCTTCGGCGGCTGCGTATAGGGGTACGCCTGCATTGGCGGGGCCGGATACATCTGTTGCGGGTGCGAAGCATAGGCGCCCTGCTCGGCTTGCGGCTGCTCGTAGCCGGCAGGCGCCGGCCGACGCGGCGCGAAGGGAGACGCCGGTTCCGGGCGAGCGGAATAGATCGGATTCCGCTTCGCGCTTTCGGCGACTGCCGGTGAGCCACTGGCCGGTGAGCCGGAACGCGTGTTGGCAGGGTCTTCTCTGCTCACCTTGCGCGGCACGATGTTGCTCACCGCCGACAGCAGCGCACTGATCGGACCTGAACGCCTGGTGGCCTCGACTGGCGGAACGGGCGGCGGCGCCTCGTATCCCTTGTCTTCAATGGGTGTCGGGCGCTCGGCCGTCCTGCGACGCGGCCGCGCATTGGCGGTTTCGCGCAGGCTCGCATAGGCACCGCGCATGGCGCCAAGACCGACACCAGAGGCGAGGCCCGCCAGCAGGCCGGCAAGCACCGTCACGGCGCGCGACGGTCCGTTTGGCTCGAGCGGGGCGAAGGCCTTGGAGATCACGTTGATGTTGGCGGTGTTGATGTCCTTCTGCTCGCCGGTTTCCTTGGCGCGCAGAAGATATTGCTCATAGACGGAGCGTTTGGCGGCGGCCTCGCGCTCCAGTTCGCGCAGGGTGACCAGGTCGCTGTTGACGTCGCCGCTGCGGACCTTCAACTGCGCCAGCCGGGAGGCCAGATCCTGTTCGAGCTGCACGGCGCGCTTCAGGTCGACCTGCAGCGAAGAGGCGATGCGGCGCAGTTCCCCGTCGATACGATCGCGCGAGCCGGCAAGCTGGGCATTAAGCGCCTGGAGCTCGGGATGGCGCGGCCCGAACCGGATCGCGGCGCGGTCGGCCTCCTGCTTGAGCGTCGCATATTGCGAGCGCAATTCGCTCATGGTGTTGGAGTTGATTTCCTCCGGCAAGGTGCCGCTCAGAACAGAATTCACGTCGATCGAGCGCGCCGACGCCGCACGGGCGTTGAGTTCCAGCGTGCGCGCGCGGGCGATGGCAAGCTGCTGGTTGAGCTTGAGCATCTCGTCGTCGCTGATTAGGTGACCTTGCGCGTCGACGAGGTCATGCGTGGCCCTGAAATCCTCGACCTTGCGCTCGGCCACTTCCACGCCCTTGCGCAGCTCGTCGAGCCTGCCGGTCAGCTCGTTGGTCGCGCGGCCAGCGGTGTCGGACTGGATCTGACCGAACGTCTGCAGGAAAACGTCCGTCATCGTGTTGGCGATGAGAGCCGACTTCTCGCCATTTTGCGTGGTGGCGCTGACGGAGATGACGAAGGTCTTGCCGCCGCGCTCGACCGAAAGGCTTTCGGCCAGATTGCCGACGGCCAGCGCACGGCGGCGGTCCGCATCGGCACCCGGCTCGTCATTGCGCGACAGGATCGACCGGATGAGCGTCATCACGCCCAGGCCGCCGGAATCTTGCCCGTTGAACTCCGGATCGTTGACGAGATTGAGCTTGTCCACGACCTTGTTGAGAACAGTGCCGGAGATGAGCACGCGAACTTGGTTTTCGACGATGGCCAGCGTGGCGTCGGATGCAACCACCGATTGGGTAAGATCGCGGTCGGTGAGCTTCAGGTCGCGCGGGTCGACGATCAGCTCTGCGGTGGCTTCGTATTTCTTCGGCGTCGACAGCGCGATCGCAACGCCAAGCGTGGCGCCCAGTATGGTCATGGCGACGATCAGCAGCTTCGACCGGGCAATGCCGCGGACGACCTGCATCGGATCGATCAACGGCTTCCATTCTTGTCCGTCGTCGCGGGAAGACCGCTGCTCGTCACCGGCATATCGGGACTCGAATGGATATCGAGGCTCGAATGCAGCATATCGAGGCTCGTCGCCGGTGTATCGAGGCTCGGACGCGGCATATCGAGACTCGTCACCGGTGTATCGAGGCTCGAACGCGGCATGTCGGGGATCGGCATCGAAACGGCGGTCCCCGGAAACACCGGCAGCAACCGGCTCCTCCCGCAGCCTGGCTTCCGCATAGTCTGCTTCAACGGCCTCGTCGGTCTCAAGCGGTATCCGGGCGGCCGAAGCGGATGCATAGCCGGCTCGAGGCTGGCTTGTTTCATCGTCTGCCGAGAATTCCGAAGCTACCGGGCGTTCCTGGGGTGCCGAGGGCTCTGGAGCTGCGGAGAGTTCCGGATGCGCTCGCGCCTCCCGGCGTGAGCGCGCGAAACGATGGCGCGTGGCGGCATCCTCGCGCCATGACGGGTCCGCCCGGTCCCCGATCGAAACCAGCGATGGTTCAGCGTCGTCTTCGCCGCGCATCGCCTGGCCGAGCGCCAGCAAGGATCGCTCGCGCTTCCAATCTTCACGGTTTTGCCTGTCGACCATTGTCGTGGAGCTTGCCCCTGGCGGCTTGGACGCGCGGTCAGCCATTCGTTAAGCCACGCTAAACAAGCATAGGAAACAAAAGGTTAATTTCTCTGCCTTGAAGATGAGGTTTCCCTCTTCGGTTGTGTCCTTCTTGAAGCAACAAAAGCGTTCAGAACGGCGCGTTAAACTTTCCAACCTATGCTGTCTCCGACACATGACTCAGGCTGGCAACATCCCGCAAAGGCGGCCCCTCGCCCGGATCGGCGCTTTCGTGGCCGAGCGACGGGGACTGGTTCGCGACTATCTCTCGGCGATCAGCGGCGCAGGCGGGCGGCTGGTGTTTTCGCTCGCCTATTTCATCGCGCTGGCCAACACGCTGTCCATCGCCGAGTTCGGCGTGTTCGCGACCGCTTCGGCGGCCGGCGTGATGCTGTCGCGCATTTTGGGCTTCGGCTTCATCTCGGCGCTTTACCGAACCGCCACCATCCGCCCCAATCTGATCGGCACCTTCACGGCCGGCTTTCTGCTGCTCGGAGTGATATCGCTGCCGTTGCTGGCTGCCGCCTCCTACGGCGTCTACCTGATCTTCTTTGCCAGCACCGTGCCGCTATCGGTGTTTGCGGCTATCGTCTTTGCCGAGGCGCTGTTGTGGCGACCGGTCGAAGTCGCGCTGATCGTCAACAACGGCCTCGGCAAGTTCGGCCGCGCCGCGCTGCTGACGATCCTGGCAACGGCCTTGCGGGCGCTCGGCGCCGTGCTGTTCATGTTCGCTGCGCAGCCGACCATAGGGGTCTGGTCCTGGTATTATATCGGCGCCAACGCCGCCTCACTGCTCATCGCCTTCGGATTTTTCTATCCGCGCCAGAGGCTGCGGCTGCGGCTGGAACTCTATCTGCGGCGGCTCGCCGACTCCATCTACGTGGCCGGCGCGGAGGTGCTGTTCTACCTGCAGATGGAATTCGACAAGCTGCTGGTGCTTGCGATCGGCGGACCGCACCTCGCCGGCATCTATGCGATCATCATGCGGCTGGTCGACCTGACCGCGATCCCGATCCGCACCTTCTCTATGATGCTGGTGCAGCGCATGATGCGGGCGCCAGAACTTCTGTCGCGCCTTTCGGTCAAGAGCGGCATCGAAGGCGGCGTGTTCCTGGTCTCGACGCTGGCGCTGGCGGCGCTCGCCATCGTGCTGCATTTCTTTCCCAACGCGCTGGGCAAGAATGTTGCCGAGGCCGCCCCTCTGGTGGCGCTGGCGATCTGCGTGCCAGGCCTGCGCAATTTGGTCGAATATCAGGCTGAGCTTCTGTTCGCGCGCGGCCAGACGCTGGTGCGGGCGATCAACCTGGCCCTGCTTGCCGGCC
Organism: Mesorhizobium sp. M6A.T.Cr.TU.014.01.1.1; assembly: GCF_004022765.1. NCBI lineage: Bacteria > Pseudomonadati > Pseudomonadota > Alphaproteobacteria > Hyphomicrobiales > Phyllobacteriaceae > Mesorhizobium > Mesorhizobium sp. M6A.T.Cr.TU.014.01.1.1. Next base: position 69,610 of record NZ_RZPG01000013.1, read on the forward strand.
TGAAGGCGGTCCTGCTGACCTATGTGCTGACCACCATCCTGGACACGCCGGGACTGGTGCTGTCGCTCAACGTCGTCTTCCTGCTGCTGTATCTCGCCTCGACGCTGCTCACCTATTCGGCGATGCGCAAACCGGCCAAGCCGGTATAGGGGCAAACGCAATCGGCCGGCTGCCGTCAATGGCCGCCGACGCCCGGCCCGTTGCGGCCGTCCCTCGTTCAGCCCGCCTCAGTTTAGGCATTGCGCAGCAGTGTGCTATCGGGCAGGTGGGCCCAGGCCAACGGAGTTGAGCCCGGGCCAACAGAGTGATGAGAGATGCGTCTGAGCAACTGCCACAACTTCCATGACTTCCGCAGCATGGCCAAACAGCGCCTTCCCCGACCGATCTTCAACTACATTGACGGTGCGGCCGATGACGAAGTCACCTATCGGCGCAACCGGGCTGCCTTCGACGACTGCGACCTGGTGCCGAACGTCCTGCGCGGCGTGATCAATGTGGACATGTCGGTGACCGTCATGGGCCAGAAGCTGGCGATGCCGGTCTACTGCTCGCCAACGGCGCTCCAGCGCCTGTTCCACCATCAGGGCGAACGTGCGGTGGCGGCAGCGGCGGCGAAATATGGCACGATGTTCGGCGTCTCCTCGCTCGGCACCGTCAGCCTCGAAGAGGCGCGCCGGATCAGCAATGGGCCGCAAGTCTACCAATTCTACTTCCACAAGGACCGTGGATTGAACCGTGAGATGATGGCCCGGGCCAAGCAGGCGGGGGTAGAGGTGATGATGTTGACGGTCGACAGCATCACCGGCGGCAACCGCGAGCGTGACAAGCGAACGGGGTTCGCTATTCCCTTCAAGCTCAACCTCGCTGGCATCGCCCAGTTCGCGGTCAAACCATCGTGGGCGATCAACTACTACACGCATGAGCGGTTCAAGCTGCCGCAGCTCGACGGTCATGTCGACATGGGCGGCGGCGCGATGTCGATCAGCCGCTACTTCACGGAGATGTTGGACCCCGCAATGTCGTGGAACGACGTTGCCGAGATGGTGCAGCACTGGGGCGGACAGTTCTGCCTGAAAGGCATCATGTCGGTCGAGGACGCCAGGCGTGCGGTCGAGATTGGCTGCACCGGAATTGTCCTCTCCAATCACGGCGGTCGACAACTCGACGGCTCGCGTACCGCGTTCGACCAGCTTGCGGAGATCGTCGATGCGGTGGGAGACAGAATCGATGTGATGATGGATGGCGGCGTGCAGCGCGGCACGCATGTGCTCAAGGCGCTCTCGCTGGGCGCAAAAGCCGTCGGATTGGGCCGCTACTATCTCTTCCCACTGGCGGCCGCCGGGCAGGTCGGCGTCGAACGCGCGCTGGAATTGATGCACATCGAGATCGAGCGTGGCATGAAGCTGATGGGCTGCACCTCGGTCAACGAACTCACGCGACGGAACCTGCGCTTCCGTCTGTAACAGGTGACTTCCACCCTTTCATCACCCCTACCGGGAAAACGGCAAGGGGTCGAAACCGGTCGTTCAGGGTCTGACCCAAGGACTAGTCGAGCCCGATCAGGCGGCGGATTCGGCCGATATCCGTGCCGATGAAGGACTGCATGCCGATGGCCACTTGTTCCGGCGCCATGGCGGCGACGAAGCGGCGGAACTCGTCATCCGACAGCGCTTCGCCCGTCCAGTGGACGCGGCAGAATTCCTCCGAGCCGTGGAAATGGCCGGCACCGGCGAGCACGTCGTCGACATAGCGGCCGTAGATCATGCATTCGGAGAATTTGCGCACCGCACCGACGATTTCGACCCAGTTGCGGCCATGGACCTTCTCGATCCGGGCACACATGGCGGTCACTGTTTCGCGGCGCCATGCGATCAGCGTCGAAATGTAATCGTGGGTGGAAACCTCTGATGGCTCGATGCCGAGCGCCGAGCCCGCATTGCGCGACCAGATCCGGTGTTCCTCATGGCCTTCGGACAGCACGCCGTCGCGGCGGAACAGACGCACCTTGCCATCGCGCCAGAAGGCGCTGCAGTCGAAAGGTTTTAGGAACGCCACGTCGGAATCGCAGAAGATCAGCACGTCTTCCCCGGCACGCGCTGATATCGCGATGCGGCGAAGCTGCTGCACATGCCAGCCGCGCAGCGGCATGGTCTTCAGGCTGAGCCAGATGCGCCGGCGGAACAGGCTCAGTGGATCGTCGAAGGCGTGCAGCCAGCGCGGCAACAGGTCCCGCTCGTCGACGACGGTGCGGCGGCTGTTCTCCAACTGGCGAAACAACGTCACGTCGCGATGCTCGACAAGAATATAGTGGTGCGCCACGCCGGAAACGTAGCGGTCGAGGGTTTCGCACAGCAGGCGACAACGCTCCAAATCCGGCGCATAGCTTGCCGTCAGGACCGCCGCCGTCGGCGTCCGGCGAAGGACATCGGGGGCGGCGGCAGGGCTCGGCACGAACCGGCTGTTCAACGGCCCACTCCGGAGCCTGCTCCGCGGCCTGATCTGGCAGGGGCGGGCCTGCGCAAGAATTTCTGGCCAATGACGCGCCACAGAAACACAGGATTACCGACGACATAGCGGCGCCAGAGGCGGCCCGGCTCGATCCACAGCCGAAACAGCCATTCGAGCCTGAGCCGGCGCATCCACAGCGGCGCCCGCGGCACCGCGCCGCTCAGGAAATCGAGCAGCGCGCCGACGGCGATCGGCAGTGTGCAGTGGCGCGCATCGATGTGGCGCGCGATCCACAATTCCTGGCGCGGCACGCCCATGGCGACAAGCAGCACGTCCGGCCGCAATCTGGCGATGCGATCGACGATTGCCGGCTCCTCTGCGGGGGAGAAATAGCCGTCGTGGATGACCACGAATCTGTGCTGCAACGCGAGCGCTGCCAGCTTCTTCGATGCCGCCTCGGCGTTGGCCTGCGTCGCGCCGAGCAGCCCCACGGTCAGCGGCCTGACGGACGCCTGGAGGAAAGCAGGGATGAAATCGGTGCCGTTGAGATTGTCGGGAAACCACGTTCCGTAGAGCAGTTTCGCCGCCAGATCGACACCGACACCGTCAGGCAGGATGAGAAAATCGTCGAGCGCCTCGGCAAAGACCGGCTCCGTGTAGGCGACATTGGCATTGTGGGCGTTGAGAAAGCTGACCTTGGTGAAGCGTCGCTCCGCAATCAATCGGGTCAGCAGAGCGACCGCATCGTCCCAGCGGATGGCGAGGACGGATATACCGAGGATCGATTTCAAACTGTCGACCCCGAATGCGGCGCGGGCGGTGTGCATGTTCACGCGAACACCTCCTGCCTGATGGGATCGAGCTTTTTCAGGCCGAGCCTGATTGCGGCATCGAGCGCTTTCACCTGCCGGCGGTGGAAAGCGCTTCCGTCGACGTCCCTGACATTGGCCGTCGCGGCTTCTAGGGCGCCGGCGAAGGCGACCGGATCGTCGGCCACGACGCAATTGACCGGGCGATGATCGATGCCGCGCAGCGAATGGCTGGTGGCGACGGAAGGCAGGCCGAGTTCGAAAGTCTCGATGGTCTTGAGCTGCACGCCGCTGCCGGAGGTGCTGATCAGCGGGATGACGGCGGCACTGCGCACGAAGGCCTGCGCGTCCGGCACGCGGCCGACGAATTCGACACCGGGATGCGTGGAAATGACGCCCGGCGGCACGCTGCCGGCGATCCTGACCCGGAAATCCGGCCTGAGATGCGGCACCACTTTGTCCAGGAACCAATCGAGGCCGATGCGGTTCGGCTGCCAGGTCCAGGTGCCGATCAACGCCGCGTCGCAATCGATACGGCGCAGGGTTTTTTGCGCGGGCGGCTCGGCGCAAGTCACCAGCGGCAGCATCGCCGAACGATCGTCGGAGCCGACGCCGAGCGCTGAGCGATCTTCCTCGGCCAGCGTGAAGACGAAGCGTGCCCGGCGGCAAAGCCGTGCTTCAATGACCTTGAGCAGCTTGGCCTCACGGCGAAACAACATGCGCTGGAGGAGACCGCCGGCAGCAACGGCGTTCTGCAGCGCCGAACTGTGCTCGACATTGTGGGCGACGAAGATCGACGGCCGGTCGCCGAAGAGGCTTTCGAAGGCGCCGGCGAACTGCACGGAATTCAAGACATAGCCGTCGAAAGGGCCGGCGCGATCGACGGCGGCCTGGACCTCGCTGTCGGTGACCACGCGCAGCTTGACCGACGCGAAAGTGAGGCCGGAGAGCAGCGCCTTTGCAACCCAAGCGAGCTTTTGCAGCGATGACGCGCTTTCGGTGCGCACATCGACGGCACCGAGCACGATGGTGTTTTGCGGATCGCTCGCAGGCTTGCCGGGCCAGGTGAAGCCGATCACCGTGACGCGCGCGCCGGCGCGCCGCAACGCGGCGATGATCGCGGCATTGGCGATCTCATAGCCCGAGGCAAGAGCGCCGTCGGGCACGATCGATGTGGCGAACAGCAGATGCATCTCACCTATCCTGAGCGGATACAGCTAGCAAAGCGCGGTGAAGCCTTGATTAAGTGAAGGTATTTGGCGGCCTGGAGTCGCGGATTTGCGGGCTTGTCCGCGAAAGGTGATTAACGAAACGTTATCGTCGCGATGCTATCAAGGACCAAACTCACCATCCCGGGCTGAACACGGATGATCCCATTGCCATCGGACGATTCGGTATCGATCGTGGGGCGCTCTCCGGGACTTGTCACGACGGCCGTCGAGGCGGTCGTGACGCTGCCGACCTTCAAACGGCCCGAGCAGCTGCTGGCGACGCTGGCATCGCTCAAGGCCCAGCAAACCGGCAGACGCTTCGCAATCATCGTCATTGAGAACGAGGCCGAGGCGCGCGCCGGCGCCAGGGCGGCGCTGCCGCTGTTCGAGCGCGGCGAGATATCAGGCATGGTCATCGTTGCGCATGAGCGCGGCAATTGCAGCGCCTATAATGCCGGCTGGCAGACGGCGATCCTGCACTTTCCAAATTTCAGGCACTTGCTGGTCATCGACGATGACGAGATCGCCGATCCGCAATGGCTCGAGCGCATGTGCACGGCGGCCGAGACACTCAGTGCCGACATCGTCGGTGGCCCGCAAAGGCCTGTGTTTGCCGACGCCGCCCATGCTGGATGGGCCGAGCACCCGGTCTTTGCGCCACCCTACCGGGAGACCAGGCGTGTGCCTGCGCTCTATTCCTCCGGCAATCTGCTGGTTGGGCGTTACGTGCTCACCGCCATGGGGCCGCCCTTCCTCGACCTGAAATTCAACTTCATAGGCGGCGGCGATTCCGATTTCCTGAGCCGCGCCGCGCAAAGAGGCTTTGTGCTTGGCTGGTGCGCCGAGGCGCAAGTGCGGGAAAGCGTCCCGGCCCGACGCGTCGAAGCCGACTGGATCCGCGCCCGCAGCCTGCGCAATGGCGTCATCTCGACACTGGTCGAGAAGAAGAAACGGGCTGGCACGCCGTTTGCCGGCACCAAGGTCTTTCTAAAGAGCCTGGCGCTGCTTGCCGCCTCGCCGTTTCGCGGTGCGGCCAGGCTGATGCGGACGGGATCATCGGCGGCCGCCTTATACCCCATTCATGTCGCCCTCGGCCGCGTGCTTGCCGAATTCGGATATGCCAATGAGCAATACCGGCAGCCTGAGAAGAACTGAGCGCGCGCCGCTCAGCGCGGCGTTCACGCGCGACGGCGTCGCGACCGCGATCGCGGCGCTGCTGTTTACCGTCATCCTGGTGTCGTTCCGCCCCTTCCAGCCGGCCGGCGCCGAAATGACCGGCGACGGTGGCGACATTGTCAACCAGCTCGGCTTTGGCTCGCTTGGCGCGATCTCGATCTTCTCGCTGATGGCTTTCGCCGACCCGCGCGTGGTGCGCTCGCTGCTCAGCCCGTCCTGGCTGCTGATGCTGGCTTTCCTCGTGCTGTCGGTGGTGATGGCAACCGACCCGCCGACGGCCATGCGCGCCGCTTCGTTCACGCTGATCGGCATTTTGACAATGGCGACGATCCTGGCGCTGACCCGTGACGCCGAGGCTTTCTCGAAAGTCATCATCTTTACCACCGTCGTCGTCATGGGCCTTTCCTATGTCGGCCTCATCGTCTTTCCGCACGAGGCACTGCACATCACCGCTTCGCTGGAGCCGGAACATGCCGGCCTGTGGCGCGGCGTGTTCACCCACAAGAATATCGCCGGACCTGTCATGGCCTGCTTCAGCTTCGCCGGGCTGTACCTCTACCGGCGCGGACAGCGGCTATGGGGCGCGTCGATCTTCTGCGCGGCGATGATCTTCATGTTGCACACCGGTTCCAAGACGACCGCGGGACTGGTGCCGTTCTCGATCCTGATCGTCGTGCTGCCGAGCCTGATCGGCATGCGGCTCGGCACGCCGATCCTGTTTGCGCTGGCGATCATCGCCACGGCGATCGCCACGCTGGGTATCGTCTTCCTGCCGCCGGTGAAGCATCTGGCGGCACTCTATTTCCCCGACCTGACCTACACCGGGCGGACGACGCTGTGGGAGTTCGCCGGCGAGATGCTGGCGAAGCGGCCGTGGACCGGCTACGGCTACGAGAGCTTCTGGGGCACGCCGCTGCTGCTCAACCAGGACCAGCCCTTCGACCGGGCCTGGGATATCAGAACCATCGTGCATGGCCATAATGGCTATCTCGACATCGCGGTGCTGATGGGCATCCCGGCGCTCTGCGTGGCGGTCTACACTTTCCTGATCGCACCGCTGCGCGACTACATGCGCATCCCCTTGCGCAAGGAAAACATCTATCTCGGCGACTTCTTCATGATGGTGGCGCTGTTCGCAGCGCTGAACGCCTTCCTCGAAAGCTTCTTCTTCCATCGCGCCGATCCGGTCTGGTTGTTCTTCGTGTTCGGCATGTTCGGCCTGAGGCAGGTGTCGCTGCGGCCGATGGCAGTTCGGGGCCTGTCCTGACGCCATCCATCCCAAGAGGACTTTCCCGCCTAGTCGCGAGCGTCTATGGGAGAACCTTTTAGCGGAGGTTTTCCATGACGATCAGGCTCGTTCTCGCCGGCTGCGGCAATATGGGTTACGCCATGCTCTCGGGCTGGCTGAAATCGGGCAAGCTCCCCCCGGCGGCGGTTTTCGTGGTCGAGCCCAATGCCGATCTACGCAAGCGCGCCGAAGCGCTGGGCTGCGGTGCCGCCGCAGATGCCGGCGGCATTCCGGCGGACGCGGTGCCGGCCCTCGTCGTCATCGCGGTGAAGCCGCAGGTGATCCGCGACGTGACCGCCGCCTACAAGCGCTTCAATGATGGCCGCACCACCTTCGTCAGCATCGCCGCCGGAACGCCGGTCGCCACGTTCGAGGCCATTCTGGGCGATCGCGCGCCGATCGTGCGCTGCATGCCCAACACGCCGGCGGCGATTGGCAAGGGCATGATGGTGGTGTTTTCCAACAGGCTGGTTTCCGACGACACCAAGCGTTTCGTCGCCGATCTGCTTTCGGCGAGTGGGGAAGTGACCGATATCGACGACGAAGGCCTGATGGATGCGGTGACGGCGGTGTCCGGGTCGGGACCCGCCTATATCTTCCATTTCATCGAAGCGTTGACCGTGGCGGCCGAGAAGGCCGGCTTGCCGACCAAGACGGCCAGGCTGCTGGCCATGCAGACGGTCTATGGCGCCGCCTCGCTCGCCGCCGAAAGCGGCGAAGATCCGGGCGTGCTGCGCCAGCAGGTGACCAGCCCGAACGGCACCACGGCCGCCGCGCTGGCCGTGCTGATGGGCGAGGACCGGCTGACCCACCTGCTCACCGAAGCGGTGGAAGCGGCGCGGCTAAGGTCGATCGAGTTGGGAAAGTAATAGCGGCTTCGCGGATTACGCGAGATCGGTATGCGAAAAATCGTTACCCTTGTAGAGCAGTGCGGAGCCATGACTTTTTGCGCAGGCATAAGAAAGGCAGTCGGCTAAGTTGAGCTGGGCGGGATGCCCACGCCCCTTTCCATAGTCTGAAAACGCCTGGATCGCGAGCGCGGCATCGCCGGCGTCGATCGGCACGATTTCGATTTCAGCCTCGCGAAGAAACGCCTCTATCGCGTCCCCGGCGACAACCGGCTGGACGGCGAGCATCGTTGAAAGCCGCATCGCCGCTTCAAGCACGACCAGCGCCGAAGTTATCCTTGCTGGCGCTGCCTCGATGCGGTTGCTCCATTCGCCGGCATCCTCTTCTCCTGAAAGAATCGCGACAACCACGGAGGTGTCGACGAACATTAGGAATGTCCCCACATTTCGTCGATCTCATCCTTGTTGATAGCCCGACCGCCCTGGCCTGCCTTGGCCTTGAAGTCGTTGGCAATGGCAGCGAGCCGCTCCGCCAGGGGAATGCGTCCGCTTTCCCGCTTCAATTCGGATTCAAGCGCTTCGATGACCGCTTCGGTCATCGAAATCTTTCGTTTGGCAGCAAGCTCTCGCGCCAGTTCGCGTGCGCGCGGGTCCCTGATCTGAAGATTCATGTAATTGGCCTCCGCTTCGCTGTCACTACAATATAGAGAGTTTGTCATGACAATACCAGCGTGCTCGGACGAAAGCCGTCCGATAGCTCCCGCTCTCGACGGCATCAAGCCCCGTACAGCATCTCATCCTGCAGCCGGCGCAAGGCGAACAGCCTGGTCGTCGGGTCGGGTGCGGAATTGCCTGATGTCAGCAGCTCGCCCTTCCTGACCGGTTTCAGCACCTTGCCGCTTTCGAGCAGGCCGACCGGCACGGCGCGGTTGGCGCGAGCCTCTTCGACAGTCATGGTCCACGAGCGGTAGCAGGTCTCGCCGATCGCATCGAACGTCTCTCCTGCCGCCAGATCGCGCTTGGCCACGGCGCAGACCTCGGCAACCGGCCTCGGCAGCGGCACCATGTCCGGCTTGCCGTAGAGCGCGATACGCGCGGCGGTGAGCGGCACTTCCAGCGAGGTCAGATGATACGGCCGGAAGAAGCTGTAATAGGGACCGTGGCCGATATGCAGATCGTCCATACGCTCGATGATGCGCGGATGAGTCGCCTCGACGATGACGAAGACGCCGGGCGCCACGCCCTTGCCGATCGTGTAGTCGACGACGCCCTTCTTCGACAGGATGCCGCCATCGGCGCGCGGGATGAGCACCTTGGCCAATTCATCGCGATCGGCTTTGGGGCCGTGCATGCCGGCAATATCAGGCACCAGCCCGGTGGCGTTGGCGATGGCGCACATCTCGACCATGGTCTTGGATCCGTCGACGAACTCGACCAGCATGCGCGGGTTCATATTGCGCCGCAGTGCTTCCGCGCGATAGTCATCGGGGACGGCGTCGTGGTTGAGCGGGTTGTTCTTGCCCTTGCCGGCCGAGACGATGGTGTAGCCGAGTGCCGAGGCGAACTCGATCAGTTCCATGCAGCTCGACGGCTCATCGCCGGCGCCGACCGAATAGACAACGCCGAGCCGGTCGGCCTGCTGCTTCAGATAGCAGCCGATGGTGACGTCGGCCTCGACGTTCATCATCACCAGATGCTTGCCGTGCTCCATCGCCATCAGGTCGAAATCGGCGGCGACGCCCGGCTTGCCGGTAGCGTCGATCACCACGTCGATCAGCGGATTGGTCACCAGCATCTCGTTCGAGGTGATGGCGATCTTGCCGCTTTCGATCGCCTCGCTGACCTTCGACGGCGTATCGGCCTCCCGTGCCATCGCCTCGTCGCCGTAGGCGATGCGGATGGCGTCACGTGCCGTGTGCGGGCGCCGGGTCGAAACGGCGCACACCGAAATGCCAGGCATAAGCATGCCTTGCGTCACCAGGTCGGTGCCCATCTCGCCGGAGCCGATGACGCCGATGCGCACCGGACGGCCTTCCGCGGCGCGCTTGGCGAGATCGCGGGCAAGCCCGGTCAGGGCGACATTGGTCATGCGCAAGTCCACTGCTTTTGATTTGAGGGGGGAATAGCAGGGAACGCCCACCTTTTGCCAACGAAACCGGCCGCCGTAGGCAATTTCTTGTGGCTGGCTCTCACGTCGCGAGCGGATAAGGTTCAGCCTGGATACTGTTCAGAGACGAGGAGACGCCCCTGTCGGGCGCGGCGCGCCCCGACAGGGATTTCAGGCGAGGTTGGCATGACAAAATGAGTTCACGCCCGCACCGCAAGCAGTCATGCCGTGAGAGCGACGACGGTGCCGGAGCCTGCGCTCAATACCTGAGGCCCGGCTTGGATCGTCCGGGACCGCCCCTCGGCAGTCGGTTCGTCTGCTGGCTTCGTTTAGACTAGAACTTGTATGCGAGGCCTACAGAGACGGTGTGCATCGTCAGGTCGACTTCCCCGCGCGTGATGTCTTCCGTGCCGAAATCGTAATAGCGATACTCGGCCCGTCCAAGCCAGTTGTCGGTGAAAGCGTGTTCCGCACCGAGCCCCGCGGTCCAGCCGGTGAAGCTCATATCGTCATCTTCCACAACCGTAGACACTTCGCCATGCGCAAAAGCAATACCGGCCGTGCCAAAAAGCAATGTGCGATCCCAAGCGTAGCCCACGCGTCCGCGCACGGACCCGAACCAGTCGATCTCGGCGTCTCCGTCATCGTCGAGCTCGATCCAGCTCTTGTTTATGTCACCCTCGACACCGAACACGAAATTTCCGGACTGGAAATTATAGCCGGCAAGCGCTCCAACAAATGCTCCGTCCAGATCGGCCGTTCCAACAAGTGGTGGATTGGTGAAAATCGTCACATCCGCATCAGCCCAGCCATATCCGCCTTGCACGCCAAGGTAGACACCGCTCCAGTCATAGACTGAAGCGACCACGGGCTCCTCATACACTGGGTCTGCCGCGAGAGCGCATCCGCCCCAGGCAAGCAGCATCGTGGCGGTCAAAGCAGTCCGTCTGATAGAAAACATGGCACCCCTCGTCGGCTCCAGAATATCCCCCACAGTAGCCGGCTATCTCCCCGAAGTCTGTTGCTGAACTGCAACGCTGCAGGAAAACATTCATCACGTCAAACCTGGCCCGTATTGCCGCAAAAGAGCGCCACGCCCGCTCCCAGATCTGCAATCTCGGCCGCCTGCTACCTCCTCGTCGTCGCAGTGGCACCTCGTCAAACAACTCAAGATCCATCACCTAAACTCCGGATCCAAACGGACTTACCCATCTGCTGCTCTGGTCCGTTGCCGTGCTGCCTCTAATTGCTTGCTTGAGAGGCAGGTGAGGCTAGCATGTGGAATCTGGCGAAAGAGGGCTGGGCACTCCTTGCGGAGAGCATTGTCGGCTTCATCAATGACAACGCCCTGAGTCACGGGGCAGCAATGGCGTTTTATGCCACAACCTCGCTTGCGCCGATCCTGCTCATCGTTGTCGCTATCGCTGGCCTGGCCTTCGGAAATGATGCGGCGCAACTTGCCCTTTCGGCCCAGCTCGCGGGTCTGATGGGGCCGCAGAGCGCGGAGCTTTTGCAAGCGACAATCGAAAATGCCTCCCATCGGACGGCGGGCACTCTTGCGGCCATCCTGGGGCTCGTCACGCTGTTCGTCACCGCATCCGGCGTGTTCGGCGAAATGCAGCTTGCGCTGAACGAAATCTGGAAAGTCAAACCGGTTAAGACATCGATTTCCGGGCTTGTGCGGGCCCGCGCCGCAAGCCTTGGGCTCGTCGCCGCGCTTGGCTTCCTGCTCCTGGTGTCCCTGGTCGCGAGCGCTGCAATTTCTGCGCTTGGCGAAATCATCAACGCATATCTGCCCTTCGGCACCATTATCCTGAGCACAATCAACGGGATCGTCTCGTTTGCCCTGATCGCGCTTTTGTTCGCGGCAATCTACAAGGTCCTGCCCGATCGCGCGCTGCGATGGCGCGACGTTGGCATCGGCGCGGTGGTGACGGCGTTTCTCTTCACGATCGGCAAGTCGCTGATCGGCTGGTATATCGGAGCAAGCGCAACCGCATCGTCATACGGCGCAGCCGGTGCGCTGCTCGTCGTGCTGTTGTGGGTCTTTTATTCGTCCGAGATCTTTCTGCTCGGCGCCGAATTTACACGAGCCTACTCGGTTCGATATGGCAGCCGATCCGATCTGGAGGCGACCATCAAAGCAAGTGATCACGAACAGAAGCTGGCGACGGCGGCCAGGATTGAAAAGTCTGAAAACGAAATCCTTGGCTGGATTGTTTTCAGCAGTCTCCTCACCGCGTTTCTAAGCCATTTCTGGCATCAACACCGGCGCTGAGACGTCCGGCGCGGCGGCCCGAGCCTAGCAGGGGCTTGGGGACATCTGATCGAAGCGACGTGCGAAGTTCCTTCGCCGCCGCCACCAGCTTGGCGCGGTTGCTTCCATATCTCTTGATCAACTGATGGACTTGCGCCGGGGTGATACCGTTTTGCCGGGCAAAATGCGCTACTATGTAGTCCTCGCTGCCGGAGATCCGATCCCGGTGGCGGGGATAGAGCTTCGCCGCGTCGGCTGTCATGCTTACTCTCCTTTTTGGTCACGTTTGCTGAACGATGTATGATTGGCCAACGCAAAAGGGGCGATTTCGTTGCCGCATGCGACACCAGTGCACTTCGCTTTTTCGCCTCAGCCCTGACGCAGCAAAGCAATCGGACCGACGCACGCCTTCGGTTCCATACGTCGATTTTTCGAGACTCAGCCCTCTGGCACGCGCATGATACGGGCAGGGAGGAAAAGCCATGCGCGAATTGCCAAAGAGCATTGACGCAGACGTTGTAATCGAAATCAGCAGGTTGCTCGACGATCGTGCGAAGTCGGCACCAGTGCCAGTCCACAAGCTTGCCTCGATGATCTCGAATAGTGTCGAGACCGACCTGCCGACAGCTTCCATTGAAGAGTTGATCGTTGAAATGGCCATGACCCGCCAACTTCCGATGTTGTTCGATCTACCGGGGGCGGATGCAGACAACGTCATATCGATCGCCTTGGCGCGCGCCAGCTGATCCCGCTGGGGAACCTTTCTGTCGAGCGTGATTTCAAGACGCGGACGGTTCCATTCGATCCCCTTCTCCGCCCCGCTGGCTCCGGCCGGCGGCTTTTGCTGCGTCGCCCATAATAATCGTCATGGGCGATCCGCCGTTCGGGAACGTGTGGTGTCCATTTGCATTTCCTCCAGACAACAAAGGAGGAATCCATGAACTGGGATCAAATCAAGGGAAAATGGATGCAGTTCAAAGGCAAGGCCAAGGAGCAATGGGGCGACCTCACGGACGATGACCTTGATCGCATCGAGGGCAATCGTGACCAACTCGCAGGACGTATTCAGGAGCGGTATGGAATTGCCAAGGAAGAGGCAGAGCGCCAGATAGACGACTGGTCCAGAAGCCTCACCTGAGCGTTCAGAAGGCTGCGCCGTCGATCGGCGCAGCCTTCGGCACCGTCCAAAGCCTGCCGCTCCGAAATGAGCGGCGGGCGACGTGTATGCGACGGTGGCGAGGTGATCTACGCCACCGTCGCTTTCAGGATGTTCGGAACGAGAGCTAGCGCGCCGATTGTCTGTTGGCTTGTGCGGCGACTGCCGTGAGGAAAGCGGTTGCGGCAGTATCGCACGCCGCTCGGGACGGGCTATAGGCGAAAAGGATCAGCTCGGCAGCCCCTATCGTAAGGCCATGCTTTTCAGCGAAAGCAGCTATTTCGTAGGGCTTGTCGTGACCTATGGCCAGATCGTAGTCTTCGTTCATTACTTCCTCCCGTTTGCGACGTTCCTCGCCTTGGCCCCTCCTTGGCGCAAAGATTAAGTTCCGGGGCATTGAGAGAGTCTACCAATTGGAGATTGCAAAAGGCTTAGGCCTACGGCGCCTGATGCGATCCGGTCGAGGCGGAGGACTCCATTTTGTCCGCTGCACATCGAAAAAGATTATATGATTGCGCTGATATCGCAGGTGGTCGACGCAAGCCAATGCCGATTTTTTCAGTCAAGCACACGACCGTCTATCGCTACACGCAACCGGTGACGTTTGGCGAGCACCGGCTGATGTTCAGGCCGCGCGATAGTTTCGATCAGCGACTTCTCGATCACGCGCTGTTTGTGAACCCCGAGCCCAAAGAGATTCGCTGGATCCACGACGTTTTCGGAAACTGCGTTGCGGTAGTCGACTTCAAGGGCTCCGAAGACGAACTGCGTTTCGTGACAGACATTCGGCTCGATCACACACCGCAGCATGCGCCTGATTTCCGGATCGATGAAGCGGCACTCAGCTATCCCTTCTCCTATGATCCCGACGAGGCAACCGACCTCACTCAAACCATGGAGCGCCATCATCTCGATGACGGCGACGAGATCGGCAAATGGGCACGACAGTTCGTGAGTGCCAGAGGGCATACCGAGACGGGCAAATTGTTGATGACGCTTTGCTATGCCATCCACGAGAGCTTTGTGTATTCCCGTCGAACTGAACCAGGGACGCAACCGCCGCTCATGACGTTGCACCTGCGTCGAGGCACATGCCGGGACTTTGCGCTGTTTATGATGGAAGCAGTTCGTTCGCTGGGTTTTGCCGCGCGTTTTGTGACTGGCTATGTCTATGTGCCGAACCGCGATAGTGCTTCTGTCCTCGGCGGCGGTTCGACGCATGCCTGGTGCCAGGTCTATTTGCCTGGCGCGGGCTGGGTCGAGTTCGATCCCACCAATGGCATTGTCGGCAACCGGGATCTGATCAGGGTGGCCGTCGCCAGGCACCCGCAGCAAGCCATCCCTCTTTCTGGAAGCTACTCCGGCAGCACGTCGAGTTTTCTCGGCATGACGGTGGAGGTCAAGGTGGTGAAGGAAGCCGGCACCAATGGAAATTAGAGAACCCTAATGTTTTGCGGAACTGTTCGGACAGTCTGGAGTTTGCTGAAATCAACGCGTTGGAGCTGCCATGCGTATCCGCGCCGGTTTCAAGCTTGCCTACGAATGTCCGCAGCCGACACCGATGCTGCTCGTCCTTGAGATCCATCCTTCACGTCGCATCGATCTTTTGACAGAACAAATCATCGGCTTCGATCGCCCGAGCGAGGCCCGCGGCTATATCGACGCTTTCGGCAATCTATGCACGAGAATAGAAGCGCCCGCCGGGCTGACGACGATATCAACGAACTTCGAAATCTATGACACCGGTAAGCCAGAAATTGTGGTCGCCGACGCAATCCAGCACGATATCAAAGAGCTGCCCGACTACGTGCTCAGGTTTCTTCTCGGCAGTCGCTATTGCGATACCGATCGGCTTGGCGACTTCGCTTGGGCCAAATTTCGGCAACACCGCACCCGGATGGGCGCGCGTCCAGGCGATCTGTGATTTCGTTCACGAACACATCGCCTTCAACTACCAGGCCGCGGACACGCTGCGGACCGCCTACGGCGCGCTAACCGATCGGGCCGGCGTTTGTCGTGATTTTGCGCATCTGGCAATCACGCTGTGCCGTTGCATGCACATTCCGGCGCGATATTGCACCGGCTACCTCGGCGACATCGGGATACCGCCGATGCCGTATCCCATGGATTTCAACGCATGGTTCCAAGCCTATCTCAGCGGCCATTGGTTCACCTTTGATGCACGGCATAACCAGCCTCGTATCGGCAGAATCCTGATGGCGACGGGATGCGATGCGAATGACGTCGCCATCTCAACGAGCTTCGGTCTTTCCCGGCTTACTCGCTTCGAAGTCATCACAGAAGAAGTCCAAGCCGAGCCTGAGAAGGCGCCAGCCCGCCGCACCTTTCGGCATGACGGGCTTCAGCGGGAGGGGTCAAGTCAATCGTAGACCTTCACAATCTTGCGGGTACCTGGATCGACCAGGACGGTTCGGCCGTCGATGACTACGTAGCGGTACTGAACGTCCGGCACCTCGTAGAGCTCGACTGTCTCGGGCAGAGCAGTGCCGATGTTGAGCTCCACGCCGGGAAGGCTGAGGGATGCCAACGGTTTCTTTTTCACGTATTCCCGGATCACAGTGTCCTGCTCGGGTTGAATGATGACGTCCTGAGCAGCGGCGGCGCTGACACCAACGAGCAGAAGGATGCCTGCCGCAGCCGATGTAAGTTGCTTACCCATATTAGCCTCCGAGCAACCTTCAGCTGCGGTGCTTGATTGCTGCCGCCACGGGTTGCTTACTTATCTAAAACGGGGCGGAGCAATTCTTGTTCCGGTGGCGCGGCGCGAACCCGCTGCCACGGCATATCAACGCTGACGTTTGAGGTCGCGCCCGCTCAAGGCTTAGTTTCTTCCTGAGGAGGCGCGCTTGGGACTGGACAATCAGGATGCGGCCATTGTTCACACGGAGAGGGCTTGTCGCCAGCGTCGCCATAACGTTCCACGAGTTTTGCGAATCCGTAGGCGAAGGCGAAAAGCAGCACCAGGATAACCACTAATCGAGCGGCCATAGGGGATTGTAGCAGGATCCAGCTTAGGTTTGACCCAGCATCAGCTTGCGCTCGGCAGGCTGCCCGTCACTTTCTGCGAAACTTGTCTCGGTTCCGAAGGTCCCAAGCATAATAGTAGGCGGCCATAATGCAGGGCAGCCCGATACCAATCAACAAAAAGAAACCGATCCCACCGATCAGCGGCTCAAACAATTTGCCGATCGCCAAGAGCGCAAACAATCCGATTAAGACCACAACAGGCATCGCGTCTTTTAGCCGACGGGAGACACATCGTCACTCCTCGTCGACGGCTTGAATTTCCGCACGACTCGTAAATGCAACGGGGATAAAGTCCACGGAAAATCCACGGATACTGGTGCCGTGTTGCGCCTTCGTTCGCCTGCTGGTGCCGGAAAGAAGAAATGACCAGGCGAAGCACACTATTGAGAGTCTTCAGGAAAACTGGTGCTGCGAGAGAGGATTGAACTCTCGACCTCTCCCTTACCAAGGGAGTGCTCTACCACTGAGCTACCGCAGCCGCTGATGGCGGGGCTTCTGCCATATCGAACCGGCAAGCGCAAGGCCAAGCGCAAGTCATCTGTGAAAGCCCGCTCCGGCGGGTTTTCCGGACATGGCGGCGCCACAATGTTGGCTATCCCTTGAGAACGGATTGGCGAGATAAAAAGTATTAAAGCGTACTTTGTGCGTCCAGGCGGACGCACGTCGCTTTAAGCGTCAGCCGGGACGGAACCATGAACGACACGATAATTCCACCTGACAAAAGCGGTCCATCGAAAAAGACCGACCGCAAGACCCGGCTCGCGGAGCAATTGCGCGCCAATCTGCAGAAGCGCAAGGCGCAGTCGCGCTCGCGGCGCACTGGCGACGCCGACAAGCGGCCGGACGGGCTCGATGCCTTAAGGGAAACGCAAAAGGATTGACCTATATCAACAGGCTGGGCCCAAGCCCGAAATCCTGTTTCTTGAACCAAGCCGGCCAATGGTCTAGACCGGCCACAACAGACTCAACCGATTGAAAACCGGCCTTTCGGCCGAGGGGACGTTTCTTCCATGGATCGCATCAGAATTGTCGGCGGCAACAAGCTTGCCGGAAGCATTCCGATCTCGGGCGCGAAAAATGCCGCGCTGCCGCTGATGATCGCCTCGCTTTTGACCGACGACACGCTGACCCTGGAAAACGTGCCGCACCTGGCCGATGTCGAGCAGCTTATCCGCATCCTCGGCAATCATGGCGTCGACTATTCGGTCAACGGCCGCCGCGAAAAGCAGCAAGAAGGCTATTCGCGCACCATCAATTTTTCCGCCCGCAACATTGTCGACACCACGGCACCCTACGAGCTGGTGTCGAAGATGCGCGCGTCTTTCTGGGTGATCGGGCCGCTGCTTGCCCGTATGGGCGAGGCCAAGGTCTCCCTGCCCGGCGGCTGCGCCATCGGCACGCGCCCAGTCGATCTTTTCCTGGAAGGCCTTCAGGTGCTTGGCGCCGATATCGACGTCGACACCGGCTATGTCATCGCCAAGACCAGGAACGGCCGTCTTGTCGGCAACCGCTACGTCTTCCCGAAAGTATCGGTCGGTGCCACCCATGTGCTGATGATGGCGGCTTCGCTGGCCAAAGGCGAGACGGTGCTCGAAAACGCCGCCCGCGAGCCCGAGATCGTCAACCTCGCCGATTGCCTCAACGCCATGGGCGCCAGGATTTCCGGCGCCGGCACCGCGACCATCACCATCGACGGCGTTGAAGCGCTGTCGGGTGCGCGCGTCCGGGTGATACCCGACCGCATCGAGACCGGCACCTATGCGATGGCCGTCGCGATGACCGGCGGCGACGTCGTGCTCGAAGGCGCACGCGCCGACCTGTTGCAGACCGCGCTCGACGTGATTTCCCAGACGGGTGCCGAGATCACGCAGACCAATTCCGGCATCCGCGTCAGGCGCAACGGCGCCGGCATTGCGCCGGTCGACGTGGCGACGGCGCCCTTCCCGGCGTTCCCGACCGATTTGCAGGCGCAGTTCATGGGCCTGATGACCTTGGCCAAGGGCAAATCGCGCATCACCGAGACGATCTTCGAGAACCGCTTCATGCACGTGCAGGAGCTTGCCCGGCTCGGCGCCCACATCACGCTTTCCGGCCAGACGGCGATCGTCGACGGCGTCTCGAAGCTGAAGGGCGCCCCGGTCATGGCGACCGACCTCCGCGCCTCGGTGTCGCTGGTCATCGCCGGCCTGGCGGCCGAAGGCGAGACCACGGTCAACCGCGTCTACCATCTCGACCGCGGCTTCGAGCGGCTGGAAGAAAAGCTGTCCGGCTGCGGCGCGGTGATCGAGCGGATTTCCGGCTAGGCGATTTCGCAAGGTTTGCGGCGCGGTTGCGCGGACCGAAAAGACCGCCTAACAGAAGGTTGAATTGTCAACTTTCAGGTGTGAAATCCGCATGGCTCTCAAGCTTGTCGCGCTCGACGATCAGGATCTGAGCATCGTCTCGGCCCATGTCCAGGACGCCGTGCTGAAGGTCGGCGACCTCGAATACATGCCCGCGGCCAAGCGCTTCGTGGTGACCATGAACCGCTTCGTCTGGGAGGCGAAATCGGGCCTGTTCCGTCAGCACAATGAGCGGCGGCAAAGTGTGCTGCATTTCGACCGGGTGCTGGGCGCCAAGACCAGCGGCATTGCCCGCGACAAACCTGATGAGGTGCTGTCGCTGCTGGCGATCAGCTTTCTCGCCCTCGACAAGCCGGCCGGCATTGTCGAGCTGATCTTTTCAGGCGGTGGCGCGATCATGCTCGATGTCGAGTGCATCGAGGCGCGGCTCGCCGACATCGGTGGTGCCTGGGAAGCGACCTCGCGCCCCTTCCACAGAGCCTGAGCAGCGCAAGATGGCCATCACCCTTCGCCTGTCCGATGCCGATTTCGAGCAGCGTTTTGCCGCGTTCCTTTTGACCAAGCGGGAAGTCTCGGCTGATGTCGATGCCGTGGTGCGCGAGATCATCGCACGAGTGCGCGCCGAGGGCGACGCGGCGCTGGTCGACTACACGCAAAAATTCGGCGGCGGCGACCTGATCAAGCTCGGCATTGCCGTCTCCGAGGATGACATTGCCAAGGCGTACGACGCAGCGGATCCGCAGACGATCGAAGCGCTCAAATTCGCCCGCGACCGCATCCGCGCCCATCACCAGCGGCAGCGGCCGAAGGACGACCGTTATACGGACGCTGCCGGCGTCGAGCTCGGCTGGCGCTGGACGGCGATCGAAGCCGTCGGGCTCTATGTGCCGGGTGGCACGGCAAGCTATCCAAGCTCGGTGCTGATGAACGCCATACCGGCCAAGGTCGCCGGTGTCGAGCGCATCGCCATCGCCGTGCCTGCCTCCGGCGGCGCCATACCTCCACTGGTGCTGGTGGCCGCCGACCTCGCCGACGTCTCCGAAATCTACCGCGTCGGCGGCGCGCAGGCGATCGCGGCGCTGGCCTATGGCACCGAGACGATAAAGCCGGTCGCCAAGATCGTCGGCCCCGGCAATGCCTATGTCGCCGCGGCCAAGCGCCAGGTCTTCGGCACAGTGGGCATCGACATGATCGCCGGGCCTTCGGAAGTGCTTGTCGTGGCCGACGGAAGCAACGATCCGGACTGGATCGCCGCCGACCTGCTTGCCCAGGCCGAGCATGACGTGTCGGCGCAGTCGATCCTGATCACCGACGATCCCATCTTCGGCGCGGCGGTCGAACAGGCGGTTGAACGCCAGTTGAAAAGCCTGCCGCGCGCCGAGACGGCGGCGGCGAGCTGGCGCGATTTCGGCGCCGTCATCCTCGTTCCCCAAATCGAGGCAGCACTGCCGCTGGTCGATCGCATCGCGGCCGAACATGTCGAGCTTGCGATCGACGAGCCGGAAGCCTTCCTGGCGCGGATGCGCAATGCAGGTGCTGTTTTTCTCGGCCGCCACACACCGGAAGCGATTGGCGACTATGTCGGCGGCTCCAACCACGTGCTGCCGACGGCGCGCTCGGCGCGCTTCTCATCCGGGCTGTCGGTGCTCGATTTCGTCAAGCGCACCTCGATCCTGAAGCTCGGGCCGGAGCAGTTGCGGGCGCTGGCGCCGGCGGCCATCGCGCTGGCCAAGGCGGAAGGCCTCGACGCGCATGGACGCTCCGTCGCCATACGGCTGAACATGTAGACTGACATGTCCGACTACGATCGAACCCATGGCAGGCTGATCGATGTCGAACTCGACGAATCGATCGGCCGTTCGACGCCCGATGTCGAGCATGAGCGGGCGGTGGCGATCTTCGACCTCATCGAGGAGAACCGCTTCCAGCCGGTCAATGACGACGGCGCCGGGCCTTACCGGCTAAAACTGTCGCTGGCCGAATCCCGCCTGGTCTTCGCGGTGACGCGCGAGGACGGCACGGCGGTCGTCACCCACATCCTGTCGTTGACGCCGCTCAGGCGCAT
The DNA here is from genome assembly GCF_004022765.1 of Mesorhizobium sp. M6A.T.Cr.TU.014.01.1.1. NCBI lineage: Bacteria > Pseudomonadati > Pseudomonadota > Alphaproteobacteria > Hyphomicrobiales > Phyllobacteriaceae > Mesorhizobium > Mesorhizobium sp. M6A.T.Cr.TU.014.01.1.1. The sequence goes on from NZ_RZPG01000013.1 coordinate 90,365, forward strand.
CGTCAAGGACTATTACATGATTTGCGAAAGCTACTACGACGCCATCCGCACCTCGACCCCCAGCCAGATCGAGGCGATCGACATGGGCCGGCGCGGCCTGCACAACGATGGCTCGCAGACCTTGATGGACCGGCTGGCCGGCAAGATCGATATCGATTTCGACACGGCGCGCCGGCTGTTCACGCTGGTCTGCGTGCTGCACTGGCGAGGCTGAACTGCCAGCCCCTCTGCCCCGCTCGATCCTGCCCCGCTCGATCCTGTTTGTCTGCGGCATGAACGCCGTGCGCTCGCCGATGGCCGAGATGCTGGCGCGCCAAATGCTTCCGGCGACCACTTTCGTGGCGTCGGCCGGGGTGCGCGGCGGCGAACGCGACCCATTCGTCGACGCCGTGCTGGCCGAGGATGGGCTTTCGCTGGGTGGACGACACCCGAGGACACTGGACGATCTTGAGGACGACTATTTCGACCTGATCGTCACGCTGTCGCCGGAGGCGCATCACACCGCGCTCGAGCTTACCCGCTCGCTTGCCGTCGATGTCGAATACTGGCCGATGCCGGACCCGACCGGCGTGGGCGGCACGCGTGAGCAGATCATGGCCGCCTATCGTGAAGTGCGCGAACGGCTAAAGGCGCGGATCGGCGGCCGTTTTCTGGCGTCGGAAGCAAAAAAAGCGCGCTGATTAAGCATGTTCACAAGCGCACGATTATCATATAGGTTCCGCCCAAATTCCGGCCGGGGCGCTGGGAATCCCCATCCAAGCAAAGGTATCGAATGCCGAAGGAAGAAGTCCTCGAGTTTCCGGGTGTCGTCACGGAATTGTTGCCCAACGCGATGTTCAGGGTGAAGCTCGAAAACGAACACGAGATCATCGCCCACACGGCCGGCCGCATGCGCAAGAACCGCATCCGCGTGCTGACCGGCGACAAGGTCCTGGTCGAGATGACACCATACGACCTGACCAAGGGCCGCATCACCTACCGTTTCAAGTAAGATCGTCAGAGTTCGGCCGGGATCGCGATGAGCATTTTGCAGAAGCTCGTGCTTGCCTCGGGTTCGCCGCGCCGGATCGAGCTGTTGCAGCAGGCCGGCATCGAGCCGGATCGCGTGCTGCCGGCCGGTGTCGACGAGACGCCGCTGCGCGCCGAGCATCCGCGCTCGCTGGCCAAGCGCCTGTCGAAGGAAAAGGCCGAGAAGGCGCTGGCCTCACTGCAGACGGAAGAGGACTATGCGCCCAGCTTCGTGCTCGCCGCCGACACGGTGGTCGCCGTCGGCCGGCGCATCCTGCCCAAGGCCGAAACGTTCGACGACGTAGCCAATTGCCTCGGGCTGCTGTCCGGCCGTTCGCATCGGGTCTATTCCGGCATCTGCCTGATCACGCCGGCCGGCAAGCTGCGCCAGCGGCTGGTCGAGACCAGGGTGCGTTTCAAGCGGCTGCCGCGCGCCGAGATCGACGCCTATGTGGCCTCAGGAGAATGGCGCGGCAAGGCCGGCGGCTATGCCGTCCAGGGGCTGGCCGGCGCCTTCGTCGTCAAGCTTGTCGGCTCCTACACCAACGTCGTCGGCCTGCCGCTCTATGAGACGGTGGCGCTTCTGACCGGCGAGGGGTTCAAGGTGCACGCCAACTGGCAGTCAGTTCGGCCATGAGTTTCGGAGCGGCTATGAGTTCGGGGCGGCCATGAGCTCGGACGACAAAGTCACGCCGCTGCGCCCCAAGCGGCCATGCCCCGAATGCGGCAAGCCGTCGGCGCGCGAGACCTACCCGTTCTGCTCGACACGCTGCAAGGACATCGACCTCAACCGCTGGCTCAAGGGCGCCTACGTCATTTCGGCCCGCGACGACGAGGACGAAACGGACGGTGACCCTCCCAAATGAGGCCGTTCAGAGCAGTCCGCTGGTCCCGACCGTGCCCCATGAATCAGCCTGTCGAACAACTGCTGGTCTCCCGCTCGAAATCAACGCTTAAGCGCTGGACAGGCCGGATTCCCGTGCTATAACCCACGCGCTTTCAAGGGGCGCCTGCGGCGCTTTCAAGAAATCCGGTGTGCAACACTGCCCGCGTGCCGGAACAGGCCCAGATAGCTCAGTTGGTAGAGCAGCGGACTGAAAATCCGCGTGTCGGTGGTTCGAATCCGCCTCTGGGCACCAATTTTCCCAAATAAATTCAGAAACTTATGAAAAAGCTGTGGTTCGGGATGAACTTCGAGCAGCGTGACTTTGATCTCCGGCCTGCACCGGCTGCAATCGAACTCCAGCTTTAGCGGACCGAACCCGCCGCCATACACCATCGTCAGGTCGGCCGAACGGCAATAGCGGACATTGCCGCAACTGCATTCCGCCTTAATGAGCATATTGTGCCGGGCCTTTCCCAGCGTGTCGATCGGATCGTGCGCCATAAGGTGGAGGCCGGCGCTCCCTCCAGGAAACCTTGGGGAACCTGGCCGGTCCGGGCACGTTGTGTCCGGTCAGCCCGGGTTACTCATGCAACAACTCCTCCAAGAATTCGGCCATCCGACATACGTCCCGTTTCCGGTTATTGCGGCCAGGCTTCTACTGGCGTCGATCTTCGGTGCTGCGATCGGTTTCGAACGCGAATGGCGAAATCGGCCTGCTGGCCTTCGCACCCATATCCTGATCTGCGTGGCAGCGGCTACTTTCGGTATTCTGACGATTGAAATCGTTCACGCGCCGATGTTTCTGCAGGAATCGGTGAAGGTGGATCCGATTCGTGTTGTCGAAGCGGTTACCGCTGGCGTCGCGTTCCTTGCCGCCGGATCGATTTTGTTTTCGAGAGGCGAGATCCACGGGCTGACGACCGGTGCAGGCATGTGGCTGTCCGGCGCAATTGGCGTGGCGTGCGGGCTCGGTCTGTGGCAGGTGGCGGCCCTCGGCACGCTTTTGGTGCTTGTCGTGGCAGGCCTTCTTTATAGTTTGGCAGCCAAGTCCGGGATTGGCGAGAGCACCGAACAAGGAAAGCCCATGTCGGAAGAAGATAAGTCCAAGCGGCGCAAAGGCTGAGGACAACGCCCCGCGTGCAAAGGACGAACCGCGGCGTGCGTGACGGATCCCAAGCTGGCCCCTGGCGCGTCATATCCCTCGCCTGCCTGGAGAAATTCGACCCCAGAGGTGGTTCGATTCCACCTCAGGGCACCATTTTGCAACACAGCCGGCCTCGCCCGACGAAACATCTTTGCTCGCATCGGGCCGATGACGGATTTGATTTGCTTGGTGATCCCCTATGCTTAGGGCAAACTGCCTCTGGGCTCTAGGAGGAGAAATGAGAGCACGCGCAGCAACGGTTGGAGATCTGGAAGCCCTTTTCCGTGATCTGTCCAAGCGGATATCGGACGAGTACGCCGCGGCCGGCAAGGACAGCAAGATCGCGTACGACAATCTTATGATGAACTTGAAAGAGGGCCGTGCTCATGCGCTTGTCCAGGGTGAAAAGACCGTGGCGATCATCGCGTGGCACGAGCATAGCGACGCTGCCGATACGCTATTCGCCGCACAGGAGGATTTCTTCAGCGCCGCGACCGTTCGCTTCTGCAAGCGGCACATTCGCCATATCCAGGCGCTCGCCGGCAACCTTCCCATCCACTCGCGCAGCTGGCTCCAGAGACCGGATGTCGCAAAATGGTTTCGAATAATTGGCTATGTCGAGCGAGGCCAGGAGAATGGCGCCAACCTGTTCGAACTGCCGCCGGCTCGCGCCGAATAACAAACGTTACCATTGAGATCCGGTGGCGCCGCGCTCACAGCGGCGCGCCGATGGTTGAATCCAACTGAGGCGGCGATTCCCGCAGCCGGGTGGACGACGCCGGTGGGAGAGCGTCGTGAAGCCGAAATCCCTGCACAGCACCGCCATCTTCTCTCCATCCAGAACCCGCGCGATGAACTTCTGCCGCTCATCCATTTGGCTATACTCCAAGGCACCCTTGCTCTCCTTGCAAAGGGCCGAAAGTGTAACCCATGTCTCCGGAATGAACTGTCGGGAAGGGCACTCTGTACATACCAACAAGATCAAGAAGATAAGCCAACGCATTCCGCTGACCCGCGGGATCGGCTGGTCGCGGAATTTTGATGTCTCGCGCGAGCGACCCGTCGGATCCGGGATAACGGCTTTACGGCTTTGGGCCGGACCTCCTCGCACCGCTCGGTTTACTTACCTTTCGCCCGAGCTTCCTCTTGTTTACAGGAGCGGAGTTCGCTCTGCTCTTTAGCGACAGAGATTCTGCAAGGGCTCTAAGTTCTCGTGCTGTGGTTTCAACAGCTTCTTGCTCAAAGTCGACTTCTCCGATCATCTTACGCGCATTCAGGCATCTTGCTCTATAGGATCGTGCATTCGCGAGCTCTCGCTCCAAATTTGAGACACGTTGATCAGCGGTGATTACACTCGCCACAATCAAATTCCGCAGTTCGTTGACCTCACTTGCCAGTCGTCTCTTTTGCTTCGCTTGTTTCTCCAGGGCTTTGTCCCCCGGGCTCTTCACTTTGAACTCGATGACTGAGGTTTCTTCCGCTTTTTGGCAGATCGAAGTGGGCCGAAATTACACTTACTGCCTGGTTTTGCAGGTCCGAGTTGGTCCCGCCCGTCGTCCTTCCGCGCGTTGCGCCCCGGCCCGCCACTGTGACTAAAAAATCCGCTGCCCGGATTGATTACTGTGCTTCCACCCAAATAGCTGCCACGTCCCATCTCATCCCCCACACTCGATTATGAATATCGGCGAACCCGCATTCATGAGCCGCAACCAATAGCCTAACAGTTACAGCCAACTCAGCACAGTGTGATACAGGCGTGTGTAACATCAGATGGACAGTCAGAAAAACCCTAGATTGCTGCCGAGCGCAATCCGCCTCTGGGCACCATTTCACCCGAGCAAATTCAATAGGATATGCGACAGGCTGCATATTCCAAAAGCCGCCAAGGCGCTTGTATGCAGGCGAGCCGCGTGAGACGATGCGCGTATGGAGGACTTAACAACGAAACGCACGTTGACTGCGATAGCGGTTTGCCTGACGGCAGCCGGTTGCCAGAGCTATCCCGAAAGCCCATCCGGTTCCTTCGACGTTTCTGGTAACTACAAGGCGGTTTCCGATTGTTCATACCTCAAGATACGCAGCGGCGGATATTGGAAGAAGGAAGAATTTGAAAGTATGCGAACAGTCCAGCTCACGCTTGGCAACGAGACCACCGCGATTGGGCGCATCGACTTCACCGGCATCACCTCTGGCCGCACACGGGTAGAAGTCCGGTTCCCCACGCCCATTCAGGGAAAAGATTATTACCCGAATATATATCGGAAGATTGCCGAAAGCTGCTCAGCATAGCACACAGTTGTTCCGTTCCGTCCGAGCCGCGCAGGCAGGCTTGAGCCGCCTGCAGTGCTCTTGGCACTTCATGCCCACATCACTCGATCACCGGCATCAGCCTGTTCGCAAGGCCGACCAGCATCCTTGCCTCGGCCGACAACAGTACGAAGATAGACGACGCCAGCGGGAGCGTCGTGAAGCCGAACGCGAGGCCCGTTCGGAGTACGGTCAGTTTTTATCTCCACGAATGTCGGAACCCGAAGTCCTCAACACGTCCTTGCAGGGCAACACGCCACAGGAGGACATGATGACCATCCGCACCCGCATCTCGCCAAATCTCTGGTACTTCAATGCGATGGAGGTCGTCGACTTTCGCGTTTCGATCTTCCCGAACTCAAGGTGATGCGCATGTCGCATTATCTGAAGGACAGCCCCGGACCGGAAGGCGAGATCATGACCATCGAGTTCCAGCTCGATGGCCTGATCTTAACCGCCATCGATGGCGGACCGCAGTTCAAGTTTAACGAGTCGGTGTCGTTCCTCGTCGAGTGCAAGGACCAGGCTGAGGTCGACAGCTACTGGAATGCGCTTCTGGCAGGCGGCGGCGAGCCGGGACCGTGCGGCTGGCTGAAGGATCGCTTTGGCCCGTCATGGCAGGTCAACTGGGTGCCGCTGATCGACATGCTGCTCGATGCCGACAAGGAAAAGGCCGGCCGCGCGATGCGGCAATACTCAAGATGGGCAAGCTGGATGTTGCCGCCGTGCAAAAGGCGTATGAAGGAAAGTGGGCAGGGTCAATCATCCCATGCTCATGCGCCAGAGCGGCGGACTTTCAAATCGTACCCCGCGCCGATGTCCTAGCCGAAAAGGCCCACCGCTCCATTTGCGAAGCGGCGAGGCCCCATATTCGGGGACGATGCCGGGGTGTTACCCGGCATTGCCTGCGGTGCAATTCAGGTGCCAGACATGTTGACCCATAATGGGTCACCGCATCCGGGAAGCGCGAACGACCTTCCGCGATCACACCACTGCCATCGCTCGCCACGCCTGCTATATTCCCTTGCGGTGGACCTGATTTCCGCCTGGCCGGCGCCTATCAGGCAAACTTACCCCAACGCCCCCCCAAGTGGCGCCGGCCAATCTTCGCCACCGACATCTCCAGCAAGCCCTGCGAGGGCGAGACTTGCGCGCCACCGTCGCCAGGCCCGATAGTCACCTCAAGCGGACCTCATATCGGGCACACACGGATCTGCGATCGGAAGAGGCGCCCTCGGCGCCGCGTTGGCGCGCCCCGAGCACCTGCGTTTAGGGACGATGCACCGCGAACGCCGCCTGAACGGCACGGTTGACCGTGACCGGCAGGATGGACATGTGGTTTTCGCCGGCATGCAGCTCGAAACCGGCGCTCAGTCCAGGGATCGCGCAGAGGCGTTCCGCCATCTGCCGCGCGAATTCGTCGGTGCGCGTCAGCTTCTTGTGCTCCAGGCGCTTTGCCTCATCCGCAGCACCGATCTGGAACGGCGCCAGCTTTTCGGTCTCGTATTCGCCGGCCGACAGGATCACCTGCATCCTCAAGCCATCCGGCACGGCGGCCTCGAACGCCCGCAGAAAGCGGTCGATGAGGCGATCCTCCCAATAGATGGCCGGGCTGGTAGCAATCCAGGTCTGGAAGGCGAGAGGGCGAGTGAACAGGGCATAGAGCGCAAACAGCCCGCCAAAGGAGTGGCCGTAAAGCGCCTGCCGGCCACTGTCGATCCTGGTGCGGTTCGCCACCCACGGCTTCAATTCGTCCTCGATGAAGGCGAGGAACTCTTCCGCCCCGCCGGTCCTGACCTCCGGGCCACCATCATGGAATGGCGGATAGGTCTTGCCGGGCGGCGGTCCGAGATCCCATGACCGCCTGGGCGGGTCGTAGGCGCCCGCCACGGGATAGCCGATGGCGACGACGATCCCCTCCTCGACATTGGTGCCGAGCGGGTAACCCGCCTGGGCGCGCATGGCATCGACGGCGGTGGCGATCACGGCGTTGCCGTCGGTCATGTAGAGAACCGGCCAGCCGGCCTGTGGCTCTGGCTTTGCCGGCACATGCAGGAATATCCGGTAGGGATCGCCGCCATGCATAGGAGCAAGATCGTGGACTGTGGTGTCGGCGATCAATGCGGGTGTCGAAACCAGTCGTTCGGACATGGGTGGTGCCTCTTGCATCGGGATCAGCGGCGGCGCAGCAACCACATTAGCACCGGGCCGCCGATCAGCGTGGCGACGAGCCCGGCCGGAACCTGGCGCGGGAAGATGACGGTGCGACCGATCCAGTCGGCGGCGACCATGATCAAAGCCCCAACCAGCACCGCGCCGGCGGCTTGCGGCAGCGCACGGGCGATCCCAAGGCGGCGGGTGAGATGCGGCGCCATCAGGCCGATGAAGGTCAGCGGGCCGACGATCAGCGTCGATGCGGCGGTGAGAGCAGCAACCATCAGCAGTACGAGAAGCCGGGTCTTGGGCACATCGACGCCAAGCGACTGGACGGTGGAGGATCCGAGCGGCAGCATATCCAGCCAGCGCAGGAAAAGCGGCGCGAGCAGCAACAGGCAAAAAGCGATGGCGCCGGTCAGAAGCGCAGCACTGGCATCGACGCCATAGGTCGAGCCGGTAAGCCAGTTGAGGAGCTTCACGGCGCGCGGGTCGCCGGTGGCGGTCAGCACCAGGATCAGCGCATCGAACAGCGCCGTCAAAGCCACGCCGGCCAGCAGCAGGCGCTCTGGCGCATAGGCGGCGCGCCGCCCGATCGCCAGCGTCACCAGCAGAGCGGCGAAGGCGCCGACGGTCGCCGCCGCGGTCTGGGCCGGGCGGCCCGCATCGGAGAGCGAAAACAGCGCCACCATCATGCCGAGCGCCGCACCGGCGCTGATGCCGAGCACCTCGGGGCTCGCCATCGGATTGCCGGTCAACCGCTGCATCATCAGCCCGGCAAGCGCCAGCATAGCGCCGGCGGCAAACGCGGCGGACACGCGGGGCCAGCGCCACGACAACAAGGGCTGCAACTGGTCGCCGAAGGCGAACGTCCAGCCGTCCGGCCCCGGCCCATAGAGCAAGGCCAGCCCAAGCAACAGAAGCAGGGACAGGCCAATCGTCGCCAGCACTAGGCCGGGCCGGCCTATTCTGGGCAGGCGCTCCTCGATGAGCGCCGGGACCTCCAGGCCAAGCGCCAGGCGTGGCAGCAGCCACAGCAGCAGCGGCGCGCCGAGAAGGGCTGTGATCGCGCCGGTCGGCAGCAGGTCGCCCTGCGCCCCGGTCGCCAATTGCACCCCTTGGTCGGCGGCCCACAGAAGCGCTGCACCTATGAGCGGCGCCATGACCAGCCGTTGGCTCAGCCGGCGCGCACCGCCGATGCGGGCAAGGGACGCGGCCGCCAGGCCGACGAACCCGACCACGCCGACGGCAGCGACGACGAAAGCGATGAGTGCGACGGAAGCAGCCAGCCCAGCGAAACGATACACGCCAAGCGGAACGCCGAGGCTGCGCGCGCCTTCATCGTCGAGGCCAAGCAGGGTGAGCGGCCGCACCATGAGGCCGATCGCCAAAGCCGCAGCGCCGATGCGCGGCAACAGCCAAAGCGTCGTGGTCCAGTCTTGCTGGCCGAGCGAACCGGCGCCCCAGATAAACAGGCTGGTCAGCCATTCGTGCCGCAGCACGATGAGGGCTGCTCCAACCGCGCCGGCATAGAGACTGACGACCAGCCCTGCCAGCACGACGGAAAGCGGCGACAGGCCCTTATGCCAGGACAGGGCGAAGACGGCCGATATGGCGACAAAAGCGCCGGCAAGCGCCACCCATTCGCGGCCATAGGCAAGCAGGGAGGGTGCCAGAAGCGTCGCCAATGCCAGAGCCAGATAGGCGCCGGCCGAGACGCCGACGGTTTCCGGCGAGGCCAGCGGGTTGCGCAAGACCTGCTGCAGAACGGTTCCGGCTAGCCCAAGGGCGGCACCGCACAAAAGGCTGACCGCAAGCCTGGGCAGAAAGGCATAATGGACGAGAACCTGCCGCATGTCCTCGATATCGGGAGCGGTGAGCGATTGCTGCCAAAGTGCCGAAGGCAGCTGCACGGTGAGATTGGAGACAGTTGCAGCAACCGCTGCCGCCGACAGCACCGCACAGAGCAGGATCGCGACCACCGGCTGATTGCCGAACATGCGGCGCGACCATGTCCGGCCGGCCAGCCTGCCGTCTTCCGCTACGGCCGCTGCGTCTTCAGCCATTGGCAGCTTCCCCGGTCATCGCCTTGGCCAGGACGCGGGCAAAACGGGTGGCGGACGGCAGCGCGCCGAACATCAGGACGGCGGGAAGACGCATGATAGAGCGGTTGCGCACAAAAGGCATGGCGTTCCAGACCGGGCTTTCGGTCAGCGTGCCGCCGGCGCCCTCGGGCAAGGGTTCGAGATAGGCAAGGCGCGCGTCGTTCGCGGTCGCCAGGCCGTCGATGCCGGCGGTCGAAAACCCCCAATAGTTGGTCTCGCCGGTCCAGGCATTGCGCAGTCCGATACGGTCGAACACCTCTTGAAACAGGCTTTTCCTGCCGTAGACGCGCACATTGCGCGGATCCAAGAAGCTGACGACATAGATCGGCCGCGCCGAAAGCGGCGCCAGCTCCCGGCGAACTTCTGAAAAATAGGCGTCCGTCGCTGTGATCAGCGCTTCGCCTTCCCTTTCCTTGCCGACAAGCCCGGCCAGCTGGCGGGTTGCCTCGACGGCGCGCTGATAGGGCTGTCCCGCTTCGGTGTAGAGCCCGATCGTCGTCACCGGCGCGACGCGTTCGAGCAGCGGCTTGATGCCGTCGAGATACGGCATCGACAGGATGATGTCGGGGGCAAGCTGCTGCAGCAGTTCGAGATTGGGTTCCAGCAAGGTGCCGACATCGGCGATCTCCGGCGGCAGCGGCGGTTCGACCACCCAGTTCTCCCAGACATCGCGACCGGCAATGGCCACCGGATTGACGCCGAGCGTGAGCAAGGTCTCGGCCAGCCCGTCATCCAGGCAGACGATGCGCAGCGGTTTCGCCTCGACCGTCGAGGGCGCAACGCCGGCGAAGGGCAGCGCGAAAAGCCCGAGCGCCGCGCGCCGGGTCATTCGGTTGCAAGGGCGGATGGCCGTCTGGATGTGACGTTCAGGCACGGTCCTGGTCTCTCCCTTCAAACGCGGTGTGGGCATTTCCGGAATTTGGCTGCCGTCGGTCGATACCGGTTGACTATGAAACATGACTTTAATAGTCAACATTGAAGATGACTAAAAGAGTCAACATTTATTGCGCCGGCCGAATCGATGCCGCGCGCTTCGCAGACAGTGAGGGTGATCGAGATGAGGTTGAGCGCATATCGTGCGAAAGGTCGGCGAAACGGCATTCTAAGCCAAGGCTCCCTGATCGCTGCGACATGCCTCTCGACCCTGCTCTGCACCCAGGCCTTCGCGCAGGAAAATACGGTCGAGCTCAACCCGATCAATATCGAGGGACAGACCGACAGCCCGATCGGCCCGGATGACGGCTATATCGCCAAGAACACCACCACCGGCTCGAAGACCGACACGCCGCTGAGGGAAATTCCGCAGTCGGTGTCGGTGGTGACCCGCAAGCAACTCGACGACCGCCAGCCCGGGCAGCTTGAGGACGCGCTATCCTATCTTGCCGGCGTCACCACCTCGCCTTGGGGCGTCGACAACCGCTTCGACCAGTGCCTGATCCGCGGTTTCGACCTCTGCACCTCGGCGATCTACCGCGACGGGCTGCCGCAGAAGGTGATCGACTTTTCGGGTTTCAAGATCGAGCCCTACGGGCTGGAGCGCGTCGAAGTGCTAAAGGGGCCGTCATCAGTCCTCTATGGCGAGAACGAAGCCGGCGGCATGGTCAACGCCATCAGCAAGCGACCGACGGATACGCCGATCTATGACGGCTTCCTCAGCTACGGCAGCTTCGACACGGTCGAGGCCGGGCTCGACATCGGCGGGCCGGTCGACGAGGCCGGCGTGTGGTCCTACCGGCTGACCGGGCTGGTGCGCAACGGCGCGATCGAAACCGACTATTCGCGCAACGACCGCATCTTCGTCGCACCGGCGCTGACATGGCAGCCGGACGCGCAGACCTCGCTCACCATCCTCGCCAACTACCAGTGGGACAGGCTGGCGCCCGGTCAGTTCCTTCCCGTGGGCTACGGCCTGCCGCGCAGCTTCTTCACCGGCTCGCCTGACTTCGACCGCTTCGACGCCAACCACGGCTCGATCGGCTACCAGTTCAGTCACGAGTTCGACGACCATTGGACGGTGCGGCAGAACCTACGCTACTCCCAGCAGGATACCGACTACCGGCAACTCTATTTTGGAGACTGGCTCGGCGGCCCGGCGATGATCGACGACCACACGATGGCGCGCACCCTGTTCACGGTGGACGAAACGGCACGGCTGTTCAGCGTCGACAACCAGGCCGAATACAAGGCTGACTTCGGGCTGGTCGAAAACAAGCTGCTGTTCGGTCTCGATTACAACAGGCAGTCCGTCGACGGTATAAACCATTATGGGCAAGGGCCAGATCTCGACATCCTGAACCCGGATTACTCGATCCCGATCACGCCACCCGCCGGCATCCTTGTGGATCGCGTCGAGACGATCGGCCAAGTCGGCCTCTATGCGCAGAACCAGTCCAGGATCGCCGACCACTGGGTGCTGACTTTCGGCGGCCGACAGGCCTGGATCGACCAGACCAATGAGGACCGCAGCGGCAACGGGGGCAGCTACGACCAGAACGACCATGCCTTCACCGGCAATGCCGGCATCGGCTATCTTTTCGACAATGGCCTGACGCCCTATGCCAGTTATGCCGAATCCTTCACCACCAATATCGGCCAGTCCCAGTCCGGAGACGCGTTCCAGCCTTCGTTGGGAAAGCAATACGAAGTCGGCGTGAAGTACGAACCGACCTTCTTCCCTGGTTTCATCACTGCTTCGCTGTTCGACCTGCGCAAGACCAATGTCGTGACCTCTGTCGGTCAGTTTCAAGTTCAAACCGGAGAAGTCCGCCATCGCGGCCTCGAGATCGAGGCCAATGCCGACCTCGCATCCGGCCTGAGCATGACTGCGGCCTACACCTATCTCGACGCCGAGATAACCAAGGATGCCCCCGCCGTCGTCGGCAACCGCCCGTCGCTGGTGCCTGAACACCAGGCGTCGCTGTGGGCCAATTACCAGGTCGGCAGCGGTATGCTTGAGGGCTTGAGCGTCGGCGCCGGCGTGCGTTACATCGGCGCAAGCTTCGGCGACAACGCGAACGCAACCAGCGTGCCCGGCCGCACGCTGGTCGATGCGGCACTGCGCTACAAGAAGAACGGCTGGCAGGCCGCGCTCAACGTCTCCAACCTGTTCGACAAGACCTACTACTCGACTTGCTATAGGGCCGGCAGCAGTCAAGACCTCAGCTGCATCTATGGCGAAGGCCGCGTCATCAAGGGCAGCCTCAGCATGAAGTTCTAGGGGGCAGCGGCGGCGGCCTCTGGCATCATTTTTCCTGCATGAACGCATTGCATGCTGAAACGGCTCCGACCGGCGATTCCAGCCGGGCAGATCGCCTGGAACGGCAGGACGACCCGACATAAATCCAAAAAACCGGTAGCAAGCCGCCGCCAGAAAGTGTTGAAGACCGTGCCGATCGCATTCCACGCGGCGCGATCCAGTTGCGCTCGGCAAGGCTTGATGATTTGTTGCCGCTTCAAGGAGAATGAATGATGCGCGAGCCTGTCGGTCAAGACGAATATGGGTCGGCCAACCCCTTCGACCCGGACGACCTGTCGACGTTGAACGCAATGGGTCCGGGTGTGGCCAGCAACGATTTCGAGAAATACGCGGTCGCCGTGATCATCGTGTTCGGCGCCCTCATCATCGGCGGGCTGATGGCCGCGTCGCTGGCCTTGGGGCACCGCAACGGCTTCCTGTACGCGCTTGGCGGCGCCACCGCGGCGTGGATATCCGGAAATGCGCTTCTGCTCGATCGGCCGCGTATCTATGCCTTGTTCGTCGGCGTGGCGGCGGTGATGCTGATTGCGTCCACCGTCACCTTGGTCATCTGACCAAACAAATCAATATCCGATTGCCTCGCCGGATGCGGCGCGGCTGTCGATAGCGCCATTGTAGCGGGCGCCGCCGCCCTTTTCGATCTCGGCCAGGCTCTTGCCGCCGACCAGGATACCGGCCGCCTGGCCCCAGGTCGCCTCGGCGACATCGAGGTGGTAGCCCATGCCGGCAAGCAGTTTTTCGGTATCCGGCGACAGGCCGAACGGTTCGATATAAACCGTGTCGGGCAGCCACTGGTGATGGATGCGCGGCGCGTCGATCGCCTCCTGGATGTTCATGCCGTGATCGACGACATTGACGATCGCTTCCAGCGTGATGGTGATGATGCGCGAGCCGCCGGGGCTGCCGATGACCATGAACGGCTTGCCGTCTTTGGCGACGATGGTCGGGCTCATCGACGACAGCGGCGTCTTTCTCGGCTCGATCGCATTCGCCTCGCCCTGGACGAGGCCGTAGAGATTGGGCACGCCCGGTTTCTGGGTAAAGTCGTCCATCTCGTTGTTGAGCAGGATGCCGGTGCCGTCGGCGACAACGCCGGCGCCGAACGAACCGTTCAGCGTATAAGTCACCGCGACGGCGTTGCCGTCGTTGTCGACGATCGAATAATGCGTCGTTTCCTGGCTCTCGCCAAAACCCTTCGGCATCAATTCCTGCGACACGCCGGCCCGGAACGGATCGATCTTTTCGCGGATTTCTTTCGCATAATTCTTGTCGAGCAGCTTTTCGACCGGATTGTCGACGAAGTCGGGGTCGCCGAGCGCCGAGTTGCGATCGACATAGGCATGGCGCATCGCCTCGACCATGACTTTGACGGTTTCGGCAGAACCGGCACCGAGATAGGACAGCGGATAACCTTCCAGCACGTTGAGTATCTCGCAGATGATGACGCCGCCGGAACTCGGCGGCGGCGAGGAGGTGATCTCATAGCCACGGTAGTTGCAGGTCACCGGCTCGAGCTCGCGAACCGCGTAGTTCTCGAAATCCGCCTTGACCAGAATGCCGCCCTTCTCCGCGCTCGCCCTAACGATGCCGTCGGCGATCGGTCCTTTGTAGAAGGCATCGCGACCTTGCTCCGAAATGGCCGAGAGCGAGGCGGCGAGATCGGCCTGAACAAGGCGCTCGCCGATGGCATAAGGCTTGCCGTCCGGCTTCAGGAAGATGGCAGCGGCCGCTGGGTCCTTGGCCAGCCGCTCGGCGCCGCCTTCGAGCGAGGCGACATCGCCCTGCTCTAGCACGAAGCCGTCCTTGGCATAGCCGATCGCCGGCGCCATCAGGTCCTGCCGCGTCAGCGTGCCGTACTTTTCCCGTGCCATCTCGAAGCCGGCCACCGAGCCCGGCACGCCGACCGCGAGATAGCCGTTAAGGCTGGCGCCTTTCACCGGCTTGCCGTCCTTGTCGAGATACATGGTCTTCGTCGAGGCGAGCGGCGCCCGCTCGCGGAAATCGAGAAAGGTCGAGCGGCCGTCCTTGAAGCGGATGGTCATGAAGCCGCCACCGCCGATATTGCCGGCGTTCGGATAGACCACAGCCAGCGCGTAGCCGACGGCAACCGCCGCATCGACGGCGTTGCCGCCTTTCTTCAGCACCTCGACGCCGACTTCCGACGCAAGATGCTGGGCGGTCACCACCATGCCATGCTCGCCCTTCGCCGGCTGTGGCGAGGCGGCGAATGCGGCCACCAGCGGCGCAAAGGTCAAGGTGAGGGAAAGACTGACGGCGATCAACGTTCGGCGGGTGTGGTGCATGGCCGTTCTCCGAGGGGCGTTGGATGTGCCTAGAAGACCCTGTCGGAGGGGACGAGTCCATGGCTGTGAGGGAAAGATTCGGGGATGCCGTCATGCCCCCGTCGGCGAAGCTGCCGATCTCCCCCCTTGCGGGGGAGATGCCCGGCAGGGCAGAGGGGGGTGGGAAGGATCGCCAACTTTCGATTTCAGCTATTCCCAACCGGAAACAAGTCTGAGGACTTGACTACGATTGTTTGACAGTCGGAGGGACAGCACCCCCCTCTGTCCTGCCGGACATCTCCCCCGCAAGGGGGGAGATCGGACTTCACCTTCGGTTTTCGCCAACCTCCAAGGCTGAAAGCAAGCAATCTGTTCTTGCTTTGTGCCGGCAACTGTGCTATTGATTTCTATACGGTGCTGATTTGCGCCGCGACCCGCCACTGGCGGGTTTTTTGTTTCAGGCCGACATCAAACAATCCCACCGCTGCCGCCGGCAACCGCCGGCCGTTCCGCCGCGACCTTGGCCCGGTAGCCGGCCGCCCGGTAGGCGGCAACCGGATCGATGGCGCCGCCCGTGTTCAGCCGCGCCATGGCGAGGATCGGCTCGACATCGGTGCGATAGGCGGCTTTCAGCGTCTGCGTCGCCATCAGCGCGTCGTTAGCGTCCTGATAGCCTTCCAGTGCCTTGCGATCGACCAGCAGCGCTTGCGCATAGGCGCGCTGCACCTCGACCGCCGACAGCATCAGGCTTTCGATCGGATCGGTGACATTGTGGCTCTGGTCGAGCATGTGGGCCGGATCAAAACCTTCGGCACCGGAAAGCTCGGCATCGACCAGCTCGTTGAAGACGAGGAACAGCCGATAAGGATCGATCGAGCCGGCGTCGAGATCGTCGTCGCCATATTTCGAATCGTTGAAATGGAAGCCGCCGAGTTTCTTGAACTGGATTAGCCGCGACACGATCATCTCGATGTTAACGTTGGGCGCATGGTGGCCGAGGTCGACCAGGCAGAAGGCCTTGTCGCCGAGCTCTTTGGCGATGATGTAGTTGGTGCCCCAATCCTGCACGACGGTGGAATAGAAAGCCGGCTCGTACATCTTGTGCTCGGTGAACA
Organism: Mesorhizobium sp. M6A.T.Cr.TU.014.01.1.1; assembly: GCF_004022765.1. Taxonomy (NCBI): domain Bacteria; kingdom Pseudomonadati; phylum Pseudomonadota; class Alphaproteobacteria; order Hyphomicrobiales; family Phyllobacteriaceae; genus Mesorhizobium; species Mesorhizobium sp. M6A.T.Cr.TU.014.01.1.1. Next base: position 106,622 of record NZ_RZPG01000013.1, read on the forward strand.
GCTTCCAGTCGTCCGGCAGTCCAGCGTAGATCTCCTTCATAGCGTCGAGATAGCGCTCGAACGCCTTGGCGAAATTGACCTGGCCGGGGAAATTCGAGCCGTCGCCGATCCATACCGTCAGTGCCTTGGAGCCCAGCGTCTTGCCGATCTCGATGCATTCGAGATTGTGCTCGACCGCCTGCCGGCGCGTTGCGGCATCGGCATTCGACAGCGAGCCGAATTTGTAGGAAAGCTCCTGGTCTCGGGCGTCGGAAAACGTGTTCGAATTCATCGCGTCGAAGCCGAGGCCGAAGCGGGAGGCCGCCTGTTTCAGCCGGTTCGGATCGGCCTTATCCCACGGAATGTGCAGCGAGACGGTCGGCGTCGCCTGCGTCAACTGCCGGATGACGGCGCAATCCTCGATCTTGTCGAAAATGTCGCGCGGCTCGCCGGCGCCGGGAAAGCGGGCAAAGCGAGTGCCGCCGGTGCCGACGCCCCAGGACGGGATCGCCACGGCGAATTTTTCGACCTTGTTTCTGATCGCGTCGATGGCGATGCCGCGATGGTCGAGGCGTTCGCCGAGCGAACTGTAATCGCGCTCGAGGTCGGCCTTGCGCGCGGCGTTGTCCTTGTCGACGATGTCGGCGGAGATGATGGTTTCGGACACTTAGTTTCCTCCCAAATGCGTTCGGTTGGCGCTGCCCCTCATCCGCCTGCCGGTACCTTCTTCCCGGGGAGAAGGTGAAGCTCCGCCGCTGGCGACCCCCTCTCCCCGTTCTTCACGGGGAGAGGGTAAGGGTGAGGGGCAGCACCGCCTTCAAACTATTAGCGCGTAAAGCTCTGGGCGTTGCCCGCGTCGACATTGACGATGTTGCCGGTCGACTTGGCCGACATGTCGGAGGCGAAGAAATAGATCGCCTCGGCGATGTCTTCGGGGAACACCGAACGCTTCAGCATCGAGCGCGAGCGGTAATGCTCCTCGAGATCGTCGGTCGACATCTTGTAGGCGGCGGCGCGCTGTTCCTTCCACTCGCCGGTCCAGATCTTCGAGCCGCGCAGCACCGCGTCCGGGTTGACGACATTGACCCTGATCTGCGCTTCCGCGCCCTCCAGCGCCAGACAGCGCGCCAGATGGATCTCGGCGGCCTTGGCCGTGCAATAGGCAGCGGCATTGGGCGAGGCTGCAAGGCCGTTCTTGGAGGCGACGAAGACGACGTTGCCGCCGATCTTCTGCGCGCGGAACAACCGGAATGCTTCCCGCGAAACGAGGAAATAGCCTGTCGACAAGATGTCCATGTTCTTGTTCCACAGCGCCAGCGTCGTCTCCTCGATCGGCGCCGAGGTTGCCAGGCCGGCATTCGACACCAGAATATCGATGCCGCCGAACTCGACCGCGGTCTCGGCGAAGCCGGAGATCACCTGGTCTTCAGCGGTGACATTGATGACCAGCGGCCGCACGAAATCCTTGCCATAAGCTTGGGCCAACTCACCATTGGCGCTGGCAAGGGCGGCTTCGTCGATATCGGCCAGCACGACGCAGGCGCCTTCGCGCAGCAGCCGGTTGGCTGTCGCCCGGCCGATGCCGCCGGCGCCACCGGTGACCAGCGCGATCTGGCCGGCCAGGGCTTTCGGCTTCGGCAGACGCTGCAGCTTTGCCTCTTCGAGCAGCCAGTATTCGATGTCGAAAGCCTCCTGGTCGGGCAGGCCGACATAGGCCGACACCGTCGAGGCGCCGCGCATGACATTGATGGCGTTGACGTAGAACTCGCCCGATATGCGCGCCGTCGCCTTGTCGCCGGCGAAGGTGAACATGCCGACGCCGGGCATCAGGTAGACCACCGCATTCGGATCACGCACGGGTGGCGAATCCGCATGCTTGCACCTGTCATAGTAAGCCTGATAGCCAACCCGATACTCCGCCACGTCGTCGGCGAGACGGGCGATGACGGCATCGACATCGGGATTCTTGGGATCGAACTCGATGACCAGCGGCCGGATCTTGGTGCGCAGGAAATGGTCGGGGCAGGAGGTGCCGAGGGCCGCCAGTGGGCGCAAATCCTTCGAATTGACGAATTCGAGCACGGCGGGCGAATCGTCGAAATGGCCAAGCTTGTGGCTCTTCTCCGAGATCAGGCCGCGGATCCTCGGCATCAGCCTTGCCGCCACGGCGCGACGCGCCGGCGCGTCGAGCGATTTGACCACTTCACCACCGAAAATCGGCTTGCCTTCAGACTTGCGCTCGAACCAGTCGATCGCCTGGTTGATCACCGAGATCGTCGTCTCGTAGCATTCCTGAGGCGTCTCGCCCCAGCTGAACAGGCCATGGCTCGCCAGCACGACACCCTTGGCCTCGGGGTTCTCGATGCAGAATTTTTCCAGCCAGAGGCCAAGCTCGAAGCCCGGACGCTTCCATGGCAGCCAGCCGATCGTGTCGCCGAAGATCTCCCTGGTCAGCGCCTTGGAATCCTTCGCTGCGGCAATGGCGATGATGGCGTCCGGATGCATATGGTCGACATAGGGCTTCGGCACGAACGCGTGCAGCGGCGTGTCGATCGAGGCCGCGCGTGGGTTAAGATTAAACGTGCAATGGGGCAGATAGCCGACCATCTCGTCCTCATGCTCGACGCCGCGATAGAGGCCCTTCAACGCGCGCAGCTTGTCCATGTAGAGAGTGGCGAAGCCGTCTGTTTTAATCGAGGCGCTGTCGCCGCCCGAGCCCTTGACCCACAGCACTTCGACGTCCTCGCCGGTGAGCGGATCCTTTTGCCAGATCTTGGAGGAGGTGTTGCCGCCGCCATAGTTGGTGACGCGCTTGTCGGAGCCGAGAACATTCGAGCGATAGACGAGACGTTCCGGCTCGCTCATTGCTTGGGCTTTCGCCTCATCCCAAAGATTGGCGAGGCGCGTGCCGGAGCGCTTGTCGAGCATAGGTAATCCTCCCGTGACGTGAGACGCGCAAAACGGTGCGGTCAAGCCACCGCATAGCGGGTCAGCTTTGGTCGAATGTCCACGGAAGCGGCGGCATTGTCAATCATAAACGATCAAGATTGATCATATTGCACTGCACAATGGAATTATATGATCGGAAATGATTGACACTGCGCGTTTTGGGTGCCTAGATGCTCCGGCAGGGAGGAACCATGCACGAGAAAGAGCGCCACAGGATCATTTTGTCCGCCGTCCAGGAAAAGCCTGTGGTGACGGTGCAGGAAATGGTCGACCTGACGGACTCGTCCGAGGCGACGATCCGGCGCGACATCGCGGCGCTGCATGTGCAAAAGCGCCTGCGCCGCGTGCGCGGCGGCGCCGAGGCAATCTCGCCACCGCAGTTTATCGGCCTTGCCGGACGGCCTTTTTCCGTCAACGAGACGATCAACGCTTCGCAGAAGCGGGCGATCGCGCGGGAAGCCGTGGAGTTGTGCAAGGAAGGCGAGCCGATCATCATCAATGGCGGCACCACCACCTTCCAGATGGTGCATTTCCTGACCGGCCGCCGCATGCCGATCTTCACCAATTCCTTCCCGATCGCCGAGCACCTGCTCAAGCACTCCAAGAACACGGTGATGCTGTCGGGCGGCACCATCTACCGCGAGCAGAACATCATCCTGTCGCCCTTCGACAATGACGTGACGCGCAATTTCTATGCCCGCCGCATGTTCATGGGCGCGCAAGGGCTCGGGCCGTTGGGCCTGATGGAAGGCGATCCGCTGCTGATCCAGGCCGAGCAAAAACTGATCGACCAGGCCGACGAGCTGGTGGTGCTGGTCGATTCGTCGAAGTTCCGCAAACGCTCGAGCCTGATCCTGTGCGGCCTGTCGCGCATCGCCACCGTCATCACCGACGACGGCATCGAGGATCGCGAGGCCAAGATGTTGGAGGCCGCTGGTGTGACGTTGATCGTCGCCCGCACAGCGGCAAGCAATAAGGAAGAATCTTCGCTGCAGGCCTGAGGCCCGCAGCGGCGATGGAATGCAACGCTCAAGGGAGGACATTCGATGAGCTTTCTTAGGAAATTGATGGTTACGGCGGCGTTTTCGGCCGCCATGTTCGTGAATGCCGCCTATGCCGAGAACGTCAAGATCGCGCTGGTGGTCAAGTCGCTCGGCAACGGCTTCTTCGATGCCGCCAACAAGGGCGCCGAAGAGGCGGCCAAGGAACTCGGCGGCGTCGACATCATCTACACCGGCCCGACCAAGGCGACCGCCGAAGCGCAGATCGAAGTGATCAATTCGCTGATCGCCCAGAAGGTCAACGCCATCGCCATTTCGGCCAATGACGCCGACGCGCTGGTTCCGGCGCTGAAGAAGGCGATGGATCGCGGGATCACCGTCATCTCGTGGGATTCTGGCGTCGCCCCGGAAGGCCGCCAGCTCCATCTCAACCCGTCCGACACCAACCTGATCGGCGAGACCATCATCAAGCTTGCCGCCGACTACCTGCCGGAAGGCGGCGATGTCGCCATCCTGTCGGCTTCGTCCACCGCGACCAACCAGAACGCCTGGATCGACGCGGCCAAGAAGGTGCTGCCGGAGAAATTCCCCAAGATCAACCTCGTCGCCACCGTCTATGGCGACGACGACTCGGCCAAGAGCACGGACGAGGCCAAGGGCCTTTTGAAGTCCTATCCGAATCTCAAGGCGATCATCGCACCGACCACGGTCGGCGTCGTCGCTGCCGCCCAGGTGGTGACCGACGAGAACCTGATCGGCAAGGTCAACGTCACCGGCCTGGCGCTGCCGTCGGAGTTCAAGAAGTTCATCGACAACGGCGCCAGCCAAGCGGTTGCGCTATGGAACCCGATCGACCTCGGCTACTCGGCCGTCTACCTCGCCCATGATTTGGCGGTGAAGAAGGAAGAAGCCAAGCCGGGTGCCACGCTGTCGATCGGCCGCGTCGGAAAAGTCACGCTCGACGATACCAACTCGGCCGCGATGGCTCCGCCCTTCAAGTTCGACAAGTCGAACATCGAAGAGTTCTCCAAGATCTATTGATCCTGGAGCCCTTCAAGCCGGTGCGGCGGGACCTCAGGTCCCGCCGCACCTTCAAACGAACCTTGCTTCAGGGCTTGATACGACTATGGACACGACAGCCCAACTCAACCCGACGACCGAGCAGCCTTTGGCTCCGGCTCCGCGCCTGACCCTGTCCGGCATTTCGAAGAGTTTTCCCGGCGTGCGCGCGCTGCACGATGTCAGCCTGTCGCTCTACCCCGGCCAAGTCACCGCGCTGATCGGCGAGAACGGCGCCGGCAAGTCGACGCTGGTCAAGATCATGACCGGCATCTACCAGCCCGACACAGGCACCATCAGTATCGACGGCCAGGCCGTGACCTTGCCCAGCGCTCATGCCGCCTTCGGGCACGGCATCACCGCCATCCACCAGGAAACCGTGCTGTTCGACGACCTGACGGTGGCCGAGAACATCTTTCTCGGCCATGCGCCGCGGTCGCGCTTCGGCACGATCGACTGGCGCACCATGCGCAAGAATGCCCGCGAGGTGCTCGATACGATGCGTGCCGGGCACATCGACGCCGACGCGCGACTGAAGGATCTCGGCATTGCCAACAAGCATCTCGTCGCGGTCGCCCGCGCCATGTCGATCGACGCGCAGATCGTCATCATGGACGAGCCAACCGCGGCGCTTTCGCTGAAGGAGATCGAGGAACTCTTCTTGCTGATCGAATTCCTGAAGAGCGAAGGCAAGGCCATCCTGTTCATCAGCCACAAGTTCGACGAGATCTACCGCATCGCCGACCGCTATACGGTGTTCCGCGACGGCGAGATGGTTGGCGAAGGCCTGATCAAGGACGCCGGCCAGAGCCAGATCGTGCGCATGATGGTCGGTCGCGCCGTCGATCACATCTTTCCGCAGCGCAAGGCCGAGATCGGCGCGCCGGTGCTCACTGTCTCCGGCCTGTCGCATCCAACCGAGTTCGACGACATCGGCTTCGAGCTGCACAGAGGCGAAATTCTCGGCTTCTACGGCCTTGTCGGCGCCGGCCGCAGCGAAGTGATGCAAGCGATATCAGGCATCACCCGCACCAGCAGCGGCACGATCACGCTGGAAGGCAAGGCGATCGAGCCGAAATCGGCGGCGGATTCGATCGACGCCGGCATCGTCTATGTGCCGGAAGAACGCGGCAAGCAAGGCGTGGTAATCGGCCTGCCGATCTTCCAGAACATCTCGTTGCCCTCGCTCAGGCGCACATCCAAATCCGGCATGTTGCGGCTGAGCGAGGAGTTCGCGCTGGCTCGCTCCTACACCGAGCGCCTCGACCTGCGCGCCTCCTCGCTCAGCCAGGATGTCGGCACGCTGTCGGGCGGCAACCAGCAGAAGATCGTCATCGCCAAATGGCTGGCGACCGCCCCCAAGGTGATCATCCTCGACGAGCCGACCAAGGGCATCGACATCGGTTCCAAGGCCGCCGTGCACGGCTTCATGGCCGAGCTCGTCGCGCAAGGCCTGTCGGTGATCATGGTGTCGTCCGAACTGCCCGAAATCCTCGGCATGTCCGACCGGGTCGTCGTCATGCGCGAGGGCCGCATCGCCTCGGTCTACGACAACAAGGGGCTCGACGCGGAAACGCTGGTCAAGACGGCAGCAGGGATCGCGGCATGAAGGCTCTTCTCAAATACCGCGAAGTCTGGCTGCTCGCGGCAATCGTCGTGCTGATCGGGTTGATCTCGATGCGCTTCCCGGGCTTTGCCGCCCCCGTGAATCTGCGCCAGGTGTTCAACGACACCTCGATCCTGATGATCCTGGCGCTGGGTCAGATGGTGGTGATCCTGACCCGCTCGATCGACCTGTCTATGGCATCCAATCTCTGCTTCACCGGCATGGTGGTGGCGATGCTGAACGCCGCGCATCCGGCAATCCCGATCCCGCTGCTGATCGTCATCGCACTTCTGGTTGGACTGGTGCTCGGCGCCATCAACGGGTTTTTGGTGTGGCGGCTGAATATTCCCTCGATCGTGGTGACGCTCGGCACGCTCACCATCTATCGCGGCGTCACCTTCGTCATTTCCGGCGGCGCCTGGGTCAATGCCGATCAGATGAGCCCTGATTTCATCGGCCTGCAACGCGCGGCTTTCCTCGGCATTCCGGTCCTGTCGTGGATCGCCATACTGGTCATCGCACTTTTCTTCCTCTTGATGACGCGCACCGCGCTCGGCCGCTCGATCTACGCCATTGGCGTCAACCCGACAGCATCGGTCTATGCCGGCATCGATGTCGGCCGGACCAAGTTCGTCGTCTTCTGCATTTCGGGGATGGCCGCCGGTCTCTGCGGCTATCTCTGGATCTCGCGCTACGTCATCGCCTCGGTCGAGGTCGCCAACGGCTACGAGCTCAACATCATCGCAGCCTGCGTCATCGGCGGCATCTCGATTGCCGGCGGCATCGGCTCGGTCGGCGGCGCGGTGCTCGGCGCGCTGTTCCTCGGCATCATCTCCAACGCGCTGCCGGTCATCAACATCTCGCCCTTCTGGCAGATGGCGATTTCGGGCAGCGCCATCATCCTGGCCGTGGTGCTCAACGCGCGCGGCGAACGCCGGCAAGGCCGCATCATCCTCAAGAAGGCGGAAGCGGCATGACCGACACTCCTGCTCCACGCCACATTCCCGACCGGCTCGACAAGCCATTCACTTCGGCGATCTTCTCCTGGGAGGCGCTGCTGGTTGCCGTGGCGGTCGCCATCTTTGCCGTCAACAGCTTTGCCTCGCCCTATTTCCTCGACGCGTGGTCGCTGTCGGACCTGACCTTCAATTTCACCGAAAAGGCGCTGATCGCGCTCGCCATGGCGTTGCTGATCATTTCCGGCGAGATCGACCTATCGGTCGCCGCCATCATTGCATTGGCTTCGACGATGATGGGCATCGCGGTGCAGGCCGGCGCCGGCACGCCGGTGCTGGTGGCGATCGGCATCCTGGTCGGGCTCGGCTGCGGCGCCTTCAACGGGCTGCTCGTCACAAGGCTGGGTTTGCCGTCGATCGTCGTCACCATCGGCACGATGAGCCTGTTTCGCGGCGTCGCCTTCATCGTCCTCGGCGACCAGGCCTACAAGGGCTATCCCTCGAGCTTCGCCTTTTTCGGCCAGGGCTATGTCTGGTGGGTGGTGTCGTTCGAACTGACGCTCTTCCTCGTCGCGGCCGTCATCTACTGGTTCCTGCTGCACCGGACGAGCTTCGGCCGCCGCGTCTTCGCCATCGGCAACAACCCGGTTGCGGCGCAGTTTTCCGGCGTGCGCGTCGGCCGCATCAAATTCATCCTGTTTTGCCTGACCGGCCTGATGGCGGGCATCGCCTCGGTGCTGATCACCTCGCGCCTCGGCTCGACCCGGCCGTCGATCGCGCAAGGCTACGAACTGGAGGTCATCACCATGGTGGTGCTCGGCGGCGTCAGCATCCTGGGCGGCGCCGGCAGTATAGTGGGCGTGGTGCTGGCCGCCTTCATCATGGGGCTGGTCACCTTCGGCCTCGGCCTGCTCAACGTGCCCGGCATCGTCATGTCGATCTTCATCGGCCTGCTGCTGATCATCGTCATCGCGCTGCCGATCGTCTGGCGGCGCGTGCGGCGGGAGCGCTTCACCTGATGCCCGAGAAATACGCGTTCAAGATGAAGCTCAATCCCGGCATGAAGGCCGAGTACAAAAGGCGCCACGACGACATCTGGCCGTCGCTGGTCGCCCTGCTCAAACAGGCCGGCGTTTCCGACTACTCGATCCATCTCGACGAAGAAACCAACACCTTATTCGGCGTGCTGTGGCGGCTCGACGCCCACGGCATGGACGAATTGCCGAAGCACCCGGTGATGCAACGCTGGTGGGCGGAGATGGCCGACATCATGGAGACCAAGCCTGATAACGAGCCGGTGGCGGTGCCGCTGGAAACAATGTTCCATATGGAATGACCCGCCACGTCGCCGTCATCGACATCGGCAAGACCAACGCCAAGGTGGCGCTGGTCGATCTCGCCGACATGCGCGAAGTCGCGCTGCGCCGCATGGCGAACGCGCCCGTCACTGACGGTCCCTACCCGCACCACGATGTCGCGCTGCTGTGGTCGTTCATCCTCGACAGCCTCGCCGGGATTAATCGCGAACAGCGCATCGACGCGATATCGATCACCACCCATGGCGCGACGGGCGTGCTGGTGGACGCTGCCGGTGAGCTGGCGCTGCCGGTGCTCGACTATGAATTCGCCGGACCAGACACCCTCGCCGAGGACTATGACGCGGTCCGTCCCGCCTTCACTGAGACGGGCACGCCGCGCCTGCCGGTCGGCCTCAATCTCGGCGCGCAATTCTTCTGGCAGCAGAAGCGCTTCCCCGCGGAGTTCGCCAAGACCGCCGCGATGCTGATGTATCCGCAATATTGGGCGTTGCGCCTGACCGGTGTCGCTGCCAACGAGGTGACCTCGCTCGGCTGCCACACCGATCTGTGGAGCCCGTGGAAAGCGGATTTTTCATCGCTGGTTGACCGGATGGAATGGCGCCGGCTGATGGCGCCGGTGCGGCCGGCGAAGGATTGGCTCGGCCCGATCCTGCCCGCGCTTGCCAAGCTAGCCGGGCTCGACGCGCAAACGCCGGTGTTTTGCGGCCTGCACGATTCCAACGCATCGCTGCTGCCGCATCTCCTGTCGGATAGACCGCCTTTCTCCGTCGTCTCGACCGGCACTTGGGTGGTGTCGATGGCCGTCGGCGGCAACAAAGTCACGCTCGACCCGGCGCGTGACACATTGGTCAACGTCAACGCGCTCGGCGATCCGGTGCCGTCGGCGCGCTTCATGGGCGGCCGCGAGTTTTCGCTGCTGACCGAAGGCCAACCGGAAGACTGGAGCGAAGAGGATGTTGAGGCGGTGTTCGCCAGGACAGCTCTGCTGCTGCCGGCAACGCAACAGGGTTCGGGGCCGTTTCCGCACCACACTGCCGCATGGCTCAACGCCGACGGCATCAACAGCGGCCAGCGCTTTGCCGCCATCTCTTTCTACCTGGCGCTGATGACCGCGACGTGCCTCGATCTGATCGGCGCCGACGGCCCTGCTATCGTCGAAGGCCCATTCGCCCGCAACCGGCTTTTTGTCAGCATGCTGGCGGCAGCAACGGCGCGTGCCGTCATTGCGTCCGAGGCAGCGACCGGCACCAGCATCGGCGCTGCCTTGCTGGCGTCCGACCAAAGAACGGTCCAAGGCAAAGGCGAAAGGATCGAACCGCCAGCCGGTCCAGCCTGGGCAAACTATGCGCGCTCGTGGCGTGCGGCGGTCGAGGCGCGAGGCTGATCACAAAATCCGCTTGCCGAAAGCCGACATGACGAAGTTGACGGTGTCTGTCGCAATCCGCGATTCCAAATCGGCGGTCAGGCCGGAAACATCCATCGACAACAGCCCGCCGGACAGCGCGATCGCCTCCATCGCCTGATGCGTTTCGCGCACAGTGATGCCGCCGGAGCCAGCCGCCCAACCGGCGAATTCGGTCACCTCAGGCGAATAGCTGACATGGAAGCCCTGCGTGCCGGAGGTGGCGATGCGGATCGCCTCGTGCATCAGGTCGCGCATGCCCATGGCGTCGATATCCGTCATGGTGAAGGCAGAGACGCGCGAATCCTTCAGTACCCGAGCCTCGGCCGGATCGGCATGGCGCAAACCGACTATGACGACATTTTCCGGCGACAGCTGCGGCTGCAGCGCGCCGGGCTTGTGATCGAGGCCGAGCGCCCGCGCCAGCACCGAACCTTCCGGCAGGTCGATGCCGTCCTCGTCCTCGGGCATCAAGGCGGCGATGGAGTCGATCCAGATCAAACCGAAGGAGTGTGTCGCCCGCGCGGTCGTCGTCAGCGCTCTGTGGGCGACGCGCCGATCACTGCCGGCGGTGAGCCGGATCAGGCCGGACGGTGGCCGCTCGATATCGGCCAGTTCGACCACATCGAAATTCATTGCCTCCAGCCGGGCGCCGGTCGCTTCCCGGGCCAGTATGCCGGCGGCAGCCGGTTCGGCTGATATCGACACCATCTTGCGGCCGGAAAAATCCTCGACGTCGTGCATCGGGGCCTTTTCGACATATTCCGAGGTCATCGCCAGCAGCATGGCGCCATAGCTCATACGGAAGGCGACACGGTCGCCGACGGCGGGTGGCGGCTCGGCGTCGGTCACGTCGAGCAGCAGATGGTCACTGGAGGCGCCGAGCACCCGCACACCCTTGGCGATCGGGGTGAGCCCTTCGATCAACACGTCCTCGCGGCCGATATTGGCGATGGCACGCAACCTGTCGCCCTCGTCGGGAAACACTGGCTGGTTGCCGAAAGCGTCGTAGCCGGATTGGCCGATCGGCCGCGACGGCTTTAGCTTGACCTCGATGATGTCGCTGGTCAGGCGGCAGGCATCGGGTTCGAGTTCGGCCCACGGCGTCTCGCGGAAGGTTTCGACGCCGCCTTGCAATATCGCCTCGCCGACGCGCAGATTGTTGATGCCGGCGGGCAGCTTGCCTTCCAGCAGCAGCTTCAGCGACGATGACGCTCCGCCGGAAATCCAGTCGAGCCTTGTACTGGACAGCCGCTCGGTCTTGTAGGCGTGGGCGACGAGTTGCCCGAGATTTTCCTCGGTCGGCATGATGGCGCCGAAGCAGCCAAGATTGGTGCCGATGCCGGCGATACGCACGCCCCTGAGCGCTAGTATCTGCTCGACAGTGGGCACGAGATCGTTCGGCCAGATGCCTTCCCTGAGATCGCCGAGATCGATCATCAGCAAGATGTCGTGAACGCGGCCCATGCGCTCGGCGATGCGCGATAGCTCGCGGATGGTGGCGAGTTCAGACTGCAGGCTGATATCGACGGTGCGCACCACCTCCTCGATGCGCGCCATCGGCGGGCTGCGCAGCAGCATGATCGGCGCATTGATGCCGCTGTCGCGCAGCCGGCGGATGTTTTCGAAGCGCGATTCGGCGATGCCGGCGACGCCGCCGCGCAGCATGGCGCGAGCTACCTGCGGCATACCGCAAGTGCCCTTGGTGACGCCGAAGACCTTGATGCCGGACAGGGCGCAGCGGTCGACGATGGTGCGCGCATTGCGCTCGATGCGGCCAAGGTCGATGGCGACTTGCGGTCCCGACATTTTAGCCCCTGTAGACCAGCCCTTGCGGGTCGATCTCCGGGTTACGGCCGGCGACCAGATCGGCGAGGAATTTTCCGGAGCCGCAGGCCATGGTCCAGCCGACATGGCCGTGGCCGGTATCGAGGTAGAGGTTGCTGTAGCGCGCCCGGCCGATGACCGGCACCGAGTTCGGCATCATCGGTCGCAAGCCGGCCCAGAGCTCGGCCTTTTTCTCATCGAAGGCACCCGGGAAAAGCTCCTTGCCGGTCCTGAACATGGCGGCGAAATCGCTCGGCTTATGGGTGCGGTCGAAGCCGGTGAATTCGGCGGTCGAAGCAAGCCGCAGCCGATTGCCCAGCCGCGAATAGCCAATGAGCTGATCCTCATCGGCGCCGCCCATGGTCGGCCCCTTGCTCTCGTCCTCCAGCGGCACGGTCGCGGTGTAACCCTTGACCGGATAGACCGGCAGATCGATGCCGTAACGGCGACCGAGCAGCCCGCTTTCCGGTCCCATCGATATGACCACGGCGTCGCCGGCGACCGGGCCGGTCGAGGTCATCACCGCACGTATCCGATCGCCTTCGATGTCGAGGCCTTCGACTGACGTGCCGTAGAGAAATTGAACGCCGAGTTTCTCGGCGGCATAGGCAGCGAGGTTTTGGGTGAATTGGCTGGAATCGCCGGTCTGGTCGATCGGCGAATAGACGCCGCCGGCTATTCTGTCCTTGGCCCCGGCAAGGCCGGGCTCGAGTTCGACCAGCCGATCGCGGCCGACGATCTCGATCGGCAGACCGTGTTGGGCGAGATAGCGGTAATTGTCGGTGCCGCTATCAAAACTCTGCTGCGAGCGGAAGAAATAGAGAATGCCCTTCTTGCGCTCGTCATAGTGAATGCCGGTGTCGGCCGAGATGGCGTTGATGCAGTCGCGCGAATAGAGCGCAAGGCGCAGCTTGATGTCGGTGTTGGCGCGCAAGCGCGCTTGCGTGCACTGGCGCAGGAAGCGCAGACTCCAGGCAAAGAAATAGGGATCGAAGCGCAGCCGCACCTTGATGCCGAGATCATGGTTGTAAAGCGCGCGCAGGAACGTCTTCAGCGCAGCGGGCGAGGCCCAGGCGGTGGCGTCGCCTGGCGACACCAGCCCGGCATTCGATTGGCTGGTGCCGCGCGCCGCCGCAGGGTGGCGCTCGATCACGGTCACCTCGTGGCCGTCGCTCGCCAGATAGTAGGCGGCCGCCGTGCCGACGACGCCAGCTCCGAGCACCAATATTCTCATGCCGCCCCCAAAAGTCTCACGCGGCCAAATGCGCCCACGCTTCGAGCCTAAGAACCCGGTCTCAGCCCCGCGACGAATTCTTGCTGGTCAGAATGCGCTCCCAGGCCAGCGCGTCGGCGACGATCCGGTCGAGGTCGTCGCGCTGCGGGGTCCAGCCGAGCTCGCGGCGCGCCAACTCCGAATTGGCAACCACCGCAGCGGCGTCGCCCGGGCGGCGCTCGCCCATCCGCACCTCGAAATCACGACCAAAGACGCGGCGCACGCTGTCGATCACCTCAAGCACCGAATAGCCGTGGCTGTAGCCGCAATTGGCGACGAGGCTCGTCCCGCCGGCGCGCAGCCGCTCCAGCGCCAGCCGATGCGCGGCCGCCAGATCGCTGACATGGATGTAGTCGCGCATGCAGGTGCCGTCCGGTGTCGGATAGTCGGTGCCGAACACCTGCATGAAGGGACGCTTGCCGAGCGCCGTCTCGGCGGCGACCTTGATCAGATGCGTGGCGCCCGGCGTCGACTGGCCGGTGCGGCCCTTCGGATCGGCGCCGGCGACGTTGAAATAGCGCAACGCCGTATAGCGCAAGCCATGGGCGATTGCGGCGTCACGCAGCATCCATTCGCTCATCAGCTTGGACAGGCCGTAGGGTGATTCCGGCGCAAGTCGGGCATCCTCGCGCACCGGTTCCAGCCCGGCGCCGCCATAGACGGCGGCGGTCGAGGAAAAAATGAAATTGGGCACGCCTTCGCGCACCGCGGTCTCGATCAGCGTGCGGGTCTTGCAGGTGTTGTTCTCGTAATAGCCGAGCGGGTCGGCGACCGATTCGGGAACCACGATGGAGCCGGCGAAATGGATGATCGCGTCGACCTTGTTGTCGCGAATGATCCCGCCGACCAGATCCTTGTCGGCGACATCGCCGACGACGAGCTTTGCCTCTGGCGACACCGCCCATTCAAAGCCGGTCGAAAGCCGGTCGAGGACGACGACGCTTTCGCCGGCATCCAGCAGCTCCCAGACCATATGGCTGCCGATATAGCCGGCGCCACCTGTCACCAAAACCGTCATCCGCGTCCTCGCTGCTCAAGATTTATCGGAAACTGTCTCAACACCCGCCTTACTGGAAAGGCTGCCACTAGGCCATTAGTACCATTAGTGTCTGTGGTGACCAGCCTCATCGACGCGTGGCATCGTCCTGAAACAAAATTGATGCACATCAAGGGAATAGGCCATGATCCGTGGTCGTTAGGAACAGGCTTGGGGCGTGGCATTTTGACCAAAAAGGCCAAGTGGACGTCGAATAGGGCAATGATTATGATCCCACGCAAAAATTGGGAAGCCGAAATGAACTATCAGCGTTTCTTCGAAGACGCGATCGACCAGCTCCATGCAGAGCGTCGCTACCGCATCTTCGCCGACCTCGAGCGCATTGTGGGGAAATTCCCGCGCGCCATCTGGCGCGCCAACGGCCGCGCCCAGGAAATCACCGTCTGGTGCTCCAACGATTATCTCGGCATGGGCCAGCATCCGGACGTCATCGCGGCGATGCAGAACGCCGCCGGCAAGATGGGATCTGGCGCCGGTGGCACCCGCAACATTTCCGGCACCAGCAACCCGCTGGTCGAGCTTGAACTGGAACTGGCCGACCTGCACGACAAGGAAGCCGCACTCGTCTTCACCTCCGGCTTTGTCTCCAACGAAGCCTCGATCTCGACCATTGCGCGGCTCCTGCCCAACTGCCTAATCGTCTCGGACGAACTCAACCACGCCTCGATGATCGAGGGCGTGCGACGTTCGGGCGCCGAGAAGAAGATCTTCCGCCACAATGATGTTGCCCATCTCGAAAGCCTGCTGCAGGCGGCGGGCCGCGAGCGCGCCAAGCTGATCGTCTTCGAGAGCGTCTATTCGATGGATGGCGACATCGCGCCGATCAGGCAGATCGTCGATCTCGCAGAGCGCTACAACGCCATGACCTATATCGACGAGGTCCATGCCGTTGGCATGTACGGACCGCGCGGCGGCGGCATCACCGAGCGTGAAGGGCTGGCCGACCGTATCGACATCATCGAAGGCACGCTGGCCAAGGCGTTCGGCACGCTCGGCGGCTATATCACCGGCACAAGTGCCGTGATCGATGCCGTGCGCTCCTACGCGCCGGGCTTCATCTTCACCACGGCGCTGCCGCCGGCCATCGCCGCCGCGGCGACCACTTCGATCCGCCATCTGAAGCGCTCGCAGGCCGAACGCGACGCGCAACTGCGTCAGGCGACGCGGACCAAGCAGGTTCTTACCGCCGCCGGCCTGCCGGTGATGGACTCCGCCACCCACATCGTGCCGCTGCTCGTCGGCGATCCCGAGCTCTGCAAGATGGCCAGCGACCGCCTGCTCGGCGTCCACGGCATCTACATCCAGCCGATCAACTACCCGACCGTGCCGCGCGGCACCGAACGGCTGCGCATCACGCCGACCCCGTTCCATTCGGATCACCTGATCGCGGAGCTTCAGGATGCTCTCGTCGAGACCTGGGACGCTTTGGGCATACCCTATGGCTCGGCGGGCCGGCCGGCCGTGAGGGAAAGCGACCGCGTCATTCCGTTGCTGGTGCCGAAGTCCGGCGGGTGACCTCCGCCGCCGTGGGCATCATTGTGGTAGCTGCCCATCGGTGCCGCCTTATTCTTCAGTGTTGCGACGCTCAGTGGTCGCGGCATGGATCCTAGGGTCTGCGCGACGTCGCTTCGCGACTGCTACGCCCTAGGATGACGAAGGCATGGTGGCCAGCGGCTAATCGCGAAACGTTGGAGACCAGCGGCGACTGGCACAGCGAATACCGAGAAGCGTTGTGGCTGACGGCAATCGCGACTTCGGAGATTGGCGAAAAGCGACACACCCTTCGTCATCCTAGGCGTAGCAAGGAGCGAAGCGACGCGGCGCAGACCCTAGGATCCATGCCGTTGCGTTGGCCAAGGAGTGCAACGGTTCGCGCTGTCCGACCTGGCGCGAACCTCAACAAACCTCAAGCAGTCTTCATCCACTTCGCCAGCCGGTGCGCGGCTTCCTCGAGCTGGTCGAGGCGGCGGTGGAAGCACAGCCTGAGGAAGGCCTCGCCGCCGGGGCCGAAGGCGGTTCCGGGCGCCAGGCCGACACTGGCGCGATCGACGATGTCGAAGGCGGCGGCGCGTGAATCGGTGATGCCGTCGATCGCGAAGAACAGATAGAACGCGCCTTGCGGCACGGTGAAGCGTGCCCGGCCGGTCGCAGCCAGGATGCCGCAGACCAGGTCGCGCGCCGCCCTCGCCCGCTCCACCTGCTCGACGATGAAGGCGTCGCCTTCGTCGAGGGCGACGACGGCGCCGCGCTGCATGAACTGGGCGACGCCAGAGGTCGAATACTGGACCAGGTTCTCGAATACCTGCTGCAAAGCAGGATGGGTCTTGATCCAGCCGACGCGCCAGCCGGTCATCGCCCAGTTCTTGGAAAAACTGTTGACGAACAGAATGCGATCCTCGTCGGCCATGATGTCGATGAAGGACGGCGCGCGACGGTCGCCGTAGTGGAACAGCGAATAGATCTCGTCGGCGATGATCCACAGACCCCTTTCGCGGGCAAGGTCGAGGATCGCCTGCAGCGTCTCCCTGTCGGCGGTCCAGCCGGTCGGGTTGGACGGCGTGTTGACGAACAGCGCCTTTGTCCTTGGCGTGATCGCCGCCTCGATCTTGCCGACGTCGCAGGACCAGCCATTGCCGGACTGGTCGAGCGTGACAGCGACCGGGATGGCGCCCGCCAGGCTGGCGGCAGCGGCGAAGTTCGGCCAGGCCGGCGACAGATAGACGACCTCGTCGCCGTTGCCGGCGACGGCGTCGAGCGCCAGCTGGATGGCATGCATGCCCGAACCGGTTACGATGAATTCTTCCTCGGCGAAACTCTTGCCGAAATGCCTGACGTAATAGCGAGCAAGCGCCTGCCTCAGCTCGGGGATGCCTTTTTGCCAGGTATAGAAGGTCTCGCCGCCGGCAAGCGCCCGGGCAGCGGCATCGGTGATGAAGGTGGGCGTCGGCAGGTCACCCTCGCCGGCCCAGAGCGGAATCATGCCGTCGCGGTCGCGGCCGCGGTTCATGACGGCGACAATGCCGCTTTCCGGCGCTGCCCGGGCCTCGGCGCGCAAATTCTCGATCAGGGTCATGGATAGATCCGTTTTCGTCTTCTGGACTGCTAGCGTGTTTTACGACAGGCGAAAATAGAAAACCCCGGCCGAAAACGACCGGGGTTTTGGTCCAGAGATCTTGCCCCTGCGCTATTTCCTGGCGAGGAGATCGCGAATTTCGGTGAGGAGCGCAACATCGGCCGGCGGCGCGGCAGGGGTGGCGGGCTTTTCAGCTTCTAGCCGCCTGCGCAGATTATTCACCGCCTTGACCATCAAGAAGATGATGAAGGCGAGAATAATGAAGTTCAGCACCACGGTGATAAAGCTGCCATAAGCGAAAACGGCGCCCTGTTTCTTGGCATCCGCCAGCGACGTGGCATTGACGGCAGAGGACAGGGCGAAGAAGTAATTGTTGAAGTCCAGTCCGCCCAAAATTGCGCCCACGATCGGCATGATGATGTCGTTGACCAGCGAATCGACGATTCTGCCGAAGGCAGCGCCGATGATGACCCCAACGGCCAGGTCCATCACGTTGCCCCTGGAAATGAACTCCTGGAATTCTTTCAGCATTCGACCCTCCTTGTCATGACGGGGCCGTGCTGCCGCTCTACCCGCGCCTTTCGGCACCGGCCCACAGGCAAGATAGCAAAAACCTGCGGTTGCAGCATGGGCAAATGACCGGTTTCCACCGGCCAAATTCCCGAAGCCGCAACCATGCTGCGCCGAAAGCCGCGATGGACTTGATCGCCAAGCTGTGATTGCGTCTCAGCCAGGCCGGATGCAAAACCGGCAAGGGAGGATTATCAAGCCGTGCAGGGCTGGTTCATCGTCATCATCGCGATAGCCTATGTGACGTTGCTGTTCGTCATCGCCAGCCTCGGCGACCGGCGCTCGGCGGCATCCGGGCCTGGCCAGGCCCGCCCCTTCATCTATGCGCTCAGCCTGGCGATCTACTGCACCTCCTGGACCTTCTTCGGTTCGGTCGGCCTTTCCTCCGAGCGCGGCCTCGAGTTCCTCGGCATCTATACCGGACCGGTGCTGGTGTTCGTGTTCGGCTTTCCGCTGCTTCATCGCATCGTCAGGTTGGCCAAGACCGAGAAGATCACCTCGATCGCCGACTTCCTCGGTGCCCGCTACGGCAAGAGCTTTACCGTTGCGGCAATCGCCACGCTGATCGCGACGATCGGCGCGGTGCCCTATATGGCGCTGCAGTTGAAGGCGATTTCCGGCTCGGTCAGTCTGATGGTCGAGCATTATACCGGCTCGCCACCCTCTTTCGATCCGTTCGTCAGTGACATCTCGCTGGTCGTTGCCATGCTGCTTGCGCTGTTTGCAGTGCTGTTCGGCACGCGCCACGCCGACGCCACCGAGCACCAGGACGGGCTGGTGCTGGCGGTGGCGGTCGAAACCGTGGTCAAGCTGGCCGCTTTCCTGGCGATCGGCCTGCTGGTGATCTTCCTGATCTTTGGCGGTCCAGGCGATATGGTCGACAAGCTCGCGGAGAATTCGCAAGTTCAGCAAGCGATGGGCTACAGGACGTCGCTCGCAACCTGGCTGGTGCTGACATGTTTGAGCGGCTTCGCCATCATCATGCTGCCGCGCCAGTTCTACGTCACCATCGTCGAAAACCGCAGCGAGGCCGAGCTGCGCACCGCGACATGGGTGTTTCCGCTCTATCTGGTGGCGATCAACCTTTTTGTGCTGCCGATCGCGCTCGCCGGCCTGGCGCTGGTCGGCACCAGGACCAGCAGCGACCTCTACGTCTTGTCGCTGCCGCTGCTCAGCGGCCACGATTTGCTGGCGATGGCGGCCTTCATCGGCGGCCTGTCGGCGGCGACCGCAATGGTGATCGTCGAAAGCGTCGCGCTGTCGATCATGATCTCCAACGACCTCGTCATTCCGCTGTTCGTGCGCCGCCTGCTTAGGACCACGACTTCCGAGAACGAGGACTGGTCGGCGCTCATCCTCAACGTGCGGCGGGCGGCGATCTTCATCATGCTGTTCATCGCCTTCCTCTACTATCGCGAGAGCACCGACAGCGCGCGGCTCTCCTCGATCGGCCTGATGTCCTTCGCCGCGATCGCGCAGTTCGCGCCGGCGTTGATCGGCGGTTTGATCTGGCGCGGCGCCAACGGCAGGGGTGCCGCACTCGGCATGGTCGCCGGCATCGTCGTCTGGGGCTACACGCTGCTGCTTCCGTCGCTCGTCGCGTCCGATACCGGCATCGTCGTGCACGGCCTGTTCGGTTTCGAGGCGTTGCGGCCGCAGGCACTGTTCGGCACCGTCGCCGAGCCGCTGAACCATGGCGTCTTGTGGAGCCTGTCGATCAACACCCTGTTCTTCGTGCTCGGCTCGCTGTCGCGCGCGTCGGTGCCGCTGGAACGCATCCAGGCGTCGATCTTCGTGCCGCGCGAGGCGAGCCCGATGCCCAGCCTGCGCCGCTTCCGCACCACCGTCACCGTCAATGGCCTCAAGGACACGATCGCGCGTTATCTTGGCGTCGAACGTACCGAGCGGTCCTTTCAGACGTTTGAAGAGAGCAATGGCGTTTCGTTGCACGGCAACGAGCAGGCCAGCATGGACGTCATCCGTTTCTCCGAGCAGCTTCTGGCGAGTGCGGTCGGCTCCTCCTCGGCGCGGCTGATCCTGTCGCTGCTGCTACGCCGCAACGACCGCGAATCCAAGGATGCCTTCCGCCTGCTCGACGACGCCACCGAAGCGCTGCAGCACAATCGTGACCTGTTGCAGATCGCGCTCGACCAGATGGAACAGGGCATCACCGTCTTCGACAGGGATTTTCGGCTGATCTGCTGGAACCGCCAGTATCGGGCGCTGTTCGACCTGCCCGACGAGATGGGCCAAGTCGGCGTCTCGCTCGATCGCATCCTGCGCTACCTTGCCGAGCGCGGCGACATTCCGGCCGACCAGAGGGTGGCGATGCTCAACCGCCTCACCAGTTTCGTCAGCCCCTGGCAGATGGAGCTGAAGACCAGCGGCCGCATCCTGGAGTTGCGTTCCAATCCGATGCCGGACGGCGGCATCGTCGCCACCTATGCCGACATCTCCGGACGCGTCGAGCAGGATCTGGCGCTCAAGCGCGCCAATGAATCGCTGGAACAGCGCGTCAAGGATCGCACCGTCGAACTGACCCGCGTCAACGAGGAGCTGGCACAGGCGCAGATGCTGGCCGAGGAGGCCAATCTCGGCAAGACGCGCTTCCTTGCCGCCGCCGGCCACGACATCCTGCAGCCCCTGAACGCCGCCCGCCTCTATTGCTCGTCGCTGATCGAAAAGGCCGGCAAGGGGCGGGCCGGGAAGGCGGCGATCAACATCGAATCCTCGCTGGAATCGGTCGAGACCATTCTCGGCGCGGTGCTCGATATCTCGCGTCTCGATGCCGGCGCGATGAAACCGGACGACACCGTCTTCAGCCTGGACGAGCTGCTGCGACAGATCGGCAACGACTTCCAGCCGCTTGCCGCCGGGAGGAAGCTCGGCCTGACGATCGTGCCGTCGTCGCTCAGCGTGATGACGGATCGCAATCTCCTACGCCGCCTGATCCAGAACCTCGTATCCAACGCCGTCAAATACACGCGCCGCGGCCACGTCCTGGTCGGGGTGCGGCGGCGCGGCGAACTGGTCGAGATACAGGTGATCGATACCGGCATTGGCATTGCCGGCGACAAGCTGAACACGGTCTTTCGCGAGTTCACCCGGCTCGACGAGGGTGCGCGCGAGGCCGAAGGCCTCGGCCTCGGCCTCTCCATCGTCGACCGCATCGCTCGCGTCTTGCGCCTCGAAATCCGGATCTTTTCGAACCCGGGCAAAGGCACGCGCTTTTCCGTCATCCTGCCGGTCGCGGCAGCGCAGGAGCCACGCCGCGAGATCGCGGCGAAAGCGCCGGTCCGCACCGCGGCTTCGCTTGCCGGGCTCCGCGTGCTCTGCATCGACAACGACGCCCGCATCCTCGACGGCATGCGGCTGCTGCTCGAAGGCTGGGGCTGCAGCGTCGACACATTTTCCGGCTCGGGGGATCTCAAGGGATCGGTCAAGCAACGCCCCGACATCGTGCTTGCCGACTACCATCTCGACGGCGAGACCGGTCTCGAAATGATCGCTAAGCTGCGCGCGATCCACGGCCAGGACATGCCGGCGGTGCTGGTCACCGCCGACCGCTCCAGCGAGGTGCGCGCCAGCGCCGCCAGGCTCGACGTGCCGGTGATCAACAAGCCGCTCAAACCGGCGGTGCTGCGCTCGATGATGGCCAGGGTCAGGCCACTGGCGTCGGCGGCCGAGTAACGGTCACAGCTTTCTGTTGACCCCCCGGGTGCCGAGGTCAGATGGCTGCCGGTAGCGGGTCGCTGCCGATCTTGGACAGCAGGATCACCGCCTGGGTGCGGCTGTCGACGCCAAGCTTCTGCAGAATGGCCGATACATGCGCCTTTATCGTCGCTTCGGAGACACCGAGTTCGTAAGCGATCTGCTTGTTGAGCAGTCCTTCGGCCAGCATGCCGAGCACGCGCGTCTGCTGCGGCGTCAGCGTTTGCAGCCGCTTGATCAGATCGGATATCTCGGGATCGCGCTCGACACCGAGATCGATGCCCGTGGGTGCGGCGATGTCGCCGGCAAGCACCGACTGCACAGCGCTGCGGATCTCCTCCATGCTAGCCGATTTGGAGATGAACCCCGAAGCGCCGAGATCGAGCGCGCGCCTGATGGTCACCGGGTCGTCATGCGCCGATACCACCACCAGCGGCACCGTCGGATGGATGCCGCGCAGCGAGATCAGACCGGAAAGGCCGCTCGCGCCCGGCATCGACAGGTCGAGCAGCACCAGATCGACGTCCTCATTGGTTACGACCAGCGCCTTGGCGCTTTCGAAATCGCCGGCCTCGTGAATGCCGGCGACGTTGCCGATGCCGGCAAGCGCCTCTCTCAGCGCGCCGCGAAAAAGCGGATGGTCGTCGGCGATGACGAAAGTGTAACCTGACGGCACATGGCCCTCCCCGAATCCCATTGATGATTGTCTGCTTCTTACGGGATCAGTCGACGATTATGCGGCGATATCAGCCATTTTCAAGCGGCAAGACTATGCGCCGGGTTTCTTCCGGTGACCGGTGCTCAGGTTTTTTGCGAATTGGGTTTGGCGCCATCTTCGCCGCTGTCCTTTTCCATGTCCTTGACGATACCCATGAAGCCGCGCAGGAAGCGCTCCATGTAGCTCATCGTCTTGTTGAAATCCTCTTCGCTGGGCAACGTCGACTCAAACCGGGCGGCCAGCGAGTTCTCGAGCTTGACGACGCGCTCGTCGAGCGCCTTCACCGAATTTTGCAGCCGGTCGACCTCGTCCTGGAAGGCGGCGCGTTCATCGGCCGCCATCTTGCAGACGAGCTGGCCGGCCCGCTCCTCGCAGATCGACATCGCACCGGTCTGCGTGTCCATGCGGACATAGCCGGTGGCCGATTTTTCCAGCCGGTAGCGGTTCGCTTCCTCGGAAAAGGCCGACGCCGCGACGAGCGAGACGAGCGCTGCGGGGATTAAGACGTGCTGCGGACGCATATTGTCCTCCATGGGCCAGTAGCGCAATTTATCGCATGTTTGCGCCGGAAATGGGGAAGAACTCTGGCGCACCCTTCCCCGCATGGTTGGTTCGGACTATAGCGCAATCATGTCTCAGATTATCTACAAGATAGTACCCGAACCGCTGTGGCGCGAGGCCGAAAGAAATGGCCGCTTCACCGGTGCGCCGATCGACGTCGCCGACGGCTTCATCCATTTTTCCACCGCCGGGCAGGCGAGGGAAACAGCTGCAAAACACTTCGCCGGCCAGACGGGGCTGCTGCTGGTCGCCATCGATGGAGCCAAACTGGGTGATGCGCTGAAATACGAAGTCTCGCGCGGCGGTGCGCTGTTCCCTCATCTTTACGGCCCGCTCGACCTGAAGGCCGTCGCCTGGGTGCAACCATTGCCGCTGGGCACCGACGGCCTCCACCAATTCCCGGCGCTGGAGGCCGAATGAGCGTGCTCGACCGGCTCGGCCAGAGGCTCCTGTTCGCATTCGATCCGGAAGCCGCCCACGGCCTGTCGATCGCCGCGCTGAAATGCGGGCTGCCGGTGGCCGGGCGACCGGTGCGCGACGACAGGCTGAAAGTCAGCGTCTGCGGCATCGATTTCCCCAATCCGCTCGGCATGGCTGCCGGCTACGACAAGAACGCCGAGGTTGCCGATGCCCTGCTTGGCCTCGGCTTCGGCTTTGCCGAGGTCGGCACGATCACGCCGCTGCCGCAGGCCGGCAACCCGAAGCCGCGCATTTTCCGGCTGACATCGGACGAAGCGGTGATCAATCGGCTGGGCTTCAACAATGAGGGTCACGAAGCCGCCGAGAAACGGCTTGCCGCCCGCAAGGGCCGTGCCGGCATCGTCGGCGTCAATATCGGCGCCAACAAGGACAGCGCCGACCGCGTCGGTGACTATGAACGCGGCGTTATCAGGTTTGCGCCATACGCGACCTATCTGACGGTCAACATCTCCTCGCCGAACACGCCCGGCCTGCGCAACATGCAGGCGCGCCAGCAGCTCGGCGAGCTCTTGTCGCGCGTCATGGCCGCACGGGCGGCAGCGGCCGCGCAGCCGCCGGTCTTCCTCAAGATCGCGCCGGACCTGGTCGAGGCCGAGCTCGAGGACATCGCCGCCGAGGTCACGGAGAAGCGAATTGACGGCGTCATCGTCTCCAACACCACGATTGCGCGGCTTGGCCTGCGCAGCGCCGGCCTTGCCGGTGAGCCCGGAGGACTTTCCGGAAAGCCGTTATTCGAACGCTCGACCATCGTATTGGCCAAGATGCGCAAACTGCTTGGCCCGGACCGCGCCATCATCGGTGTCGGCGGTATCGATTCCAGTGAGACGGCGCTGGAAAAGATCCGCGCCGGCGCCGATCTCGTCCAGCTCTATACCGGCATGATCTATGCCGGGCCCGCACTGCCGGGCCGCATTCTTTCCGGAATGGTCCGCTTCGTGAAAAAAGAGCGGCTCAAATCTGTCCGTGATCTGCGTGACAGCCGCCTCGACTTCTGGGCGTCGAAGCAACTGTAAATGCTCTAAAAAGCGTAGTGTCATAGTTCGAGATGCATCCGCTCACGACCCCTTTGGCTCATTCGTCCAGGGTCAATTGCGACTGACGATCCGCTCGCAGGTGGCGCCGCCGATAGCAGGCAACAACCCAAAAAGAAGCAACTGGGCAGTTCCGCCGACGCCAAAAATTGCGGAGAGAATGAACGCAGCGAGCAGCCCCAGCGCTGCGCCTAAGACATATGGCAGGTAACTTCGCACAAGCTTCCCCAGAACGATTGCTGCATCAAGCTGCCGAAAAAACGTAACGAAATCGACTGGAAGTGCAAGCGATCCGCTGACGCCAGAACTTATGGAAAATAGGATCGCTTTCCACCCTGCGCGAAAGTTGACCTAGGACACTGACTAAAACGCCGTCCGCAGCCGCAAGCGCAAAATGGCAAGCAGGCTGAAGCCGCGCACCAGCAGGAAGACATGCAGCGCCGCCCACAGGCCGTGATTGCCAAAGGCCGGCGCCAGGATGAGCAGGGCGGCGCTGAAGACGAGGAACGACAAGAGCATCATGTTGCGCATATCGCGCGACCAGGTCGCACCGATGAAGACCCCATCCATCTGAAACGCCAGCACGCCGCTGAGCGCGGTGAATGCCGCCCAAGGCAAATAGATGTCGGCAACGGCGCGAACATCTTGTGACGTCGTGATCAGTGCGATCAGATCGGTACCGCCCAGCAAAAGGACAAGCGTCGCCGTGGCCGCCAGCCCGAAACCCCAGAACAGGGTCAGCCGCACCGCCTGCCGGAATTGCATGGCGGCACGCGCGCCGATGGCCCGCCCGGCGAGCTGTTCGGCTGCCGTGGCGAAACCGTCGAGGAAATAGCCGGCGATAAGGAAGAAGTTCATCAGCACCGCATTGGCGGCCAGTGTCACCGTGCCGAATTGTGCGCCCTGGCGGGTGAACAGCGCGAAGGCGGCGAGCAGCGAGAACGACCGGATCATGATGTCACGGTTGAGCGACGCCATACGCAAGAATGCCGGCAGATCGAAGACGCGATGGCGCGGCAGCCGGGGTGCCGCCCAGAAACGCCTGATGACGATTGCCAGGCCGAGCAGCATGGCGACGAATTCACCGGTGACGGTCGCCCAGGCGACGCCGGCGACGCCCCAGCCGAGCTCCAGCCCCAGCAGGATGCAGAGCGCGATGTTGATGCCGTTCAGCACCAATTGCAGCATCAGTCCCAGCCCGCCCTCGCCGCGCCCCAGTACATAGCCGAGGATGGCGTAGTTGATCAGCGAGAACGGTGCCGCGAGCAGCCTGATGCGGATATAGACGGCCATCGCTTCGCTGACGCGCGGCTCGGCATCCATGAACCACTGTCCGGCGGTGGCGAACAGTGGCGCAAGGGCGGCAAGCACGATGCCGGCAACGATCGCGATCAGCACGGCACGCCAGAACACCGCCTGTTCCTCCAGTTCGTCGCCACGGCCGAGAGCCTGGGCGACGAGGCCCGTGGTGCCGGAGCGCAGGAAATTGAACGAGGTGAAGACGACGTCGAAGACCAGGGCACCCGCCGCCAGGCCACCGAGAAGGGCAGCGTCGCCAAACTGGCCGATCACCGCGGTGTCGACGATGCCGAGCAGCGGCGTCGTCAGATAGGCCAGCGTCATCGGCACCGCGATGGCGAGCACCGAGCGGTTGGTGACGACAAAGGACCGTCTGTTGGCCGTTGCTGACACCTGATCCAGGACCCGACCCTCATTGCGGCTTGCTCGAATGGCCGATGTGCCCCAGTTTCCCGACGCCGCGCAATCTTTCATCGCGTCATGGTCAACCGAAACCCGCTTCTGGCGCACCGACCGCTCATGCCACTGCAGATCGTTCATCATCCCGATTACGACGCCAGTTTTGCCGTCAACCATCGCTTCCCGATGAGCAAATACCCATTGCTGATGGAAGCCCTGAGAGCGCGCGGACTTGCCGGGCCCGAGGCGCTCAGCATGCCTAGGCCGGCGCCGGCATCATGGCTGAAGCTTGCTCATGCCGCCTCGTATGTCGATCAGGTGCTGGCCTGCGAAGTGCCTGAAAAGATCGAGCGCGAGATCGGCTTTCCGGTGAGTCCGCGGGTCTCGCTCAGGGCGCAGCTCGCAACGGGCGGCACGGTGCTGGCGGCGCGGCTGGCGTTGCTGAACGGCATCGCCTGCAACACCGCCGGCGGCAGCCATCATGCGCGGCGCGCGCAAGGCGCCGGCTTCTGCACCTTCAACGATGTTGCCGTGGCTTCGCTGGTGCTGCTCGCCGAAGCTGCCGCCCGCAACATCCTGATCGTCGATCTCGACGTCCATCAGGGCGACGGCACGGCGGACATTCTGGGCGATGAACGGCGCGTGTTCACCTTTTCCATGCATGGCGACCGTAACTATCCGGCGCGCAAGATCGCTTCCGACCTCGACGTCGCCCTGCCCGACGGCACCGGCGATGCGGCCTATCTCGAAAGGTTGGGCGGCATTCTGCCGGAACTCACCGCCAGAGCGCCCTGGGACATCGTTTTCTACAATGCCGGGGTCGACGTCCATGCCGATGACCGGCTTGGCAGGTTATCGCTGTCGAACGAGGGGCTGCGCGCCCGTGACGACATGGTGATCCGTCATTTCCGCGCGCTCCGCATCCCGGTCTGCGGCGTTATCGGCGGCGGCTATTCGACTGACGTGGCGGCGCTTGCCGCGCGCCATGCCATCCTGTTCGAAGTGGCATCAGGCTTCGCGTGAGGCCTGACCGATTGAGCATGATCCTTGCCGAACCGCAGGTTCGGGGCCATACCTATTTCCGGTAGTTGGCGATCCTGAGCAGGAGGAAGGCCGGAATGACGATCGCCGCGCCCAGCAGGATGTAGCCGAGGAAACGGTCAATGGCGCGGAAGCCCAGATTCCAGAGATCGACGAAGAAATTCCGGATGCCGTAGAGCACATCCACCGGCGACCAGCCGAAAGCGTTCATGACAAGGCCGACGAGGAACGATACCACCAGCAGCTTCAGAAGCACCCGGAGCGGCGTATCGCCGAGAAAGCGCGTCAGTGCGGACAAGGCGTGTCTCCAGATTCGGTTAACCCGATTCGGGTACAGGTTCAGAAATACGCACTTGCCGCGCTGGCATCAAGGTGGTCGCTGAATCCAGTTGCTCCGCACGGCGGTTTGCGGATTGTCTGCTCGCCGACCTTGACACTTATGTTGCAGCGCAGCAAAATTGGAGGACAGAGGGTAATCCGTTGATATTGATCTGCCAGACTCATCGCCCGACTATGGACGGACTGCGCCGTCTCGCCGTGACCTGCGAACACAGGGCTTCTTGAATGAAGTACAGGCGCGATATCGATGGCCTTAGGGCTGTTGCGGTGCTGCCGGTTGTACTCTTCCATTTCGGAATCTCGGCAATTCCAGGCGGCTTTACCGGCGTCGATATCTTCTTCGTCATATCCGGCTACCTGATCACCGGAAGTCTTCTGGACGACCTTGAACGCGGCCAATTTTCGATCGTCAGCTTCTACTGGCGCCGTGCCCGGCGCATTCTGCCGGCTCTGATCTTTGTCACGCTTCTCACCTGTATTGCGGCATTGTTCATTCTTCTGCCGTCAGATCTGCATGAATTCAGTCTCAGCGTCATAGCGGCCTCGACTTTCTGGTCGAACATCTATTTTTGGAAAACGTCAAATTACTTCTCCATCGATGCCGAGCTCCGACCGCTGCTGCATACGTGGTCGCTTTCGGTCGAGGAGCAGTACTATATCTTTGCCCCAATCCTGATGTTCCTGATCTATCGCTATTTTGCGAAGCGCTGGCTGACAGCACTCCTGCCGATCATTCTCGGCAGCTTCGTGCTGGCGGTGATGGCGACATGGCTGGCGCCAAGCGCGGGATTCTACCTGCTGCCGACACGGGTCTGGGAACTCATGCTGGGCGCTGTGCTCATGCTGAAACGGCCCCCGCCGTTGAGCAATCGATTTCTTATGGAACTGGTGGGGCTGGCCGGATTTGGCCTTCTCGCCATCGGGTTCTTCGCGATTTCGGAGAGCGACCCGTTCCCGGGCTACAACGCTTTGTATCCGTGCCTCGGAACGGCACTCCTCATCTATGTCGGCCAAAACAGCCCCTCGACGATCGCTAGCCGCATACTCGAAGTCCGACCGCTGGTCTGGATCGGTCTCATCTCGTATTCGCTGTATCTTGTTCACTGGCCGATCAATGCGTTCGCGCACTATCTTTCATTGCAAAAACTCGACCCGTCGATGACCGTTGCGATGACGGTCGCAAGCTTCGCATTGGCTGCATTCTCCTGGAAGTATATCGAGCAGCCGTTTCGGCAGAAAAGGAGCTTCACCGCCCCGATGCCCATCTTCGCCTTTTCAGCCGGCGCGATCGCTCTTCTTTGCGTTGGCGGGGCGACCGGGGCGCTCGGCAACGGTTTTCCGCAACGGTTTCCGGACTATGCCCAACAGCGGATCCCTGTCGGGGACTGGCTCAAGGGCACCTGTTTCAACGAGGGCTCCAGCCGGATCGAAAGCTGGAACATCAAGGACTGCACACGCACTCGCGGCTTCCCTACAACCGTTTTGTTGTGGGGCGACTCGTTTGCCGCCCACTATGTTTCGGGCCTGGAGGCCAACATAAATCAGCTTCAGGCCAACGTCGTCGAATACACATACGCAGGCTGTCCACCAATCCTCTCTTACTTCTCCTATGCACGCCCGGATTGCATGCGGTTCAATCAGCAGGCCCTGAAAGTCATCCAGGACGCCGGCATCAAGACGGTTGTACTCAGCGGCCGGTGGACCGACTATGAGGCCAGGAGTTTCGACGGTCTCCAGCAAACGATCGATACGCTTCATGGCCTGGGTGTGCGCGTGTTTGTCATCGGCCAGTCTCCGCAGTTCATAACCGACGTTCGGAAAATCGCATTCTTCGCAAAGCGCGGAAATCTCAGTGATACGTCCTGGCCGATGGCCATGGATCCCGACATCAACAACCGCGTGCGCTCATTTACCAAAGGCGCCACCTTCATCGATCCGCTCGAATTCCTCTGTAGCGCAGGACGCTGCTCCTACGCCGACGCAGGCCAGTTTCTCTATTTCGACTATGGCCATTTCTCCTCGATAGGGGCCACGCGGGCCATTGCGAAATACTGGCCGGTGTTTGCGGTAGACGATGCCCTTGCCACGACGAAGTAGCGGCGGGCGGCGGGCAAAGCTCGAATGCGCGCTTAACGATTGCCCGAACGCCGGATTGCGTGGTAACGAGGCTGCTGCGCGGGTATGATGTAATGGTAGCTTGTCAGCTTCCCAAGCTGAACGCGCGGGTTCGATTCCCGCTACCCGCTCCAGCCGTCAGCCCACCTCTCTCTCAACCCACCTCCCTCAAGATAAAGTCGTGCAGCATCTTGGCTGCCGGCGACAGCACGCGATTCTTCACGGTGATCAGGCTGTAGGGCCTGACCTCGATGTCGAACTCGGTCTGGACGACGTCGATGGCGCCGGCCAGCCCCTCGGGATTCTGGATGAATTTCGCCACCTGAATCGACACCGGCGCGATGGCGTCCGACTGCGCGACCATGACCAGGGTCAGAAGCAGCGAACTGGTGTTGAGGATGCGGTCCGGCAGCGCGATGTTGCGGTTCAGGAAATTGCTTTCCATCGCTTGGCGCAGTGGCGAGCCGCCCGACTGGAAAACCCAGTCGTAGGCAGCGGTCTCCTCCAGCCGCACCGCCTTGCCCTTGGCGAGCGGGTGGCCGCGGCGCACGATCAGGCAGGCTTTTTCAACACCGATGACGCGGGCCTCGAACAGCCGTGGATTGAGGTCGTCGGGGATGCGCGCGATGATGAAATCGTGACGCGTGGCGATCAGCTCGCGCGCCAGCACATTGGAGGTCTCGACCTGCATGGTGATCTCGATACGCGGATAGATGCGCCGGATTTCGCGGATCGCCGGCACGGCGAGCTCGATCGCAGGGGCCGTCACCGCGCCCAGGAACACCGAGCCGCCCTTGCCCGCCTTGAGCTCGGATATCTCGCGGTCGACCTCACGCATCTCGAGCAGGATCGAGCGCGCGCGCCTCGCCAATGCCTTGCCATAGGGCGTCAGCGTGATGCCGCGCGGCAGCCTTTCGCACAGCTTGACGTCGAGCACTGCCTCCATCTCGGCGATCATCCGTGAGGCGGCGGGCTGCGAAATGTTCATGACCTGGGCTGCCGCGCTGACCCGGCCATGGTCGTCGAGGGCTGCGATCATGCGCATGTGGCGCAGGCTGAGGCCGCTGCGCAGCAGGATCTCTCCGTCGCCGGGGGGTTCTTCGTAACCGGCTGAAAGTCCATCAGGATTCCGCAGCGCCGCCATCGTCTTTTTCTGTCCCGCTCGTGGCCACCGGCAATCCGGCCAGGTCTTCGTCGGCTTTCAATATATCAGTTTCGGTATAGCAACCATCAAAGATCGCATTTGACAGTTATGGCAAAGAGCCACACCCTTTGCGCGTCCTGAAGCTTGACCGTCGCCAGCGAGAAAAATCGCATCGACTGGAACCAGAGTCTCAGGGCCGATTGGGAGGATACCGGAGATCGATATGACGGCAGCGGCGCGTTTGGCGCTCCTGCACGATCGCGCGGCCCACGAAACCCAGGGTGCGCGTCCATCAAACAGGGAGAGTTAATGTGAAGATCATCAAGACACTGGCCGCCGTCGCGGCCCTTGGCATCGCGGCCATGACGGTCCCGGCGCAGGCAGGCGAAGGCCTCGTCGGCGTGCTGATGCCCACAAAGACCTCGCAGCGCTGGATCAACGACGGCGACGCCGTCAAGTCCCAGCTCGAGGCTCTGGGCTACACTGTCGACCTGCAATATGCGCAGGACGATATCCCCAATCAGCTCAGCCAGCTGGAAAACGAAATCACCAAAGGCCCGAAGGCGCTGATCATCGCCTCGATCGACGGCACCACGATGTCGGACGCGCTGCAGAAGGCGGCTGACGCCGGCGTCGTCGTCGTCGCCTATGACCGCCTGATCAAGAAGACCGCGAATGTCGACTACTACACCACCTTCGACAATTTCGGCGTCGGCGTCATCCAGGCCAAATCGCTGCTCAAGGGCCTCGGCTATCCCGAAAACAAGGGTCCGTTCAACGTCGAGCTGTTCGGCGGTTCGCCGGACGACAACAACGCCTTCTTCTTCTACAACGGCGCCATGTCGGTGCTGCAGCCGCTGATCGACGACAAGACCCTCGTCGTGAAGTCCGGCCAGATGGGCATGGACAAGGTCGGCACGCTGCGCTGGCTGGCAGCGACCGCCCAGGCCCGCATGGACAATCTGCTCTCCGCCAACTACTCGGATGGCAGCCGCGTCGATGGCGTGCTCTCGCCGTATGACGGCCTGTCGCGCGGCATCATCGCCTCGCTGCGCGCCGTTGGTTACGGCACGGCCGACCAGCCCTGGCCAATCGTCACCGGCCAGGACGCCGAGACCGCTTCGGTCAAGGCGATCATCGCCGGCGAGCAGTACTCGACCGTGTTCAAGGATACCCGCGAACTCGCCAAGGCGACGGTCGAGCTCGTCGACAAGGTGCTCTCGGGCGGCAAGCCGGAAGGCCTCGACACCACGACCTACAACAACGACGTCAAGGTCGTCCCCTCGATCCTGCTGACGCCGCATGAGGTCGACAAGTCGAACTACCAGGCCCTCGTGGTCGACTCCGGCTACATCAAGGCCGAAGAGCTGAAGTAACCGCAGTTGCAAAGTCTGGGGTCCTGCGCAACGCAGGGCCCCTTTTCGTTAACCAGCGAGGCCGGTATGTTTGCCGATCTCGGAGGAGCTTAATTCCTGATGACCTCGACGATTTTGGAGATGCGTGACATCACCAAGACGTTTCCCGGCGTCAAGGCGCTGTCGAATGTCAACCTCAGCGTTGAGGAAGGCGAGATCCATGCCGTGGTCGGCGAGAACGGCGCCGGCAAATCGACGCTGATGAAGGTGCTTTCGGGCGTGTACCCATCCGGCACCTATGACGGCGAAATCATCTATCGCGGCGATGAGTGCCATTTCAAAGGCATCCACGACAGCGAGCGCCGCGGCATCGTCATCATCCACCAAGAACTCGCGCTGGTGCCGATGCTGTCGATCGCCGAAAACATCTTTCTCGGCAACGAGCAGGCCAGATTCGGCATCATCGACTGGAACGCCAACGAGACGCGCACCGGCGCTCTGCTCAAGAAGGTAGGCCTCAAGGAAGACCCAAAGACGCTGATTA
Organism: Mesorhizobium sp. M6A.T.Cr.TU.014.01.1.1; assembly: GCF_004022765.1. NCBI lineage: Bacteria > Pseudomonadati > Pseudomonadota > Alphaproteobacteria > Hyphomicrobiales > Phyllobacteriaceae > Mesorhizobium > Mesorhizobium sp. M6A.T.Cr.TU.014.01.1.1. The sequence goes on from NZ_RZPG01000013.1 coordinate 139,430, forward strand.
CCAATATCGGCGTCGGCAAGCAGCAGCTGGTCGAGATCGCCAAGGCGCTCAGCAAGGAAGTGAAGCTGCTCATTCTCGACGAGCCGACGGCATCGCTCAGCGAAAAGGACAGCCAGGCGCTGCTCGATCTGCTCCTCGAATTCAAGCGGCAAGGCATCACCTCGATCCTGATCTCGCACAAGCTCAACGAGATCAATCGGGTCGCCGACAAGGTCACGATCATCCGCGACGGGCGCACCATCGAGACGCTGCCCAAGAAAGACATCTCGGAAGACCGCATCATCACCTCGATGGTCGGCCGTTCGCTGGACGACCGGTTCCCGCCGCGAGAGCCAGAGATTGGCGAGACCGTGCTCGAGGTGAAGAACTGGTCGGTCTATCACCCGATCCATGCCGAGCGGCAGGTGATCAAGGGCATCGATATCAACGTCCGCAGGGGCGAGGTGGTGGGTATCGCCGGGCTGATGGGTGCTGGACGTACCGAATTCGCGATGAGCCTGTTCGGCCGCTCCTATGGCCGCCGCATCACGGGCGAAGTGCTGCTCAAGGGCAAGCCCATCGATGTCTCCTCTGTCAGCAAGGCGGTGGAACATGGCATTGCTTACGTCACCGAGGATCGCAAGACCTACGGTCTCAACCTAATCGATCATATCAAGCACAACATCACGCTGGCCAATCTTCCCGGCGTGTCGCGCCATAGCGTGATCGACGATATGCGCGAGCTTGCGGTAGCCAACGACTACAAGGCCAAGACCAACATCCGCTCGTCCAGCGTCTATCAGATGACCGGCAACCTGTCGGGCGGCAATCAACAGAAGGTGGTGCTGTCGAAGTGGCTGTTCGCCAATCCGGAAGTGCTGATCCTCGACGAGCCGACGCGCGGCATCGACGTTGGCGCCAAGTATGAAATCTATACGATCATCGCGCGTCTCGCCTCGGAGGGTAAGGCGATCATCGTCATCTCGTCGGAAATGCCCGAACTGCTCGGCATCACCGACCGCATCTATGTCATGAACGAAGGGCGTATCGTCGGCGAAATGGCGGCGAGCGATGCCAGCCAGGAAAAGATCATGCGCGCCATCGTTCGCGGAGAAGGAAAAGCATCATGAGCACCGAAAGCGCTCCCGTGCCGAAAAGCGGCGTCGCCGAAGATGTGCAGCAGGGGCCGCGCGTTGCCGTCTCGGCGCTGGTCACCAACCTGCGCGAATACGGCCTGATCCTGGCGCTGATCCTCATCATGGTGTTCTTCCAGTTCACGACGTCCGGAACGCTGTTCAAACCGGTGAACCTGAGTAACCTGGTGCAGCAGAACAGCTTCATCATCGTGATGGCGCTGGGCATGCTGCTGGTGATCGTCTCCGGCCATATCGATCTCAGCGTCGGTTCCGTCGCCGGTTTCATCGGCGCGCTGGCAGCGATGATGATGGTCATCTGGCCTCTCGGCCCTTTCAGCAATCCGCTGGTGGTGTCGATCATCTGCCTGATCGTCGGTGGCGCAATCGGCGCGGCACAAGGCTACTGGATTGCCTATCACCGAATACCAAGCTTCATCGTCACCCTGGCGGGGATGCTGATCTTCCGCGGCATCTGCCAGGCGCTGCTGGGTGGCGGGTCTTCCGTGGGGCCGCTTCCGGTCGGCTTCAAGGCGCTAAGTTCCGGCTTCATTCCGGACGTGATCGGCTCGTTGACGCTGATCCCGCCGGTCGTGAACGCCGCTGGCAAGACCATCGTCGGCAGCGGGCTGACGCTGCACATGACGACGATCGTGATCGGCCTCGTCGCTGTGCTCGCCTATGCCTATCTCGGGCTCAGGGCGCGGCGCAGCCGAGAGCGGCATGGCTATGAAGCCGAACCCTTCCCGCTGTTTGTCGTCAAGACCCTGGTGATCAGCGCCCTGACGCTGTTCCTGGTCTACCAATTCGCCACCTACAGAGGTCTGCCAATCGTTCTCGTGGTGATGGGCGTGCTGATCGCGCTGTTCGTCTTCGTCACCAAACGCATGACGGTCGGCCGTCGTATCTACGCAATGGGCGGCAATGCCAAGGCGGCGCAGCTATCGGGTATCAAGACCGAGCGGCTGACCCTGATGGTGTTCATCAATATGGGCGTGCTCTCGGCGCTCGGCGGGCTGATCATTGCGGCGCGCCTTGGCCAGGCGGTGCCGGCGGCGGGCCTCGGCAGCGAGCTCGACGTGATCGCCGCCGTGTTCATCGGCGGCGCTTCGGCGATGGGCGGCGTCGGCCAGGTTATCGGCGCGGTGGTCGGCGGCTTCATCATGGGCGTGATGAACAACGGCATGTCGATCATGGGCGTCAATGTCGATTGGCAGCAGGTGGTGAAAGGCCTGGTGCTGCTCGGCGCCGTGGTTTTCGACGTCTACAACAAGAACAAGGCTTGAGGGCGAGGAAACGAATGCATGTCGCCCAAAGCCTGCCCTCGGGCCTGACCCGGGGGTGCGCAGCGGTTTTGGGGCAACGCCGTGCACAGAAGCAAGGATTGAAGCGCGCCTCCGTTGGCCCGCGAGCGCAATCCGGACGAAGAATTTCACCCGTGGCACGGATACCGTCCGAGCTGCGCCAGGCAGGGCTTGCCAGACCGGCAGTCGGCCGAGGCAATTGAGAGAGGGTACGTCATGCTGATTTCCCAGATCCTCGACGACGCGGAGACCATTCGCGTTGTCGCCCGCAACGGCGGCAAGACCAGGATCATCAACGGCGCCCGCAGCGTCTATTCGCTGGCGATGGAGGCCGCGCGCACCGGCACCGGGCTCGCCGCCCTCATCGAGCGCAAGGGGTTCGGTGAAGCGGTCGACCTCGATGCCGCCTACAAGAAGGGACGGCTGTTGTCGCCGATCAACCATCCGGATCCGGCGCATCTTCATCTCACCGGCACCGGGCTGACGCATCTCGGCTCCGCCGCGACCCGCGATGCCATGCACAAGAAGCTCAGCACCGGCGGCGAAGAGCAGCTCACCGATTCCATGAAGATGTTCCGCATGGGGTTGGAGGGCGGCAAGCCGACCAACGGCCAGACGGGCGTGCAGCCGGAATGGTTCTACAAGGGCAACGGCACCATGGCGGTGGCGCCCGGCGCGGCACTTCTGTCGCCCGCCTTCGCCCAGGATGCCGGCGAGGAGCCGGAAATCGCCGGCATTTATGTCATCGGCGACGACGGTGCCCCGTTCCGCGTCGGCTTCACGCTGTCAAACGAGTTTTCCGACCACGTCACCGAGCGTGTGAACTATCTTTTCCTCGCGCATTCCAAGCTGCGCAACGCCTCGTTCGGGCCGGAGATCCTGATCGGCGACCTGCCGTCCGACATCAGGGGTTCCTCACGCATTGTCCGCGACGGCAAGCTGCTGTGGGAAAAGCCGTTCCTGTCAGGCGAGGCGAACATGTCGCACACCATCGCCAATCTCGAACATCACCACTTCAAATATTCGGCTTTCCGCCAGCCGGGCGACGTTCATGTGCACATGTTCGGCACCGCGACGCTGTCCTTCGCCGACGGCGTCAGGACCGAGGCCGGCGACGTGTTCGAGATCGAGGCCAAGGATTTTGGCCTGCCGCTGCGCAACCCGCTTGAAATCGAGCAGCCGGTGAAGGTGTCGGTGAAGGCGCTGTAGCGGGATCTCCCCCCTTGAGGGGGAGATGTCGCCGAAGGCGACAGAGGGGGTCGTCTCGCGTAGAGCGCCAGCCCCCTGCGTCTGCGATAAAGAGCCGAGCCCGGCCGGACCGACCCCCTCTGGCCTGCCGGCCATCTCCCCCTCAAGGGGGGAGATTGGCAGTTCCTACCTCAGTAAATATCGAAGTCGAAATATTTGGCCTGGATCTTCTTGTAGGTGCCGTCGGCGACGATTGCATCGATCGCGGCGTTGAGCTTTTCGCGCAGCGCATTGTCTTCCTGGCGCACGGCGATGCCCGCTTCCGTCTCAGTGCCCTTGACGTCGCCGACCATCTTGCAGCAGCCGTCGCTCGACTTCTTCATCCAGTCCATCAGCACGAACTTGTCTGAAAGGACGGCATCGAGGCGGCCGTTCATCAGGTCGGCAACCGCCTCCTCCTGGGTCGGATAGAGCTTCGCCTCGGCACCGGCCTTGCCATAGACATCCTGGGCATAGTCGGCCTGGGTGGTCGAAGCCTGGGCGCCGACCGTCTTGCCGGCGAGTGCGGCGGGTTCGGTCGAGGCAATATCGCTGTCTTTCAAGGCCACCAGCGAAAGCGGCGTCGTATAGTATTTGTTGGTGAAGGAGACCTGCTTCTTGCGCTCTTCGGTGATGCTCATGGACGCGACGATGGCGTCGAACTTTCTGGCCTGGAGCGCCGGAATCATGCCGTCCCAGTCCTGCGTGACAAGTTCGCATTCGACCTTCATCTGAGCGCAAAGCGCCTCGGCGATGTCGATATCGAAGCCGACGAGCTTGCCATCCGCGGTGATGGTGTTGAACGGCGGATAGGCGCCTTCGGTGGCGATCTTCAATTTTTCCTGCGCTTGCGCCGAAAAGGACCCGGCTGATATCACCAGCATGGCGGCTGTTGCTGCCGATGCGATCCATCTTGAAATCTGCATTTTTTTGTTCCCTTGGTTCAGAGCCACCCTGACGGCTGGGCACAGCCAAGCACGTCGCGCAGGGTTCAGGCAAGCGCGGTCTGATCGTGATGGGCGATCAGCGCGCGGCGCGGAAATGCTTGGACAGTTTCAGGCCCTGTGCCTGATAGTTCGAGCCGAGATCTGTGCCGTAGAGCGCCTGCGGCCGCTTCAGCATGTGCTCGTAGACCAGCCGTCCGACGATCTGACCGTGGTCGAGGATGAACGGCACTTCGTGGCTGCGCACTTCGAGCACCGCCCTGCTGCCGGTGCCGCCGGCCGCCGAATGGCCAAAGCCCGGATCGAAGAAACCGGCATAGTGGACACGGAATTCGCCGACCAGCGGATCGAAGGGCGTCATCTCGGCGGCGTAGAGCGGCGGCACATGCACCGCCTCCTGGCTGACGAGGATATAGAATTCGTCCGGATCGAGCACCAATTCGCCGGCACCGCTCTTGTAGAGCGGCTCCCAGAAGTCGACAACATCCTGTGCGGCGCGCTTGTCGACATCGACCAGGCCGGTGTGGTGCTTGCCGCGGTAACCGACCAGGCCATCCTTATCGCCATCGAGATCGATCGACAGCGCGATGCCGCCGCCGGAAATGTTCGGTGGCTCGGTGGCGACGAGCGTCTCGGCGCGGTGCAAGTCGTTGAGCTCGCTTTCAGACAAAAGCGCATTGCCGGTGCGGAACCTGATCTGCGACAGCCGCGAGCCGGTGCGGACGACGATCGGAAAGGTGCGCGGGCTGACTTCCAGATAGAGCGGGCCGTTGTAACCGGCAGCGATCTTGTCGAACTCGTGGCCGCGATCGGTCATCACGCGGGTGAAGATGTCGAGCCGTCCGGTCGAGCTCTTCGGGTTGGCCGAGGCGGAAATGTTTGCCGGAAGCGCCAGGCTCTCCAGCAGCGGCACGATATAGACGCAGCCCGTCTCCAGCACCGCGCCGTCGGCGAGATTGATTTCGTGGAGCTTCAGGCGGTCGAGTTTTTCGTCGACCCTATGGTTCGGGCCGGGCAGGAAGGAGGCGCGCACCCGCCAGGCCTTGTCGCCAAGCCTGAGGTCGAGACTGGCCGGCTGGATCTGGTCGGCAGCGAGCGCGCGTAGCGACGTCAGCGCGCCCGACTGGAACAGCGCGGAAATATCCTGATCGGGAAGAATGCCTGTCTGCCGCAAAGTCTGGCTCCGCTCGAAGGCCGGGCAACGTATCGTTTGCCGCAGGTTCTTGCCGCGGAACCTGCTGGTACAAACCTCTTAATCATGCCGGCAATTGACGCAAGCGCGGCGCGGGTCTAAAGGGTCGTTATCCCGTGGTGATTTGGCCGGTCGGCTTGCAGCCACGTTAAACAAGTCGCTAAAGGACCGTCGGGCCGCAAGGCCGTATGGACCGGTTGCGACTTTCGCGACCGGTTTTTTTGTGTCTGGAACAAAAGTGATGACAAGCAAGAAGCGCAACTGGAAACCTCAGACAGCACTCGTGCATAGCGGGACCTTGCGTTCCGGCTTCGGCGAGACCTCCGAGGCGATGTACCTCACCCAGGGCTATGTCTACGACACCGCGCAGGCGGCGGAAGCGCGCTTCAAGGGCGAGGAACCGGGCTTCATCTATTCGCGCTATGCCAACCCGACGGTCGACATGTTCGAGAAGCGCATGTGCGCACTGGAAGGTGCCGAAGATGCACGCGCCACAGCATCCGGCATGGCGGCGGTCACCGCAGCACTTTTGTGCAGCGCCAAGGCCGGCGATCATATCGTGGCGGCGCGCGCGCTGTTCGGCTCCTGCCGCTGGGTGGTCGAGACGCTGGCGCCGAAATACGGCATCGAGGCGACGCTGGTCGACGGCACCGAAATCGCCAATTGGGAAAAGGCGGTCAGGCCGAACACCAAGCTGTTCTTTCTTGAAAGCCCAACCAATCCGACGCTGGAAGTCGTCGACATCGCAGCCGTTGCCTCGCTTGCCAATTCGATCGGCGCGCGGCTGATCGTCGACAATGTCTTTGCCACGCCGTTGCAGCAGCAGCCCTTGCAGCTCGGCGCCCATATCGTCGTCTATTCGGCGACCAAGCACATCGACGGCCAGGGCCGCTGCCTCGGCGGCGTCATCCTGTCGGACAAGAAGTGGATCGATGAGAACCTGCACGACTATTTCCGCCACACCGGTCCGAGCCTGTCGCCCTTCAACGCCTGGACGCTGCTGAAGGGCCTGGAGACGCTGCCGCTGCGCGTGCGCCAGCAGACGGAAAGTGCCGGCCGGATCGCAGATTTCCTTGCCGAGCGATCAGAGATTGCCCGTGTCATTTATCCGGGCCGCGCCGACCACCCGCAGGCGGCGATCGTCAAAAAGCAGATGTCGGGCGGCTCGACGCTGATCTGCCTCGACGTCAAGGGCGGCAAGCAGGCGGCCTTCGCCTTCCAGAACGCGCTCGATATCGTGCTGATCTCCAACAATCTCGGCGACGCCAAGAGCCTGATCACTCACCCGGCGACGACGACGCACAAGAATCTGAGCGACGAGGCGCGCGCCGAACTCGGCATCGGGCCAGGCACGCTCAGGCTGTCTGTCGGCCTGGAGGACGCCGACGACCTGCTCGAAGACATCGAGCAGGCATTGAAAGCCGCCAGATAGGGATACGCACTGGAGCGGCTTTGCTCGCATCGTCAAAAGCAGGCGCTGTCAGGCGCCCGACGGGGTCTCTTCCAATTCCGCAGCGGCGCTGGTGTGGATGGTCATCGTGTTGCCGCGCCAGTCGACGGCACCGCTGAGCCAGCCTCGCGCCCAAATGGCGGGAAGCATCACGTCCCGCGCAACCATCGCCGGGACCATGCGCAGCGACAGGTGCCAGCCCTTAGCCGAGGCGAGAGCGCATTCCGGCAAATACGCGACTACCAGCACGGCGATGGCGGTTGCCGACAGGCTGAAGCCGGCGCTGGCCGCCGCAATCAGCGCAAGCGCCAGCGGCATCGCCGCGCCGATCAGTATCTCGGGCGCGAAGAACAGGGGGAAGGTGACGCGGCGCAGGCGTGCCCAGCGGGCCTGGCGCGACCAGATTTCGCCGAGAGTGCGCAAACCGAGCGGCTGCTCAAAGGGCGAGGCGACGAGATTGACGCGCAGTCCGAGCCCGTTGACCAGCTTGGTCGCGGCGGCGTCCTCGGCGATCTCGGCGGCAAGCGCACGGATGCCGCCATTGGCGTCGAGCATGGGCTTGTCCCACAACATGCTCTTGCCCTGGGCAAAACCGAGGCCGATCGCCTCGCCGGCATATTGCCAGCGCGCCTGTAGCGTGTTGAGGAATGCGCATTCGACCTCCGCCCAGAACCCGTCCGGCCGCGAGCCGATCGGCGTCGAGCAGACAAGGCCGGTGTCGGGCCGCCACGTCGCCATCAGATGCTGGACATAGTCCCTCGGCATCAGGACGTTGGAATCGGCAAGGATGACCCAGCGGTGGCGCGCGGCCTCCCAGCCCTTCACACAATTGTTGAGTTTCGGATTGCCGCTGATGCGGTCGTCGCCGACGAGCAGCCGGGCCGGCACGGCCGGAAAGCGGGCGATCGCATCGGTGATCGGCCTGACCACCGGGTCGTCGGCATGGGCGACGCAGAAGATGAGCTCATAGCGCGGCCAGTCGAGCGAGAAGACGCGCTCGAGCGTTTCCTCGGCAAACGGCTCGACGCCGCGCGACGGCACGACGATCGACACCGCAGGCGCCTTACCGGCTGGCGGCGCGATCCTGCCAGGCCGCTTCAGCTTCAACGAAGCGAGCAGGATGCTGGCGAGATTGACAAGGAGCAGAGCTGTGGAAAGCAAGGCGGCTGTGACTGTCAGTTCCATCGATATCTGGTCACTCCAGAAAAACCGGCCGCATGGAAGCCGTTTTCAACAGTTCGACAGAATGCTGAGTCGCCCGGCCCTGCACACCATCATTGTCATGTGTCACTTAAATGACATTGTTCTTCGGCAGCTGCGCTCAAAGGAGTCGGACAACGCCAGAAAGCACCCGGTTGACCAAACCACGGAGAGCGTCGAAAGTTCCGTCTACATATTGTGGAGTAGTCTATGTACAGCGCCGTTACGCGCAACATCGAAGTACAGGTCAGGCCGTTCTATCTGGAGGATCGCTCCGATCCGTCGGAGAACCGCTATGTCTGGGGCTACCAGGTCACCATCGACAATCAGTCGGATGAATTCGTGCAGCTTCTGTCACGCTACTGGCACATCACCGACGGCACCGGCCGGGTCGAGGAAGTGCGCGGCGCCGGTGTTGTCGGCGACCAGCCCGAACTCAACCCCGGCGACAGTTATCAATATACATCCGGCTGCCCGCTCTCGACGCCGTCCGGCATCATGGTCGGCCACTACACGATGCGCAACAAGCGGGGCGAGACGTTTGATATCGCCATCCCCGCCTTTTCGCTCGACTTGCCGGGCACACGGCGGACGGTGAACTGAGAGAGAAAGCATCGGCCGTTCGCGCCGCCCCTCATCCGCCTGCCGGCACCTTCTCCCCGTAAAGGACGGGGAGAAGGGACAAGCTCCAGCGCCCCCCTCTCCCCGTCCTTATGGGGAGAGGGTGAGGGTGAGGGGCAGCGCCAACGCTATCCACTTTACTGTGCCGAGCCGAACTCCGCCGGATCGAAGTCATATTGCTTCGAGCAGAATTCGCAGGCGACGTGAATGCCGCCATCCTCGGTGCTGTCCCTGATCTCGTCGGCGGAGAAGCCTTCGAGGATGCCGCGGATCTTCTCCTTGGAGCATGAGCACTGGTCGGCGACCGGCACGCCGCCGAAGACATGGACGCCGTGCTCGTGGAACAGCCGGTAAAGCAAGCGCTCGGCGCCGATCGTCGGATCGATCATCTCCGTCGGCTCGATCGTTCCAAGCAACGCCAGCAGTTCCTGCCAGGAATTGTCGGCCGGATCGTGGATCTCCTCACGCGGATCGCCGTCGCCGCCCGGAAGGTCGGGCACGCGCATGCGTTCGGGCGATTGCGGCAGGAATTGCGCCAGAATGCCACCGGCACGCCATTGCTCGCGGGCACCGCCGACGCCGGGCGTCAACAGCTTGGCCACCGAGAGCCTGAGATCGGTCGGGATCTGCTCCGACTGACGGAAATAGGTGCGCGCGGCCTCTTCCAGCGTCTCGCCGTCGAGCTGGACGATGCCCTGATAGCGTTGCGTGTGGGCGCCCTGGTCGATGGTCAGGGCCAGGACACCGCTGCCGAGCAGCGTCTGCTGCGAGGTCTCGCCGGCAGACGTCAGCGCTTCCAGCCGGTCGGCATCAAAGCGCGCATAGGCGCGCAGAGCCTGCGGCGTGGAAAAATCCGCAACCAGCATGTCGACCGGCCCGTCGGTGCGGGTCTGCAGGATGAACTTGCCCTCGAATTTGAGCGAGGTGCCGAGCAGCACCGTCAGCACGCAGGCTTCCGCCAGCAGGCGGGCGACCGGCTCGGGATAGTCATGACGGCTGAGGATCGCGTCGAGCATCGGCCCGAGCTGGACGGTGCGGCCACGCACGTCGAGCGGGCCGACCTCGAAGGGCACGACATGATCGTCGCCGGCATAGCCGAACTCGCCGAGTTTGGGTTGATGTTCAGCCAATTGATGAGTTTCCAACATAACAAAGCTCCGGGGCGCGGCCATGCCGCCCTCCGGGGCGCATGCGTCGAAACGCGCTCGATTTGCGTGATGCGCCTGAGATAGGCACCACACATTGCCGGATCAAGGTGGGCCGGATCAAGGTGGCCCGGATCAAGGTGGCCCGGATCAAGCGCCGAGGCACCAGGCCAGAACCGCCTTCTGGGCGTGGAGCCGGTTCTCGGCCTCGTCGAACACCACCGAATGCGGCCCGTCGATGACCTCGTCGGTGACCTCCTCGCCGCGATGCGCCGGCAGGCAGTGCATGAACAATGCGTCGGGCTTTGCCTTCGCCATCAGCGCCGCGTTGACCTGATAGGGTGAGAAGACATTGTGGCCGCGGGCACGGTGCTCCTGGCCCATCGACACCCAGCAGTCGGTGACAACGCAGTCAGCCTCGTGGACCGCCTCCTCGGGCGAGCGGGTGAAATTCAACTTGCCGCCATGCGCCGTCGACCAGTCGACATGCTTCTGCGCCGGCTCGCTGCCTTCCGGCACGGCAACGTTGAGGTTGAAGCGGAACCGCGCCGAGGCTTCCAGAAGCGAATGCAGCACGTTGTTGCCGTCTCCGGTCCACGCGATGGTCTTGCCGGCGACCGGACCGCGATGTTCCTCGAAGGTCATGATGTCGGCCATCAGCTGGCAGGGATGGGTATCGTCGGTCAGCCCGTTGATGACGGGAACGGTGGCGTTCTCGGTCAGCTCCAGCAGCCGGTCATGCGATGTGGTGCGGATCATGATCGCATCGACATAGCGCGACAGCACCTTGGCCGTGTCGGCGATGGTTTCGGAGCGGCCGAGCTGCATCTCGGTGCCGGTCAGCATGATGGTCTCGCCGCCGAGCTGGCGCATGCCGACGTCGAAGGACACGCGCGTGCGCGTCGACGGCTTGTCGAAGATCATCGCCAGCACCTTGCCTTCGAGCGGTTTCGTCCGCTCGCCGGCCTTGAGCCTTGCCTTTCGCACGACGGCATCGTCCAGCATGAAGCGCAGATCGCCCTCAGAAACGGCGGAAAGATCGGTGAAATGGCGAAGGCTCATTTGGGGTCTTTCGACTGTTACTTCGCGGCAGCCGCGGCGATGGCGTCGGCCAGGCCCCGGGCGCCGGCGCGGATGCGGTCGAGCGCCTCGTGGATCTCGGCATCGGTGACGGTGAGCGGCGGCAGCAGGCGAAGGACGTTGTCGCCGGCCGGAACCGCCAGCAGATGCTGGTCGCGCAACGCCATGTTCACCTTGGTGTTGGGTGCGGCGCATTTCAAGCCGAGCATCAGGCCGGTGCCTCTGATGTCTTCGATGATATCAGGAAATTCGTCGGCGACACTCGCCAGCCCCTGCTTCAGCAGCAACGCCTTGCGCTGGACATCCTCCAGGAAGCCGTCTTCCAGCACCACGTCGAGCACGGCGTTGCCGACCGCCATCGCCAGCGGGTTGCCGCCGAAAGTGGTGCCGTGCACGCCAGCGGTCATGCCGACGGCCGCCTCGTCGGTGGCGAGGCAGGCGCCCATCGGGAAGCCGCCGCCGATGCCCTTGGCGACCGCCATGATGTCTGGGGTGACGCCAGCCCATTCATGCGCGAACAGTTTTCCGGTGCGGCCGATGCCGCACTGGACCTCGTCGAAGATCAGGAGCAGGCCATGTTGTTCGCAGAGCTGCCTCAACCGCTTCAGCGACTGCGTCGGCACCGGGCGGATGCCACCCTCGCCCTGCACTGGCTCGATCAGTATTGCGGCGGTCTCTGAAGTGATCGCCTTTTCGGCGGCGTCGATGTCGTCGAAGCCGACCTGATCGAAGCCTTCGACCTTGGGCCCGAAGCCTTCCAGGTATTTATACTGGCCGCCGGCGGCGATGGTCGCCAGCGTGCGGCCATGAAAGGCGCCTTCGAAGGTGATGATGCGAAAGCGCTCGGGATGGCCCTTGACGAAGTGGTAGCGCCGCGCCGTCTTGATGGCGCATTCCAGCGCCTCGGCGCCGGAATTGGTGAAGAACACCTTGTCGGCGAAGGTGGCGTCGGCCAACCGCTCGCCCAGACGGCTCTGCCCCGGAATCTCGTAAAGGTTGGAGACATGCCAGACCTTGGCCGCCTGCTCGGTGAGTGCCGAGACCAGACGCGGATGGCTGTGGCCAAGCGAATTCACGGCGACGCCGCCGCCAAAATCGAGATATCGCTCGCCCTTGTCGGTGACCAGCCAGGTGCCTTCCCCATGGTCGAAGGCCAGGGGTGCGCGGGTAAAGGTCTCGAAAAGCGCCGAACCGCTCATTATATGCGTCTCCGGTACCGGAAAATCAAAAAAGCCGCCAAAGCGGCGGCCTTTGCGGCTTATCGTGTTTTTCGGCCATGAAGTCAACGAAAACGTCGCGCAATGACGCGCGGCAAGGCCCTCCAGCGAGGCGCCGGCTCATAAGCGACCGGGCAAGTTGGGGAAAACCGAAAAAACCGATTCGTGTTGGCCCTCGGACTCTTGTCACCGAGTCAGCGCATAAGGTAATTGTAGTCGAGAAATAACTAGATTTCGTGCGGCGGACCTAATCACCCGATATATGTGGTGTCTGCCCGGCGAAAGCCGGATCGTGGAAGGATTCCGATCGCCGCACATTTCAGCAGGAGCGCGGTCTCATGAATTGGACTGACGAGCGGGTCGAACTTCTTAGAAAATTGTGGTCGGAGGGACTGAGCGCCAGCCAGATCGCCGCACAGCTCGGGGGTGTCAGCCGCAATGCTGTCATCGGCAAGGTGCATCGGCTGAAACTGTCGGGCCGCGGACGCTCGACCGCCACGCCGGCACGCCAGAAGAAGAGCGTGCAGGGATCAACCGTCCAGAAATCGGTGTCGCGGGCGGCAAGCACAGCGCGGCATATCACCACGTCGATCGGCGCGACCGCGCTGCAGGCGCAATTCGACGCCGTACCGATGACGCGTCATTACGTCCGTCCGGTCGAGAACGTCGTTGTGCCGATCTCGCGGCATCTGCAACTCGTCGAGTTGACCGAGCGGACATGCAAATGGCCGAATGGCGATCCGCTTTCGGAAGAATTCCATTTCTGCGGCAACGACGCGGCCGAAACCGGACCCTATTGCAAGTATCACTCCCGCATAGCGTTCCAGCCGGCCTCGGAGCGGCGCCGCAGTCGCTGAGCGAATAGCGAATAGCGAATAGAGACGGATTGAGCCTCCGCGAGGAAGCAGCTTCATTTTCACCTATTCGCTACTCGCTATTTCCTATTCGCTCTCTTTCACAGCCAGCCGCTCTTGCGGAAGCGCCAGTAGAGAACCGAGCAGACCAAAACAATCGCTCCCAGCACGATCGGATAGCCATATTCCATCCTCAGTTCCGGCATGTCGTTGAAATTCATGCCGTAGATGCCGGCGAGCGCCGTCGGCACCGCCAGGATGGCAGCCCATGAGGCAAGCTTCTTGGTGATCGCCGTTTCCTGGCTCTGACCAACCAGAAGGCTCGCCTCGAAGGCAAAGGCGAGAACCTCCCGCAAGCTGTCGATCTTCTCCTGGACGGTGCGGATGTGGTCCGTGACGTCGCGGAACAGCGGGTGCATGGCCGCATGGATCTGCGGCAGGTCGGCGCTGGTCAGCCGGCGGCAGACTTCCACCAGCGGCAGTGCCGCATTGCGCAGGCGCAACAGGTCGCGGCGCAGCATGTAAAGCCGTTCTATGTCGGAGCCGGCCATAGGTTTCAGCAGAACCTTGTCCTCGATCGCCTCGACCTCATCCTCGATCTGCTCGAGCACCGGCATGTAGTTATCGACGATGAAATCGAGAATGGCATAGAGGACGAAATCCTCGCCCTTGGCCAGCGAATGCGGGCAGCTTTCCCAGTGCTGACGAACGGCGGCATAAGAGGTTGATGGACCGTGCCTGACGCTGACGATGTAGCCGGCACCGACGAACAGATGGGTTTCGCCGAAGGTGACACGACCGTCGATCAATTGAGCCGTGCGGGCGACGATGAACAAGGCGTCGCCATATTGCTCGATCTTGGGCCGCTGATGCGGATGCTCCGCGTCCTCGATCGCCAGATCATGCAGATGGAATTGCGCCTGGACGCGAAGCAACAGGTTGCGGTCGGGCTCCAGCAGGCCGATCCAGACGACATGGCCTGGCTTCTTTGCCCATTCGCCAGCTTCCTCGATCGGAATGTCGGCGATACGCCGGCCGGCCGTGTAGACGCCGGAAGCGATAATGCTGGACGTCGGCGGCGCAGGCATGAACTCCCGAACATATTCCATTCGCAGCCTCCTGAAAGGATGGCCTTCACTAGGGACTGAGAAGCTTAACGTCCGGATAGTTTAGCGCAGTTTCATAAAGCGTTCGAGAGGCCGAGCGAGATGAGTTCAGACGGGATCTTCTCGCTTTGGCCGTTCATTTCGCGGGTAGCGCTCCCGGGAGAACAATCTTGTCTGTCTTGTCGCCCTTCGGCCGCTCGGCCGGCATCTGATCGCCGGTGACGATGTAGTAAATCGTCTCGGCGATATTGGTGGCGTGGTCGCCGATCCGCTCGATGTTCTTGGCGCAAAACAGCAGGTGCGTGCAAGGCGTGATGTTGCGCGGATCTTCCATCATGTAGGTCAGCAATTCGCGAAACAGCGAGGTGTACACGGCGTCGATCTGATCGTCGCGATCACGCACGAAGACGATCTTTTCCACCGAGCGCGACGCGTAGACGTCGAGCACTTCCTTGAGCTGCGTCAACGCTAGGTCGGCCAAGGCCTCGATGCCGCGGAACAGGCTGGTCGGCTGGCGTCCTTCTGTGACGGCAACCACGCGCTTGGCGACATTCTTGCCGAGGTCGCCTACCCGTTCGAGATCCGCCGAGATGCGGATCGCGCCGACGATCTCGCGCAAATCCGTCGCCATCGGCTGGCGCTTGGCAATGATGACGATCGCCTTGTCGTCGATCTCGCGCTGCCCTTCGTCCAGAACGAGATCATCACGGATGACCTTCTGGGCAAGGCCGGGGTCGGCGTTGACGAGCGCCGCAATCGCCTGTTCGACCATACGTTCGGCATGCCCGCCCATCGCGGCGATGCGCTTTGACAGATATTTCAGCTCCTCGTCATAGGCGCTTACGATGTGCACGGACTGCATGGAAATGCCTTCCAGAGTGAGTCGTTTCCTCGAATCCCCGCTGATACGCTAGCCGGATGACAGAAAAAAGAAAAAGCCCGTTAATACGTAGTGCGGCGCTAATGCGCCGGCAAATGAACCGAGAAGGCTGCGCCCTTGCCGACCTCGGACTTGATCGAGAGCCTGGCGTTGTGGCGCGTCAGGATATGTTTGACGATCGAGAGGCCAAGGCCGGTGCCTTTCTGGGTCCGGCTGTTTTCGACATCGACGCGGTAGAAGCGCTCGGTGATGCGCGGGATGTGCTCCTCGGGAATGCCGGGACCGAAGTCCCGGATGGTGACGTCGATGCCCGGTTCGGGACCGTCATCGCTGTGAGCAATCGTCACCACGACACGTCCACCCGATTGTCCGTATTTGCAGGCGTTTTCCAGCAGATTTTCGAAGACCTGGAAAAGTTCGTCGCGATCCCCGGGCACAACGAGCGGTCCTTTCTCGAAATCCCGCTCAATGGCAACGCCGTTTTCCCTGGCAAGCGGCCCGAGCGAATCGATGACGCTGTCGAGCGTCTGGCGGAGATCGACCTCGGTTCCCGGCTTTAGATAGGGTTTCATCTCCAGCCGCGACAGCGACAACAGGTCATCGATCAGGCGCGCCATGCGGCCGGTCTGGTTCTGCATGATCTGCAGGAACTGCTCGCGCGCCGCCGGGTCGTTGCGGGCCGGGCCACGCAGCGTCTCGATGAAGCCGGAGATCGAGGCGAGCGGGGTGCGCAGTTCGTGGCTGGCATTGGCGATGAAGTCGGCGCGCATCCGGTCGATCCGGCGCGCCTCGCTCTGGTCCTTGAAAACCAGCACATAGAGGTCGGTGCCGTGGCCGACTGAAGACGCACTCACCCGATAAGCCCGTTCGACCGGCAGCTTTTCGGTATAGTCGACGACATCCGAAGCGGCGGCCCCAGACAAAATACTGTCCAGCAAGGCCTGCATCTCGGGCGCACGGAATTTCAGCGACAGCGACATGCCCGGTGCGATGCCGCCGAAGGCGGCGAAGGCGGCGGCGTTGGCATGGACGATCGTGGCGGTGCGATCGAAGATGATCAGCGGATCGGCAACGGCCGCCGCCAGATATTCCCCCGACAGGTGTTGCAGCCCGCTCGCCTCGATCGCCGCGGCATCCCCGGCGGACTGGCGCGCAACGCCGGCCGGCAGCATCGCGGCGGCAAACAGCAGCACCGCACATGCCAGCAGCACCACATAGCCGGCCGCGAAAACATAGACCGTCAGGACCGCGACGATGCCGGCCGCCAGCAGCCAGCGGCTGTTCCACAACCGACTGGCGACGGCTTGCGCCTTGCTTCGCTGTTCTGTGCCGATGTCAGCCATTGTCACCCATTCACGCGCGCCGTGCGTCCAATTGGATGCACAAAGGACGCTCTGCCACTTTTAATCTGCTGCCTCGTTCTTTCCGAAAATCGATTCCGATTTTCGGGCCGATGCAGTTAGGCTCCCAATAGCATGAGTCCGGAAGCTGGAAAGGTTCGTCTCGATGAAAAACTCCAAGGAAGATGCCACCGCGCCCGTTGCAGGCCCGCTGAAGATACGGATCGACGGCAAGGAGCTCGAGTTTGACATCGAGGATCCCAAGCTTCCCAATTGGGTCGAGGACAATAAGCTGACCGCCGGCGGCTACCCCTACGACAAGAAAATGAAAAGCGACGAGTACGACGAGACGCTCGAGCGGCTGCAGATCGAGCTGGTCAAGGCGCAGGCATGGCTGCAATCGACCGGCAAGCGGGTGATGTCGCTGTTCGAAGGACGCGATGCCGCCGGCAAGGGCGGCACGATCTTTGCGCTGCGCCAGTACCTGAATCCTCGAACCGCACGCAATGTGGCGCTGACCAAGCCGACCCCGACCGAGCTCGGACAGTGGTATTTCCAGCGCTATGTCGCGCACTTTCCGACGTCCGGCGAGTTCGTCACTTTCGACCGCTCCTGGTACAATCGCGCCGGCGTCGAGCCGGTCATGGGCTTCTGCACGCCGGAGCAGCATGAGAAATTCCTGGACGAGACGCCGTATTTTGAACGGATGATCTGCAACGAGGGCATCCATTTTTTCAAATTCTGGCTGAACATCGGTCGGGAGACACAGCTTGAGCGGTTTCACGATCGCCGCTGGAGTCCTTTGAAGAGCTGGAAATTCTCGCCGATCGACATTGCCGGCATCACCAAATGGGACGACTACACCAAGGCGCGCGATCTCATGTTCGCACGCACGCGCGAGGAATTCGCGCCCTGGATCATCGTGCGGGCCAACGACAAGCGGCGCGCGCGACTTGCCGTCATCCGGCGTATCCTGTTGTCGCTTCCCTATGAGGGCCGCGACCTCGACACCATCGGCAAGGAAGACAAGAAAATCATCGGGGAAGGGCCTTCGTTCCTGGGAACAGGGGCCTGAAGCACTGCCGCGCGCCAAAGACGCGCGGCACGATTCCGGACATTCTTGTCATTCTCCCGAGTGACTTCTCATGCCGCCAGCCGGGCAATCCGCTGCAGTCGCTTCAGCGTAGCATCGTCCTGCAAAGCCTGCTGAAACAGCGAAATCTCCTGGTCGATGCGATCGCAGAGCGCGCCTGTGTCGCCCTTGAGCAGGTCGCGCGTCTGCAGCAGCGCGGCGACCGGCTTTTTGGCGAGTTGCCTGGCTCTGCCAAGTGCGGCTTCCTCGACATCGCCCGCCACGATCTCCGTGACCAGGCCAAGCATCCTGGCGTCCTCGGCACTGAGCGTGTCGCCCAGGCAGAAGAAGCGGAAAGCGCCGGCATAACCGAGTTTCTGCGGCGCCAGGATGCTGGTCGCCGCGTCCGGCACGAGGCCGAAATCGACGAACGGCACCCGGAACGTGCTTTCATCAGATGCGATCACCATGTCGCAATGGAACAGGATGGTGCAGCCGACGCCGACGGCGCCGCCATCGACACAGGCAAGGACCGGTTTTGGAAACGTCGCCAGCGTGCGGAACATGTCGGTGACGGCGGCGATCAATCGTTGATGCTTGGTGGCGTCGAGGAACTCGGAAAAGTCGCCGCCGAGGCAGAAGCAGCCGGCGAGGCCGCGCAGCACTACGACGCGCACATCATCGTCGACGGCGGCTTCATGGAAGGTCTTGGCCAGGCTTTCATAGGCTCGCCTGTCCAGCACCGGCCGGCCGTCATCCGACGACACCGTGACGATCAGCGTATGGTTGCGGAACTCCGTTTGCGTGTGGACGTTCATGGTTGTCTCCAATCTCACGAGGCCTGCCTCATTCCGAGCCTGTCGGGATATCCCCTGGCCAGCACCGGCGCGAAATGGCTACGACGCGAACGCACCACCTCAAGCGTATGCTCGTTGAAGGTGAGCAGCGTGGCGACGACCTGCTGGTTGCCATAGGTGCGCTGGTAGCCAAGCGGCTTCGCCAGGAAGTGCAATTGCAGCGCCCGCAGGACCCACATCGGCTCGAACTCGATGATCACCTGATTGACGTTCCGCTTCAGCCCCCACTCGACGAAGCCGGCAATGAGCTCGGTGCCGACCGTCGATACGCCGCGCTTGCCGTCACGAAAGCCCGGCGCCACCGCATAGCGGGTCAGCTCCCAAACGTTCGGCCCGGACGGTGGCGTCCCTTCATAGAGGTCCGCCAGCACCTCGGTCAGAAGATGCGCCCGCGTTGTCGGCAACATCCGCTGATAACCGGCAAGCTCGCCGTTGCGGATGACGAGCTGATGCACCGCCTCGTCGTGGTCGAACTGATCGATCTCAAGCCCATCGGGGCGCTGCAGATCGGTCCACCCCATTTCCTCGACGAAAATCTTGTAGCGCAAGCGATGAACGGCCTCCCAAAGGTCGGGACGTTCCATAAGTTCCTGTGTGGTAAGGGAAAAAAGCATCTGCCGTCTCCTAGGTTCAATAGGAAGATACGGCCGGGCTGTCCCGAGAAAATTACGCGATCACGTAGGCAAGAATTTCTAGGCCGGCACGGCCGAGCTAGCTAATATAGCCGCGCCTTATCGCTTCCGCGACCGCCTGCACCCGGTTGACGGCACCGAGTTTGCTTTTGGCGTTAAGAAGGTGTTTCTCTGACGTGTGTTCCGAAATGCCGAGAATCTGTGAAATCTCCCATTCGGACTTGCCGACGGCGGCCCATTGCATGCATTCGCGCTCACGCGGCGTCAGTTCGACGTGGTCGATGGTCTTGGCCGCCATCGTGTGGAGTTGCATGGCGCGGCCGATCGCATAGGTCGCTGCCAGCGATACCTGCCCGAACTCGGCTCCCGACAGTTCCACGGCCTCGCCGCCGAGCGACACCATAACGATCTGACCGTCGAGCGTGACCAGCGGGAAGGCCATGCCGTCGCGCAGTTTGAATTCGCTGGCGTCGCCCATCACCTCGCCACTGCTCTTGTCGATGCGAATGCCCTGAGACGCTTCCCGCCACTGGAACGGCGCCTGCAGCTGCTTCATGTGGCTGACGACGGGGTCATGGTCGACATAGTTGCGCGCCACATAGCGCTCCAGCCATTCTCCCGGCCAATCACAGAGCAGCACATGGTCCTTTTGCTGGCCTCGCGGGGTGCCTGGCTGCGGAACCGTCCCGGCCATAAGCGCCGTCAGGCCGAACTCCGAGGTTATGCCAAGCAGTTTTTGGCAGACCGCCGCCGCTGTGTCGGCGTGCTGCAACTGATCTATGAATTCCAGTGTGCGATCGAAGTGGCCCATCGCAACATCTACCCCATGTTGCCTTCCGCGTTGAGATCAACGTCCAGTGCCTGATCTGCACTTTGCCATCGACCCCGGATTACAAACCTGCTCTCCTCTGCTTGCAGCGCCTTGCTCCCCTCCAGCCGACGCCGCACACGTTTGCAAACTCGCTAAACCATATCCCTAAATCGGCGTGATGAAATCAAAAACCGTTGTGCCTGCACCATTTTCGTACGAAAAGCCAAGCTGGACAGAACAGGGCGGAGCTCCGGTCGTGGCAATTCGGTGGATATCCATCGTCCTGATGCTGGTAATGACGGGGGCACAGTTGCTCACGAATGCGCGTGCCGCGGAGCCGCAAGTGCCTGTGCTGTGGGATGCCAAGGAGCGGCTGCCAAAGCCGGACCTTTCCGCACTGCCGCGTCTGAGATTCCTGACCACCACCGATTTCCCGCCCTTCAATTTCCTCGACGGAGCAGGCCGGTTGTCCGGCTTCCACGTCGATCTGGCGCGCGCCATCTGCGCCGAACTCGGCATCGCGGAAAAATGCCAAATCCAGGCGCTGCCCTGGGCCGAGCTCGAAGGGGCGCTGCAGAAGGGCGAAGGCGAAGCGATCATTGCCGGCATCGCCGCCACGCCGGAGTCGCGGTCGAAATATGCCTTCTCACGTTCCTACCTGCAGTTTCCGGCGCGCTTCATCATGCAGAAGACAAAGGCGCTGACGGAACCGATCTTCGACAGACTGCGCGACAAGCGCGTCGGCGTGGTCGCCAGTTCCGCGCATGAGCGGATGTTGCGCGATTATTTCGGCACCGTTCAGGTCGTTCCCTTCGACCGGCCGGAAGAACTCTATGATGGCCTCAAGGCCGGCAAGGTCGACGCCGCCTTCGGCGACGGCATGCGCTTCGCCTTCTGGTTGGGCGGTTCGGATGCAGCAGCCTGCTGCCGCTTTGCTGGCGGCCCCTATCTGGCACCCGAATATCTGGGCTCGGGCATGGCCATCGCCACCAGGGCCAACGATCCGGCGCTCGCCGCAGCGTTCGACTACGCGCTGCAGGAGATTTCGGTGAAGGGCATCTTCGCCGAATTCTATCTGCGCTATTTCCCGGTCAGTTTTTTTTGATCCGGCCCGGTCAGTTTTTTCTGATCCGGCCCGGTCAGTTTTTTTCTGATCCGGCCCGGCTTTTTCTGATCCGGTCCGATCAGCATCTTTTGACCCTTCAGTGCCTGGATCAGGTTAGCGTGCGAAGGCGGGCCTTGGCGGCACGGGCGATCGCGGCGACGGTCAGCGTATCGAGATCGAGCTGGCGGCGGATGAGCTGCAGCACCCGCACCTCTTCCATCCGCATTTCGAGATCGACGGCCGCGACCTCGAAAGCGGCGGCATAGGCGGTATCGTGGAGCCGCTCAGGCAGCGACTCGGCGACGCGCGCGAGGACGCCTTCCAGCCCGTCCTTTTCATGCAGCATCTTCTGGCAATCCTGGGCGACGCCAACGACTCGGTCGTGGTCGAAATCCTCGAACACCGGCCACGAGCGGACGACGTCGCCAATCCGCGCCAATTCGACATCGGTCATGTCGCGATCGGACGCGGAGGTGATAACCATCAGATAGATCAGGGCTTCATGCGGCGGCAACGACATTTGAAAACTCCTCGAACGGGCTCCGAAGTTAGGAACGAGGCACCAACGCCGCAAGGAAAAAGAGCCGCGATCGTTGACGCCCACGGCAGGCACGCCTAGAGACCGGTTGAAAAAACCTCTTCCGGCCCCCTTCTGCGGCGATGCCGGCGAATGATTTGGAAAACAGTGACATGGCGGGATCAAACATCATCGATCTCAATCCCGAGGTGCTTGCGGCGGCGGGTGAAAGCAAGGCCTGGCCGTTCGAGGAAGCCAGGAAGATCGTCGAGCGCTACAAAGGCACTGACTTTCCCGAGACCGTCCTGTTTGAGACCGGCTACGGTCCGTCGGGGCTGCCCCACATCGGCACTTTCGGCGAGGTCGCACGCACCTCGATGGTGCGCCACGCTTTCCGTGTGCTTACCGGAGACACGGTCAAGACCAAGATCTTGTGCTTTTCCGACGACATGGACGGTATGCGCAAGATTCCGGACAACGTCCCGGATCGCGCCGCACTCGAGCCGCACCTGCACAAGCCGCTGTCGTCCGTCCCCAATCCTTTCGGCGGCGACTATGCGAGCTTCGCAGACCACAACAACGCAATGCTTTGCCGCTTCCTGGACACGTTCGGCTTCGACTACGAGTTCGCCAGCGCGACGGAATACTACAAGGCTGGCCGTTTCGACGAAGTTCTGCTGCGCGCTGCCGAACGTTTTGACAAAATTATGGACGTGATGCTGCCGACGCTCGGCGAAGAGCGCCAGGCGACCTACAGTCCGTTCTTGCCGATTTCCCCCAAGAGCGGCCGCGTGCTTTACGTTCCCATGAAGCATGTCGACGCCAAGGCCGGCACCATCACCTTCGACGATGACGGCACCGAGACAACACTTCCCATAACTGGCGGCAAGGTGAAGCTGCAATGGAAGCCCGATTTCGGCATGCGTTGGGCGGCGCTCGGCGTCGATTTCGAAATGTTCGGCAAGGACCACCAGACGAATGCGGTGATCTACGACCGTATCTGCAACATCCTAGGTGGGCGGGCGCCGGAGCATTTCGTCTATGAACTGTTCCTGGACGAGAACGGCCAGAAAATTTCAAAGTCGAAGGGCAACGGACTGACCATAGACGAATGGCTGACCTATGCACCGACCGAAAGCCTCGGGCTGTACATGTACCAGCGGCCGCGGCAGGCCAAGAAGCTCTATTTCGACGTCATTCCGAAGGCGGTGGATGAGTATTACGCCTTTCTGTCCGCCTATCGCCGGCAGGAGTGGAAGGAGCGGCTGGGAAATCCCGTCTGGCATATGCATGACGGTAACCCGCCTGTCGTCGACCTGCCGGTGTCGTTCGCGTTGCTGCTGAATCTGGTCAGCGCCTCGAACGCCCAGAACAGGGACGTGCTGTGGGGGTTCATTTCGCGCCACACATCGGGTGTGACGCCGACGACCCATCCCGAGCTCGACCGGCTGGCTGAATATGCGATCCGCTATTTCGACGATTTCGTGAAGCCGGCCAAGGTGTACCGGGCCGCCGACGGGGTCGAGCGCGAGGCGCTGACGAAACTCTCCGAAGCGCTCGCCGCGTTGCCGCCAGACGCCGATGGCGAGGTGATCCAGAATGCCGCCCTCAACGTCGCGCGCCGGGTCGAGCGCTATCAGGACCATTCGAAGCAGAGTCCGGAAGGCGGGCCGGGCGTCTCCGTCGCCTTCTTCCAGATGATCTACCAGGTGCTGATCGGACAGGAGCGCGGCCCGCGCTTCGGTTCGTTCGCCGCGCTCTATGGCATCGCAGAGACCCGCGCGCTCATTCAGAAGGCGTTGGCTGGTCAGTTGGTGGCGTAGCCGTCGTCTCGGTTGGCGGCGTAGCCGTCGCCGACGGATCGAGAATCGGCTGTGTCGGTTGCGATGCGGCAGCGACAGGGGCTGGTGCCGGAGGCAGGCCGGAGAGACTGGGCGCCGGCCCGAAAATGCCCTTTCTCGCCGTACGCGCCTTGTCGCCGGCCTCGGCGTAAGGGCCGTTCTTGGTGGCGCGTGCCCAGCCGTTTTCGATCAACCACTGGCCGACATCCTGGTTGCCGACGCGGCATTCGGCGGCGACCAGGTCGCGGCCGCCCTCGGGCGGCACCGTGCAGACCACCGCCCGGCCGCGCAGGAAAGCACGGAACGCCGTTCGCGCCCGGGTGCCGCACGTCCAGGGCTTGCCGCCGTCGGTGCAAGTTTCGTCCTGCCTGACGATGTCGATACCGGAAATCGCGACCGAGTAGCCCTTGGCCTCGATCACCCCTGCGGCTGGCGCAACCGGCTGGAACAGTTTTGTCCCGTTCCAGTCGTCGGGCATTTTCGTTTTGGGCGGCTTGGGCGGTCCGGCCAGCGCCAGCTCGCTCAACGGCGCGCGCGGCTCGACCCGTTCAAGCTCTTCGGACTGAAGCTGCGGCGGCGCGATGACCTCGGGATCGATGGCCCTGGAATGCGCCTCCGGCCTTGCCACCTTGGGTCGCGGAATCGCTGATGTAGCAGGCGCTTCGGATTGCGCCGCCATGCCGGCCTGCGCCCGAGCTGCGACACGGACGCTTTCGTCATGCAGCACGGCGCGGCCGCCGGCGACGATCGCGGCCCCCATCACCAAAATCGTCAACACCGCGGCGGCTGCATGAAGCGGACGCACCGGCGGCCCCTACTGGCTTGCCCAGACAATCCGCGCCACCCATTCGACATCGCGCATGGGGATGTCGCGGTCCGGGTGATCGGGATTGAGCGAGACCAGCATGATCGACTTCGCCGTCTGACGGTCCAGCACCTTGGCCATCACCTCGCCGGCATTGGTCTTGACGACGACCCGGTCGCCCTTGCGGGTGGCAGCGCCCGGCTCGACGATCAGCACGTCGCCATTGCGGTAGAGCGGCAGCATGGAATCGCCCTGAACCTGCAGCGCATAGGAGGTTTCGGTCGCCTGTGCCGGAAGCTCGATCAAGTCCCAGCCCTGCCCCGCCGGAAAGCCGGCATCGTCGAAGAAGCCGCCGGCGCCGGCCTGGGCGAAGCCGAGCAGCGGCACGGAAGACCTCTGCGCGGGCAGGGATCCGGGACCGAGCTTGTCCCGCCCTTCGACCAGTCCCGTAAATTCGTCGAGCGAGGCGCCCGTCGCCTCGATGATCTTGGCCAGCGATTCGGTCGACGGCCAGCGCGGCCGCCCGTCTGAGGACAGCCGCTTCGACTTGTTGAAGGCGGTCGAATCGAGGCCCGCGCGCTTCGCCAGCCCCGAGGCCGAAAGCGAATAGCGCTCGGCGAGAGCGTCGATGGCGGCCCATACGCGATCATGCGAGAGCACGTTTTGCTCTCCTTCAGAACAGGAAAAAATACCTTCCTCGTTCTAACCGGTGGCCGTGATTTTGTCCACCACCGAAGGCGGCGTCAGGCTGCCTTCTTCACCTCGCCTTTCGCGTAGGGATCGAAGCGCTGGTAGAAGGTCTCGCCCTTCTCCGCCATGTCGAGCAGGAGCTTGGGCGCTTTGAACTCGGCTCCGTATTTCTTCTGCAGACCCTTGGCGATCTTGACGAATTTCTTGGCACCGATGCCGTCGATGTAGGACAGCACGCCGCCGGTGAAAGGCGCGAAGCCGAAGGCGAGGATCGAGCCGACATCTGCTTCGCGCGGATCGGTGACGATGCCCTCCTCCATCACCCGTGCCGCTTCCAGCGCGATGGTGACCAGCAGCCGCTGCTTCAGCTCCTCATAGTCGACCTTTTCCGGCGCAAGCTGCGGGTAGAGATCCCTGAGACCAGGCCACAGCTTCTTCTTGGCTGGCTTTTGCGGATAGTCGTAAAAACCCTTGCCGTTCTTGCGGCCGAAGCGGCCATGCGTATCGACCAGCGTGTTGATCAGCGCCATCTGCTTCGGATCGACCGCCTTTTCGCCGAGATCGCGCATGGTCTGCTTCATGATCTTCTGCGCGAGATCGATCGCCGTTTCGTCCGTGAGCGCCAAAGGGCCGA
The DNA here is from genome assembly GCF_004022765.1 of Mesorhizobium sp. M6A.T.Cr.TU.014.01.1.1. Taxonomy (NCBI): domain Bacteria; kingdom Pseudomonadati; phylum Pseudomonadota; class Alphaproteobacteria; order Hyphomicrobiales; family Phyllobacteriaceae; genus Mesorhizobium; species Mesorhizobium sp. M6A.T.Cr.TU.014.01.1.1. The sequence goes on from NZ_RZPG01000013.1 coordinate 165,066, forward strand.
CCGGCATGCCGGCGGCCTTCGCCGCATTCTCGATCATCGGCGCCGGGACGCCTTCGATCAGCATCTTGTAGGCTTCCGACATATAGCGCAGCACGCAGCGGTTGACGTAGAAGCCGCGCGTGTCATTGACGACGATCGGCGTCTTCTTGATGGCGCGGACGAAGTCGATCGCGGTGGCCAGTGCCTTGTCGCCCGTCCTCTTGCCCAAAATGATCTCGACCAGCATCATCTTGTCGACCGGCGAGAAGAAATGGATGCCGATGAAATTCTTCGGCCGCGCCGAATTCTTCGCCAGCGAGGTGATCGGGATGGTGGACGTATTCGACGCGAAGACCGCCGACGGCTTCAGCACGGCCTCCGCCTTTTCGGTGGCGTCCTTCTTGACGCCCGAATCCTCGAACACCGCTTCCACGATCAGATCGCAGCCGGCGAGGTCGGCATAATCCGCCGTCGGCGTGATCAGCGACAGCAGTCTGTCCTTGTCCTCTGGCTTGGCGCGGCCCTTCCTGACCTGATCCGAGATCAGGCTGTCTGAATGCGCCTTGCCCTTGGCGGCCGCTTCCATGTCGCGGTCGAGCAGCACCACCGGAATGCCGGCCTTGGCGGTGACATAGGCGATGCCGGCGCCCATGAAACCAGCGCCGAGCACGCCGATCTTCTTGAATTTGGTTTCCGGCACATCGGCCGGGCGGCGGGCACCCTTGTTCAGCTCCTGCAGCGAGACGAACAGCGAGCGGATCATCGCCGCAGCTTCCTTAGTCTGCATGATCTCGGTGAAATAGCGCTGCTCGATGCGCAAGGCGGTGTCGAACGGCACCAGCAGGCCTTCATAGACACATTTCAGAATGGCCGCGGCGGCAGGATAATTGCCATAGGTCTCGCGACGCAGGATGGCGATTGCCGGCGGCCACAGATTGGCTCCAGCCACCGAATAGATCGGGCCGCCAGGCAGCTTGAAGCCCTTCTCGTCCCACGGCGCCACCGGCTTCAAGCCATTTTTGATCATGGCCTTGGCGGTCTCAACCAGCTTTTGCGGCTCGGCGATCTCGTGGATCAGGCCCATCGACTTGGCCTTCTGGGGCGACAGCGTCTGGCCGGAAGTGAGCATCTGCAGCGCCTGCTGCTGGTCGGTCAGCCGCGGCACGCGCTGGGTGCCGCCGGCACCCGGGAAGATGCCGATCTTCACTTCGGGGAGCGCCATCCTCACCTTGTCGGAATCGGCCGCGACACGGCCATGGCAAGCGAGAGACAATTCGAATGCGCCGCCCATGCAGGTGCCGTTGATCGCCGAAACCCACGGCTTGCCCGAAGTCTCCAGCTTGCGGAACAGGCCGGTCATGTAGCCGGCATTGTCGAACAGCGCCTTGGTCGCCTTTTCGACGTCCTTGCCCTTTTCGGCGGCGAAGGTCGTCAGCATCTTCTGCAGCATGGTGATATCGGCGCCGCCGGAAAACGTGTCTTTGCCGGAGGTGATGACCGCCCCCTTTATCGCCGCATCGCTCGCCACCTTGTCGACGATGGCGTTCAGTTCCAGCATCGCCTCTTCGGTGAAGACGTTCATTGAGCGGTCGGGCATATCCCAGGTGATCAGCGCGATGCCGTCTGCGTCGATGTCGAGGGTGAAATTGGTGTAGCTCATCGGTCTCTCCCGTCAGACGCGTTCGATGATCGTTGCGGTGCCCATGCCTGCGCCGATGCAAAGCGTCACCAGCGCGGTGTTCAGGTTCCGGCGCTCCAGTTCGTCCAGTACGGTGCCGAAGATCATCGCGCCTGTGGCGCCGAGCGGATGGCCCATGGCGATGGCGCCGCCATTGACGTTGATCCTGTCGTGCGAAATGTCGAACGCCTGCATGTAGCGCAGCACCACTGAGGCGAAAGCCTCGTTAAGCTCGAACAGATCGATGTCCGACAGCTTCATTTTGGCGCGCTTCAGCAGTTTTTCGGTCACGTCGACCGGACCGGTCAGCATCAGCACCGGTTCCGAGCCGATATTGGCGAATGCACGAATGCGTGCGCGCGGCTTCAGGCCGAGCGTCTTTCCGGCCTTCTTCGAGCCGAGCAGAACGGCCGCCGCGCCGTCGACGATGCCGGACGAATTGCCGGCGTGGTGGACGTGGTTGACCTCTTCCACCTCGGGATGCTTCTGCACCGCGACGGCATCGAAGCCGCCCATTTCGCCGGGCATGACGAAGGACGGGTTGAGTGCCGCCAGCGACTGCATGTCGGTCGAAGGCCGCATATGCTCGTCATGGTCGAGGATGGTCAGCCCGTTCTGGTCTTTGATCGAGATCACCGAATTCTTGAAGCGGCCTTCGCCCCAGGCTTTGGCGGCACGCTTCTGGCTCTCGACCGCATAGGCGTCGACGTCATCACGCGAAAAGCCGTATTTGGTGGCGATCAGATCGGCCGAGATGCCTTGCGGAACGAACCAGCCCGGCAGGCCAACCGAAGGGTCCATGAACCAGGCGCCGCCGGATGCGCCCATGCCGACGCGCGACATCGATTCGACGCCGCCGGCGATGACGATCTCATCGGCGCCTTGTGCGATCTTGGCGGCGCCGAAGTTGATGGCGTCCAGGCCCGAGGCGCAGAAGCGCGAGATCTGCATGCCGGGCGCCGTGGTCGCATAGCCGGCTTCGAAGGCTGCGGCACGCGGAATGACAGAACCCGCCTCGCCGACCGGATCGACGCAGCCGAAGATGATGTCGTCGACGGTGCCGGTGTCCAGTCCATTGCGGTCACGGATCGCCTCGAGCACCTTGGCGCCGAGCCGCACCGCCGGCACTTCGTGCAGCGAGCCATCCTTCTTGCCCCTGCCGCGCGGCGTGCGCACGGTGTCATAGACATAAGCTTCGGCCATTTTCCTGCTCCTTGGGTTTGCTGAAAAGTCGCTCAGAGAGAGCGCCCGATCAGCAATTTCATGATCTCGTTGGTGCCGCCGTAGATGCGCTGAACGCGGGCGTCGCGGAACATGCGGGCGATCGGGTATTCGTTCATGTAGCCATAGCCGCCATGCAATTGAAGGCATTCGTCGACGACTTTTCCTTGCAAGTCGGACAGCCAGTATTTGGCCATTGAGGCCGTCACCGGGTCGAGGCCGCCATTGATGTGGCGAGCGACGCAGTCATTGTAGAAGACGCGGCCGATGGTCGCCTCGGTCTTCAGTTCGGCCAGCTTGAACTGGGTGTTCTGGAAATCGATGATCGCCTTGCCGAAGGCCTTGCGCTCCTTGACGTAGTCGATTGTCAGCGCCAGCGCCCGCTCGACCATGGCGATGGCGCCGGTGCCGATCTGCAGCCGCTCCTGCGGCAATTGCTGCATCAGTTGGACGAAGCCTTGGCCTTCCTCGTGGCCGAGCAGATTGGAGGTCGGCACGCGCATATCGTTGAAGAACAGTTCCGACGTGTCGTTGGCCTTCAAACCGATCTTGTCGAGGTTGCGGCCGCGCTCGAACCCTTCCACCTCGTCGGTCTCGACAACGATCAGCGAAGTGCCCTTAGCGCCCTTCTCCGGATCGGTCTTGGTGACGACGATGATAAAGTTGGCGAGCTGGCCATTGGTGATGAAGGTCTTCGAGCCGTTGACCTTGTAGTGGTTGCCATCCTTCTCGGCACGCGTCTTGACGCCTTGCAGGTCGGAGCCAGCGCCGGGCTCGGTCATGGCGATGGCGCCGATCAACTCGCCGGTCGCCAGTTTCGGCAGCCACTTCTTCTTCTGCTCCTCCGAGCCGTAGTGGAGGATGTAAGGGGCGACGATCGAATTGTGCAGGCCGATGCCGAAACCGTCGACGCCGACATGGCCGATCGCCTCGATGATGGCGCTCTCATGCGCGAATGTCCCGCCTGAACCGCCATATTCCTCCGGCATCGAGGCACAGAGCAGACCGGCCGCGCCTGCCTTCAGCCAGCACTCGCGGTCGACCATCTCGTTCTTCTCGAACTCGTCATAGCGCGGCGCGATCTCTTCCGACATGAAACGGTGCGCCATGTCGTAGAGCATGCCGACCTCATCCGCCGCCCAGGCGGGTTTGGGGAGGCCGAGGATTTCGGCAGGATTTGTCGCCACGATTTCCTCCGCGTATCGACAGGTTGAAGGTCGGCTGTGCCGACGCTGTCGAGCTTAGAACGCTTCCGCCGGCAGTGCCATCAATGTCTCGGCGCCGCTGGAGATGCGAGCGAGGTGCGCCGACGTCGCCGGCATGATCCGCTCCATGAAGAAGCGCGCCGTCACCAGCTTGCTCTCGTAGAAAGACAAAGCACCGTTGGCGCCGTTCGCCAGCTTCGCGCCGGCGGCCTTCGCCATCTGCGCCCACATGTAGCCCAGCGCCACGAGGCCGAAGAGATGCATGTAGTCGGTCGAGGCGGCACCGGCGTCGTCGGGCCTGGCCATGCCGTTCTGCATCAGCCACATCGTCGCCGCCTGCAGATCGTTGTGGCCCTTCTTCAGCGCCTTGGTGAAAGGCGCCATCTTCTCGTCAGCGCGGTTCTCCTCGCAGAACTCGCCGACCTCTTTGAAGAAGGCCTGTACCGCGCGGCCGCCATTCAAGGCCAGCTTGCGGCCGACGAGATCGAGCGCCTGGATGCCGTTGGCGCCCTCGTAAATCATGGCGATGCGGGCATCGCGCACGAACTGGCTCATGCCGTGCTCTTCGATATAGCCATGGCCGCCGAACACTTGCTGCGCCATCACCGCGTGGTCGAAGCCCTTGTCGGTGAGCACGCCCTTGACCACCGGCGTCATCAGGCCGGTATAGTCGTCGGCAGCCTGGCGGTCCTTGTCGTCGTCGGAGCGGTGGGCGATGTCCGACTTGATCGCCGTCCACAGCGCCAGCGCGCGACCGGCTTCGTTGAAGGCTTTCATGGTCATCAGGCTGCGGCGGATGTCAGGATGGACGATGATCGGGTCGGCCTTCTTGTCCGGCGCCTTCGGCCCGGACAGCGAGCGGCCCTGCAGGCGATCCTTGGCATAGGACACAGCGTTCTGGTAGGCGACCTCCGACAGAGAAAGCCCTTGCAGGCCGACGCCGAGCCGGGCCTCGTTCATCATCGTGAACATAGCCTTCAGCCCGCCATTGGCCTCGCCGAGCAGCATGCCTTGCGCCTCGTCATAGTTCATGACGCAGGTCGAATTGCCATGAATGCCCATCTTCTCCTCGATTGAGCCGCAGGAGACGGTGTTCTTCTCACCCGGATTGCCTGATGCATCGAGCTTGAGCTTCGGCACGATGAACAGCGAAATGCCTTTCACGCCTTCCGGCGCACCCTCGATGCGGGCCAGCACGAGGTGGACGATGTTGTCCGACATGTCGTGCTCGCCGGCCGAGATGAATATCTTCTGGCCTGAAATCCTGTAGGTGCCGTCGCTGTTGGGAACCGCCTTGGTGCGCAGCAGGCCGAGATCGGTGCCGCAATGCGGCTCGGTCAGGTTCATGGTGCCGGTCCAGGTGCCCTCGACCAGCTTCGGCAGCCATGTCGCCTTCTGCTCGTCGGTGCCATGGGTGATGATGGCCGCGATCGCGCCCTGCGTCAGGCCGGGATACATCATCAGCGACATGTTGGCCGAAACCATGTATTCGGAAACAGCGGTATGCACCGCGTAAGGCAGGCCCTGGCCGCCAAATTCGACGGGTGCCGCCAACCCCATCCAGCCGCCTTCGCGATACTGGTCGAAGGCCTCCTTGAAGCCTTTCGGCGTCGTCACCGAGCCATCGTCATGGCGCACGCAACCTTCCACGTCGCCGACGCGGTTCAGCGGCTGCATGACGTTTTCGGCGAGCTTGGCGCCTTCGGCAAGGATGGCCTCGATCACGTCCGGCGTCGCGTCGGAAAATCCGGGAAGATTGGAATAGCGTTGGTAGCCCAGTACCTCGTTCAGCACAAACAGCGTGTCCTGGACCGGAGCCCTGTAGATCGGCATGCTCTTCCTCCACCATGCGGGCTTGGTCCCGAAATCAAGCCCCAAAATGAAGTCAGGGACAGATGCGGACCAATGTTCAGATCGAGATAGCAAAAGTTGACGTTTGCGTAAACGTCAATTTTTTGATGCGACAAATTTTCCCTCCGGTGAGGTTAGGGGCGCTATGCCGTTGAAGCCAGTGCGGAACAGATTGAAATGTCTTCTTCCCGCCGCAGCCGGAAGACAACGGAAAGAGCCGCGCGGCCAAGGCCACGCGGCTTTCATTCTCAGAAGGGCGGCTCACCGGAAGCCGGTGAGGCCGAATTACCCGGCGACGCTGGCCTGCGGCGCCGAACGTTCGCTCAGCATCCGGCGCACCGCCGCCATCGAGTTGCTCAACTCGTTGATGGCATCATCGATCAGCGCCCGCTGCTTCTGCAGACGGGCAAGCTGCTTCTCCGACTTGTCGAGCGCCAGCCGCAACTGCTTGGTGTTGGAGCCGGTCGGGTCGTAGAGGTCCATCATCTGCTTGACGTCGCGCAGTGAGAACCCGACCTTGCGGCCGAGCAGGATCAGCTTCAGCCGCGCCTTGTCGCGGCGCGTGTAGAGACGGGTCGAGCCGTCACGCTGCGGATTGAGAAGGCCCTTGTCCTCGTAGAAACGCAGCGTGCGCAGCGTTACTCCGTATTTCTTGGCCATCTCGCCGATGCGGACAAGATCCTCACCGGCTTTGTCAGACATGTCATTGGTATTGGCCGCGGCTTCGCCGGGCGAAACAAGTTTCATGGTCACTGGCTTTCCCCATCTGGTGGCGCCGCGGTCCCGGACCAAGCGTCGCCTGAGTGGAAGCGGGGGCGTGCTTCCAGTCGTGGTTTCAACAAACAAATCGCAAACGGCACGGTCTGTGCACCTTTACGTTTACGTCAATTCTATACCGATAGCCGCCTCACGAAGCAAGGGCGTTGTGCGGGAGGAACTTTTTGCCGCATCCGCCAGAGCATCACTCCGGCTTTAGGCGGCCCGCCAACACAACGTTGCAACTTCTTAAGCTTGGTTAACGCGTTGTTTACCACGTTGGGCGAAATGTGCGCATGTCGGTTACCCGTGGTTATCCTGTAGCGAATTTTTCACGGTTTTTCGGAGCGCGGGTGAAACCCGGGAAGCTCGTCTTCCACCGCAGCAGAGCCGCGCGGCCGCCTTCGTTTCCGGCAGACTTGGAAACTGGTCATAGGCCAGCAATTAGACGGACCAGTAATTCTGAACGGGCGCATCGATGAACAGCAAGCGGTCCTATCTCGATACACTCAACGCCGGCAGGCAGCGCAGGCCGCACACCACGCTTGAGCAGCTCAACCGTTCTTTGGAAACGCTGGAGCAGCGGCTGGAGCGGACGCGCGAGGACATGAGCGAGCGTCCCGATCCTCGCCGGCCGAGCGCGGAGCCGCGCTATGCCAGCGCCCGGCCTTATGATGATCCGCGCCCCGCGCAGCCGCCGAAAAGCCAAGCACCGGCTGCCTTCGACCAGAATTACCACGCGATCGCCCGCGACATCGACCGCGTGCGCGGCCAAGAAGACGGCGTCGCCGTGGTCGGCAAGATCGCCGGCGAATTGCGCGGCCTGCGCGAAGAACTGCGCCACCAGATGACCGCCGGCCTGCAGCGCGAATTCGAAGCGCTGCGCAAGGACATCGAGCGGGCTTTCCAAGCAAGCGCTCAGCCGGGGGGCTCCGGCAAAGGCAGCGCCGAACTCGGCGTCGAGTTCGAACGGCTTTCCGGCGCCATCCAGACCCTGGCCGAAAAGAGCGACGACAGAAGCGTCAACATGCTCCGGCTCGAGCTGGAGCAGGTCAAGGCCGCGCTCGACACGCTGGCGCGCGAGGAGAGCGTGCAGGCGGTCGGCCGCCGCTGGGACGATTTCGACCGCCGCTGGACCGCGTTCGAGGATCGTGTCGATGCCGATCAGCGCAAGCGGTCGGACGCACCCGGTCTTTCAATGCTGACCGACCGGCTCGAACAGATCAGCAATGCCGTCAACAATTTGCCGGAATCGCTGTCGCTGCGGTCGCTTGAAGAGAAGGTCCGCACGCTTGCCGGCGCCGTCGATCATTTCGCCAGGCAGCAGGACAATCGCGGCAGCGGCACATTCGATATGATCGACGAGCGGCTGGATGAGATTTCCCGCGCTATCGTTGCCTCAACCGTCGCCGCGCAGGCCAATTCATTCGACCCCGAGCCCTTCGAGCGCATCGAGAAGCGGATCGCCTCGCTTGCCCAGCAGATCGAGGAAGTCACGCAAGTGCACCCCAGTGGCGAGGTCATCGACCGCCTCAACATGCTGTCGAGCCGGGTCGACGATCTTGCCGGCCGGGCCAATCTGCCGGAGCAGGCGATGGAGCGCCTCGACAAGCAGATCGCGCTCATTGCCGAGAAGATCGACAGGGCGCCTGCCATGCCGGACGCCGATTACATCTTCCAGGGGCTGGAACAGCGTTTCGACGTGCTGTCCGGCATGATGGAGCGCCGCCAGGGAGACGCGATCGAACAAGGCAACATGCTGTTTCGCGATCTCGAGCGCCGGCTGGACGAAGTCGCCGACAGGCTGGACCAGCGCATGCCGCAGATCGATGGTGCCGGCATCATGGATGCCATCGACGCCCGCTTCAGCGCGCTGGCCAAACGCATGGAGACGCGTGTTCCCGATTCCGCAGGCGAAGCGGCGATCCGTGGCCTGGAAAGCCGCCTCGAAGACATTTCAAGCCGGCTGGATTCATCCGCGGCACAAGTCGCTGGCATCGACCCGGCCCTGATCCGCAGCCTGGAAGCGCAGGTCGCGGGCCTGTCGGCGCATCTTTCGAAGCCCGGCACGCCATTGCCGGAATTCGAAGACATCAGCCCGCGTCTCAACGAAATCGAGAAGTCGCTGGCTGGAACCCGCGATTCCATCCTTAGCGCGGCGCGCGAGGCAGCCGAGAGCGCTGTCCGTTCGCTTGCCGACTCCAGTGCCAATACGGCGGCCGTTTCTGGCCTCGCCCAGGATCTGAAGACGCTCGAAGCACTGACGCGCCGTTCCGACGAGCGCAATTCGAGGACCTTCGAGGCCATCCACGACACGCTGCTCAAGATCGTCGACCGACTGGGCTCACTGGAGACCGGCGAGCCGACCGACGCGGTGAGCGAACTTCTCAGCACGAAACCGGTCGAACCGGACAGCTGGCGCGGCGCGCGATCGTCAAAAATGGCCGTTCAGGATGCGCCGTCCATGGACATCGACCAGCCATTGCCGCTGACCGGGGACATGGCCGACCTCGACAGCCGAGCACCTGCCGTCATGCGCAATGAGCCAGGTTCGCGTAGCGAACCAGGCACCCGCACGCCAGCCGAAGCCGCTGCGGCCGCGGCCATGGCGGCGCTTGGTTCGGACACGACGACGGAGAAAAGCGAGCAGACCGGCGGCCGGAGGTCGATGCTCGGCGGACTGGCGCGCGCCTTCAAGGGCAAGAAGGAGGCGGATGTTCCACCGCTTGCCGGCTCGGCGCCTGATGTCGAGATACCGAGCGCCGATCTCGACGAGCCACTGGATCCGAAGGTTGCCAATCGGCCGCTGGAGCCCGGCTCCGGGCCACCCGACCTCAACGCCATCATGAAACGCGTGCGCGACGAACGCGGACCGCCGGTCAGGGCCGGCAATGCCGATGCATCGAAATCCGACTTCATCGCAGCAGCCCGACGCGCGGCGCAAGCCGCCGCTGCCGAGGCCGAGGCTCTCAAGCGGCAGTCGACGACGCGTGGCCCGGTGAAGGCGCTCAGGATCGGCGACCTGCTCAAGGCGCGGCGCAAGCCGATCCTGATGGCGGCCGCTGCAATCATGCTGGCGCTCGCCGGCCTGCAACTGGGCAAGGCCTTTTTCTCCGACCCCGTCGAAATGGCCAGCAACGATGCGGCGTCGACCGTGGCCGCGCAGCCAGCGGAAGCCGCGTCGGTCGGTGCCGCCAGCGAGCCAACGACGGACGCGCAAACTGCAGCGCCGGACAGCGCGCCGGCCCGCGCCGTCCGGCAGGCAGAGCCGTCCGAATCGGTAACCGAGAACGACATGCCGGCACAGACCACCCTCGCCGCGCCGTCGGACGCCGGAACGCCGATGGGCACCGCACCCGAGGCCGAACCCGTTCCTGCCATGGCTTCAACGGCGTCGCCCGATCCGGCGGCGGACGCGACAGCGTCGGCACCTGAGGGCCCGGCAGCTGCGGACACCGAGCCAAAGGCCACAGAGCTGGCCGCCACGCCGGCGACCCAGGACATGACCGGCACGGTTACGCCCGCAGATGCTTCGATTGCGGCAGCCACTGCCAAGATCGACATCCCGGCCGATGCCGGTCCGGCTGCATTGCGTGACGCAGCGGCCGGCGGCGATGCCAAGGCGTTGTTCGAGATCGGCTCGCGCTACGCCGAATCGAGCGGCGTCAAGCAAGACATGGCAGCGGCCGCCAAATGGTATGAGAAGGCCGCCGAGCTCGGCTTCGCACCGGCGGAATACCGCATTGGCAACTTCTATGAGAAGGGCACCGGCGTCGCGCGCGACGTCAAGAAGGCGAAGACCTGGTACCAGCTCGCGGCGGAGCAGGGCAACGCCAGCGCCATGCACAATCTCGCCGTGCTCTTTGCCATGGCGGCCGACGGCGTGACCGACAATGAATCGGCCGCGCACTGGTTCCAGGCCGCCGCCGATCTCGGCGTCAAGGACAGCCAGTTCAATCTCGGCATCCTGGCGGCGAAGGGCGTCGGCATGAAACAGAATCTCGAGGAATCCTACAAATGGTTCGCGCTCGTCGCCAAGACCGGCGACAAGGATGCGGCGGCAAAGCGCGATGAGATCGCCAAGGCGCTCAGGCCCGAGCAGCTCGAACGCGCACGCGCCGCCACCGAAATGTGGAAGGCGAAACCGCTCGATCCGGCGGCAAATTCGGCCGACATTCCTGAATCGTGGCAGGACGGTACGCCGCAGACGACCGCCAGCGTCGACATGAAGAAGGCCGTTCAGAACATCCAGCGCATTCTCAACAAGAATGGCTATGAAGCCGGCAACCCCGATGGCTTGATGGGCCTGAAGACCAAGAACGCCATCATGGCTTTCCAGACCGACAACGACATGACGGCGACCGGCACGGTCGACGAAAAGCTGGTCAAGGCGCTGCTTGCGCGCAAATAACGGCAGATGCGTCGTTTACACGATGCCTTTGCCACACATTTGCCTGTTAACTGATTGAGTTGTTTTTTGTTTCGGCTGCACGGCGGGGTTTGACTTCGCCGTCCTGCCGGCGCAAGAACAATTTAGCTTTTTGGCGCAAAAATGCCCGCAACGGTTGCATTCGCCGAGAGGCAAACTGATCGAGACTGACGGGTGGGCATCTATCTCCCGATCGCGGAAATTTCCGTCAACGTCTTCGTGCTGCTGGCCATGGGCGCGGCGGTGGGCTTTCTATCGGGCATGTTCGGAGTGGGCGGCGGCTTCCTCATCACGCCGCTTCTGATCTTCTACAACATACCACCGGCGATCGCGGTCGCCACCGGCGCCAACCAGGTCATCGCCTCCTCCTTCTCCGGCGCATTGTCGCACGTGAAGCGCGGCACGCTCGACTTCAAGCTTGGCGGAGTGCTTTTGGCAGGCGGTATCGTCGGCTCAACCGGCGGCATCTTTGTCTTTGGCTTCTTGCGCCGGCTCGGCCAGCTCGACCTGTTCATCTCGCTACTCTACGTCGTGCTGCTTGGCACCGTCGGCGGGCTGATGCTGGTCGAGAGCGTCAATGCGCTGCGCGCCACCCGCAGTGGTGCCGCGCCGGTGCTGAAGAAATCCGGCCAGCACAACTGGATCCACCGCTTGCCGCTGAAGATGCGGTTCAGGGCCTCGAAGCTTTTCGTCAGCGTTATCCCAGTGCTCGGCCTCGGCGCCGGCATCGGCTTCCTGTCGTCGATCATGGGCGTCGGCGGCGGCTTCATCATGGTTCCGGCGCTGATCTATCTCTTGAAAGTGCCTACCAACGTCGTCATCGGCACCTCGCTGTTCCAGATCATCTTCACCTCGGCCTACACCACGCTGGTCCATGCCACCACCAACCAGACGGTCGACGTCATGCTCGCCTTCCTGTTGATGGCGGGCGGCGTCGCCGGCGCGCAATATGGCGCCAAGGCTGGCCAAAGGCTGCGTGGCGAGCAGCTCAGGGCGCTGCTGGCACTGCTGGTGCTGGCGGTCGCCATCCGGCTCGCCATCGATCTGTTCGTGACACCGCCCAACCTCTATTCCCTGTCCGGCGTGGGTCTGACCTGATGGCCGGCTTGAGGGCGTTCTTGGCCGTTGCCTCGCTGTCGCTGTTCGCCGCCGTGTCACCGGGAGAAGCGCAGACGCCAGCTGCCGAAAACATCCAGATCGGCCTGTCCACCGATCATGTCTCGATCACCGCCGGCTTTTCCGGTGCCGACCTCACCATCTTCGGCTCATTGGAAAATGCCGACCCGCTTGTCGCGCGCCAAGGTCGCTACGACATCATCGTCGTGCTGGAAGGGCCGGCCCGGCCGGTCGTCGTGCGCCGCAAGGACCGGGTGCTCGGCATCTGGATCAATCTGGAGTCCGAAACCTTCGAGAATGTGCCGGTGTCCTATTCGGTGGCGACGACGCGACCGCTGCAGGACGTCACCGACCCCAACAGCTACAAGCAACTGTCGCTCGGCGCCGCCAACCTCTATATGCAACCGGCCGACGACGACGACAGCCCGGCGACGATCGAGGAATTCACCGCGGCGCTGCGCGAGCGCAAAACGGCGACCGGCCTCTACAGCGAGAATGTCGGCGGCGTGCAGTTCCTGTCGCAGAACCTGTTCCGTGCCACCGTCAGGCTCGCCCCCAATGTTCCGGTCGGCACCCACAAGGCCCGTGCGTTCCTGTTCAAGAGCGGCTTGTTCATCAAGGAAAGCTCCGCCCAGCTCGAAATCCGCAAGTCCGGTTTCGAACAGTCGATCTTCCGCGTGGCCCACGACTATTCCTTCCTCTACGGCATCTTCGCCGTGTCGCTGGCCATGCTGACCGGCTGGCTCGGAAGGCTCGTCTTCCGGAAGGACTGATCTTTTCCGAAAGACGGTTCCCCTTTCGAGCTTCATGGGTTAGACCGCGTTCCCCGGCTCGGCCGAAGCGCGAGCTGTCGCTCCCCAAATCAAGAATACAGGATCTTGCGATGCGACCAGCATTCGGCGGTATCGATTTCGGCACGTCAAATTCCACCGTGGGCGTGGTCAGAAACGGGCAGCCGCGGCTTGTGGCCCTGGAAGACGGCCAGGTCACGCTGCCCAGCGCCGTGTTCTTCAACTTCGAGGACAACCGCACCTATTTCGGGCGCAGCGCCATCGCCAACTATACCGACAGCATCGAAGGTCGCCTGATGCGCTCGCTGAAGAGCGTGCTCGGCAGTTCGCTTGTCCATGAAAAGACGCGGATCAAGGCACGGTCGATCGCCTTTACCGAGATCATCGGTCTGTTCGTCGGCCATCTCAGGAAAAGGCTGGAAGAGGATGCCGGCGACGTGGTCGAGAGCGTGGTGCTCGGCCGGCCGGTGCAATTCGTCGACGACGATGCCGAGGCCGATGCCAAGGCCGAAGGCGAACTCGAAAACGCGGCGCGCGCCCAGGGCTTCAAGCATATTGCATTTCAGTTCGAGCCGATCGCGGCGGCGCTCGACTACGAGCAGAAGGTCACGCGGGAAGAACTGGCGCTGATCGTCGACATGGGCGGCGGCACTTCCGACTTCTCGATCGTGCGGGTCTCGCCGCAGCGCGCCCGCTCCCTCGATCGCAAGGACGACATTCTGGCGAGCCGAGGCATCCACATCGGCGGCACCGACTTCGACCGGCTGCTGAGCATCGCCCATGTGATGCCGCAGCTCGGCTATCTCTCGCCGACCAAGGACGGCAAGCGCAACTTGCCGGCCAGCTACTTCATCGATCTGGCGACATGGCAGCGCATCAATCTGGTCTACACCGCCCGGGCGATGACGCATCTGCGCCAGATCCGCTACGAGGCTGAACGCGCCGACCTAGTCGACCGTTTCATCCATATCGTCGAGCATCGTTACGGGCATGCGCTGGCCGCTTTGGTCGAAAAGGCCAAGATCGAGCTGACGGAGCAATTGTCCGCCGATGTCGTGGTCGCGCTGACGGGAGTGGAATTCACGGCAGAAATTTCGCGCGACGGTCTTGAGGCCACGATCGCCAGGGACATCGAACGGGTTGCCGCGACGGTCGGTGAGACCATCCGTGACGCGCAGGTGAAACCGTCCGACATCACCGCGGTGTTCCTGACCGGCGGATCGACCGCCATCCCGCTGGCAAAGCAACAGATACTAGCCTTGGTGCCGCAGGCGTCCGTCATCGAAGGCGACATGTTCGGCTCGGTCGGGCTTGGGCTGGCGCTCGACGCGCAGCGGAAATTCGGCTGATCCAGCTTAGCCCCGGACGGTCTCGCCGGCCTTCTCGCCCAGATGCGCCTTGAGCGCCATTTGGGCCAGACTTGCCTGCCGGTCACGATGCGTGATCATCGCGAAATCGCGCTTCGGCAGATCGATCGGCACGGACCGCAAGCTGCCTTCGGCGCCCGCGCGGGCGACGACGAGCTCCGAAATGATGGTGGCGCCGGCGCCGGCCTCGACCGCTTGGCGGACCGCCTCGTTGCTCGGCAGCACCAGGAATATCCTGAGGTCCGCGAACGAGATCCCTTCGCGGCGGGCAAGATCTTCCAGCACCTCGCGGGTGCCCGATCCGCCTTCCCTGATGATCCACCGGAGCTCCCTGATATCGGGATGCCCTTGCGAGACTTCAGCGATCTCGGGATGAGAGTGCGCCACGACCAGCACTAGGCGATCCACATCGACCTTGGCGCGCCGCAATATGTCGGAATCAGTGCGCCCCTCTACCAGGCCAAAATCCGCCGTTCCGTCCAAGACATTGGTCTCGACCTGTCTGGTGTTGCCGATGGTCACGCTCAGCCTGACGGCGGGATAGGCCTCGTGGAAAGAGGCCAGCCGGCGCGGCAGCCAGTAGCTGGCGATAGTCTGGCTGGCGGCGATCGAAAGACTGCCGGTAATTGTCTGCGAGACGTGCTCCAGCACATTGTGGGCGGCAGCCGCCCGTTCGAGCACGGCCTTGGCTTCGGGCAGGAACCTGCGCCCGGTCTGCGCAAGCTCGATGTTGCGGCCGACCCGGTTGAACAGCTGGACGCCGTGCTGCTGCTCGAGTGAGCGGATGGCGGCCGACGCCGCCGACTGGGAAATGCCCAGCAGCTCGGCCGCCTTGGTCATATGCCCCCGTTCGGCGACAGCAACGAAGATCCGCAATTGGTCCAGGGTCATGAGAAAATTAAGAAACAAATTCGATTGGAATTACAAGAGCAACTTGTTAGACGGATCGATCATTTTGTTCTAAGTTTTTGGACGAAATTGGAAAAATATCGCGGCCAACCCGCAAAGGGCAGAAAGTGATCGGGCGATTCAAATCCCTGTTTGCCCATTGGACGCGCGGCCTCCGGCGGCGGCTCACCGGCGACAGCTATCATCCGGAAGAGCATTACATGCGCGGCCCCGGGCCAAAAACGCGAGCCAAACACTCGGACCGCAAAAGTAGATCATGACGAACGGACCGCCGCGCGGCGCCAATTCCGCACCGTCGCAACGGCCGCTTGCCGACACGCGCGCGCCCGACGAAGGCGATGGCGTCGACACTTCGCCTGATGTCTCCGACAGCATCGCCAAGACCACTTGCTATATGTGCGCCTGCCGCTGCGGCATCGACGTCCACATCAAGGGCGGCAAGGTCCGCTACATCAACGGCAACAAGGACCATCCCGTTAACCGCGGCGTGCTGTGCGGCAAGGGCAGCGCCGGCATCATGCAGCACTACAGTCCGGCCCGGTTGAAGAAGCCATTGCTGCGTACAGGTCCGCGTGGCTCGGGAGAGTTTCGCGAGATCGAGTGGGAGGAAGCGTTCTCGATCGCGACGGAACGGCTTTCGAAAATCCGCCGGACCGATCCGAAGAAACTCGCCTTCTTCACCGGGCGCGACCAGTCGCAATCCTTGACCGGCTGGTGGGCGAGCCAGTACGGCACGCCGAATTTCGCCGCCCATGGCGGGTTCTGCTCGGTCAATATGGCGGCCGGCGGGCTCTATACGATCGGCGGCTCGTTCTGGGAGTTTGGCGAGCCCGATTGGGACAACACCAGATACTTCATGCTGTTCGGCGTTGCCGAAGACCACGATTCCAATCCGATCAAGATCGGCCTCGGCAAGCTCAAGGCGCGCGGCGCCAAGGTGGTTTCGATCAATCCGTGCCGCACCGGCTACAACGCCATCGCCGATGACTGGATCGGCATTCGGCCCGGCACCGACGGCCTGTTCGTGTTTGCCCTCATCCACGAACTGCTGAAGGCTGGCCGTGTCGATCTCGATTATTTGCTGCGTTACACCAACGCCCATGTCCTCATCATCCAGGAGCCGGGTGCTGCCGATGACGGGCTTTTCGCGCGCGACAGCGACGGCGATCCGCTGGCTTGGGACAGGGTAGCGAAGACGCCCGTCAACGCCACAGATGCCGATGCAAAGCCGGCGCTGACCGGCAACTTCACGATCGACGGCCGCCGCTGCGTGCCGGTCTTCCAGCTCATCGCCGACCGCTATCTGCATGAGAGCTATTCTCCCGATGCGGTTGCCGAACGCTGCGGCGTTTCAGGCGACACCATTCGTCGGATCGCCGCCGAACTGGCGCATGTCGCCTTCGAGCAAGCAATCGAACTGCCGGTGGCGTGGACCGACTGGGCCGGCCGCCGGCACGAGACGATCAAGGGCCGGCCGGTGTCGATGCATGCGATGCGCGGCATCTCGGCCCATTCGAACGGGTTTCACACCTGCCGCGCCATCCACCTGCTCCAAGTGCTTCTCGGCACGGTGGACGTTCCGGGCGGGTTTCGCTTCAAGCCGCCCTATCCCCGGTCGGCGCCGCCGGGGCCGAAGCCGGCGGGCAAGGACGTCAGGCCGATGACGCCGCTTGAAGGCATGCCGCTCGGCTTCGTCTGCGGACCGGACGATCTGCTGGTCGATGACGCAGGCACGCCTGTTCGTATCGACAAGGCCTATTCTTGGGATGCACCGCTTGCCGCGCACGGCCTTATGCACTCGGTCATCCGCAACGCCTGGGCCGGAGATCCCTACAAGATCGACACGCTGATGATGTATATGTCCAACATGGCCTGGAACTCGTCGATGAACACCGTCGAGACGATGGCGATGCTGACCGACAGCGACGAGGCCGGAAACTACAAGATCCCCTTCATCATCTATTCCGACGCCTATTATTCCGAGACCGTGCCGTTCGCCGATCTCGTGCTTCCCGACACCACGTATCTCGAAAGGCATGACTGCATCAGCCTGCTCGACCGGCCAATCAGCCATGCCGACGGGCCGGGTGACGCCATCCGCCATCCCGTCGTCGAGCCAGACCGCGACGTCCGCCCGTTCCAGACGGTGCTGATCGAGCTCGGCGCGCGGCTTGGCCTGCCCGGCTTCGTCGATGACGACGGCTCGGCCAAATACCGCGATTACGCCGATTATATCGTCAATCACCAGCGCACGCCGGGCATCGGCCCGCTCGCCGGCTGGCGCGGCAAGGACGGAACCTTGACCGGCAAGGGCGAGGCCAATCCCGACCAGCTGCAGCGCTACATCGACAATGGCGGCTTCTGGCACCATGATTTTGCGGACGACCAGCGCTACTACAAGATGGCCAACCGCTCCTATCTCGACTTCGCCGAGAACATGGGCTTCATCCCGAAAGCCGAGCCGATCGTCTTCCAGCTCTATTGCGAACCGATCCAGCGGTTTCGCCTCGCCGCGCGCGGCCATGGGCGGGTGCTGCCGCCGGAGACGGAGCGCAGCCGCATCGAGACCTATATGGACCCGCTGCCGTTCTGGTACGCGCCCTTCGAGGAAGCGGCTGTCGACACGCAGATCTATCCGCTGCATGCGCTGACGCAGCGGCCAATGCACATGTATCATTCCTGGGGCTCGCAGAACGCTTGGCTCAGGCAGATCACCAGCCAGAACCGGCTGTTCGTGCACAACCGGACCGCCGCCGGCCTCGGCCTTGTCGACGACGACTGGGTTTGGATCGAGAGCATCAACGGCAAGGTCAAGGGACAGATCAAGCTGGTCGACGGCGTCAACGCGGATACGGTCTGGACCTGGAACGCGATCGGCAAGCGGCGCGGCAGCTGGGGGCTGAAGGACGACGCCGCTGAATCCAATCGTGGCTTCCTGCTCAACCATATCATCGGCGACCAGACTTCTGCCGATGCCAATGGCAGGCGCTATTCGAATTCCGATCCAGTGACCGGCCAGGCGGCTTGGTTCGACCTGCGCGTCCGCATCGTCAAATGCGCGGCCGAGGAAGCCGGCTTCACCGAGCCGCAGTTCGAGCGGTTCCGGCAACCGCCGCATTTCGAACCCTCGCCCGACAAGCTAAGTTTCGGCGCCGAGTTTCGCCGGGAAAGAGAAGCTCCCAGATCATGACCTGCCTTCCCGCCCAAACCGACAAGAAGCTCGGCCTCGTCATCGATCTCGACACCTGTGTCGGCTGTCAGGCCTGCGTCACCGCCTGCAAGGAATGGAACACCGGCGGCCACATGGCGCCGCTGACCGACATCGATCCTTATGGCGGCGACGCCGACGGGGTCTGGTTCAACCGCGTGCACAGCTACGAGCACATGACCGAGATGGGTGGGCGAACGGTCAATTTCCCACGCTCCTGCCTGCATTGCGAGACACCGGCCTGCGTCACCGTCTGCCCGACCGGAGCCTCCTACAAGCGGGCCTCGGACGGCATCGTGCTGGTCGACGAGGACAAGTGCATCGGCTGCAAATTATGCAGCTGGGCCTGCCCTTATGGCGCGCGCGAATTCGACACCGACGTCGGCGTCATGAAGAAATGCACGCTGTGCGTCGACCGCATCTACAACGACAATCTAGCCGAAGAAGACCGCGTGCCGGCCTGCGTCGCCGCCTGCCCGACCAGCGCGCGGCATTTCGGCGATCTCGGCGACCCGGCGTCGGCGATCTCGCAACTGGTGGCCGAGCGCGGCGGCGTCGACCTGATGCCCGAACTCGGCTATCGTCCGACCAACAAATATTTGCCGCCGCGCGCCCACACCACACGCGCCGCATCGGTGCCGGCGCCGGCGCTCGAACCGGTGCGGGCCGAAGGCGGTTTCCTTGGCTGGGTCGACCGCATGCTTTCGCACTGACCAGCAACCGACCTCATGCGTCCAGCTTTCTCCGTCGTCTTTTTCACCACCGCCACGGGCGCCGGCTACGGCCTGCTCGCGCTGCTCGGCGTGCTGGCCGGACTGGGGTTCGTCCCGCCCAATTTCTGGCTCGGTTTGGTCAGCATGGGGCTGGCGCTCGGTCTGATCTCGGCCGGCCTGCTGTCATCGGCCGGCCATCTCGGCCGGCCCGAACGCGCCTGGCGCGCCTTCTCGCAATGGCGCAGCTCATGGCTGTCGCGCGAAGGCGTCGCGTCGGTTGCGACCTTCGTACCGGCGGGGTTTTTCGCCATCGGGTGGGTGTTCCTCGGCCGTACGAACGGCTGGGTGGCTGTCGCTGGGCTGCTGGCTGCCATCGGCGCGGTCGTCACCGTCTGCACCACCGGCATGATCTATGCGTCGCTCAAGCCGATCGCTCAATGGCACAGCCGCTTCACCCTGCCTGGTTATTTGATCTTTTCGGCGATGAGCGGCAGCGTGCTGCTCAACGCGCTGCTGCAGGGTTTCGCCATCGGCTCGATCATCGTGCTGGCAGGTTGCGTGCTGCTGACCGTGCTCGGCTGGGGCTGGAAGCTGGCAACCTGGCGATACAATGACAGGCTGGAAATCCCGACCAATGCCAACACCGCGACCGGACTTGTCGGCGGCACGGTGCGGTCGCTGGAATGGCCGCACACCGAGGAGAATTACCTGCTCAAGGAGATGGGCTTTCGCATCGCACGCAAGCACAAGGCGCGGCTGCGTCAGATCACACAAGTGCTGGCCTTCGCGCTGCCCGCCTTACTGCTGATTGCCGCGTTCGCCTTGCCATGGCCCTATGCGGCGGTGCTGTCGGCGCTCGCCGCAATCGCTCAATTCGCCGGCATGCTGGTCGAACGCTGGCTGTTTTTCGCCGAGGCGAAGCACACCGTCACCTTGTACTACGGCCGGTAGCGGTCTCAGCCGGGCCTCAGCATTGAGCGGGAAATCGCGAAGATGCGCTCCGTGCCGAGCATATAGGCCATCAGCGTTTCGCGGCGGAACAGCCCGGCATAGGCGCGGTCGAGCACATTGAGCGAGCCGGTATAGGCGCCGAAGGCCGGCATGATCATGCGGCCGCCATCGCCGGCAAAGCAGCGCCGCCGCACCGAGCGGCCGCGCTGCACGATGCGGGCACACGGATGCAGATGGCCGGCGATCTCGCCTTCCACTCTCACTGCCGAAGGTTCATGCCGGAACAGCAGAGAGCCTATGGCCAGCTCGCGCACCGTCTCGCCGGGCAAGTCGGCCGGCGCGTCCGGGTCATGGTTGCCGGCAACCCAGAACCAGTCGCGGCCGGCCATCAGTCCTTCCAGCCGCTCGCGAAAGCTTGAGTGCATGCGCGACGCGCCGCCGCCATCATGAAAGCTGTCGCCGAGGCTGATGACGATCGCGGGCTGGTAGTCTGATATCACCGCCTGCAGCCGCAACAACGTCGCACCGGTATCATAAGGCGGGATCAACGTACCGCGCCGTGCTAGCGACGATCCCTTTTCCAGATGCAGATCCGACACCGCCAGCAATTTCAGCTCGGGGAAGTAGAGCACGCCGCGCCGATCGCAGATCGCGCGCTCGCCGGCGATACCGATAAAATCGGCATCCGCCAGGGGTGCAGGCATGGCCAGCGCGCGCGTCATTTCGTCCCCATGGCTTCCTCGACCAGCGTTGCCGCATCCATCAGCAGTGTATCATCGGCCTCGCCATGCACCGGCATCTTGCCGATCTCGAGCATGATCGGCACGGCGAGCGGCGAGATCTGTTCGAGGTTCTTATGCACGATTCGTCCCTGGATGCGCGAGAGCATCTCGGCAAGTCTGCTGACATCCAGCAGACCGGTGGCCGCATCGGCACGCGTCGCCTGCAGCAGGATGTGGTCCGGCTCATGGCTGCGCAGAACGTCGTAAATGAGGTCGGTCGACACAGTGACCTGGCGGCCGCTTTTCTCCTGGCCCGGATGGCGTTTTTCGATCAGCCCCGAGATCAGCGCGCAGTTGCGGAAGGTGCGCTTCAAGAGCCAGCTGCCGGCCAGCCAGGCTTCGAGATCGTCGCCCAGCATGTCTTGGTCGAAAAGTTCACTGAGCGAAGGCTTCTTCGCCCGGAACATCCTGCCCATATCGGCCAGCGACCATATGGCAAGTGCATAGTCGGTGGCGACGAAGCCGAGCGGCCTGGCGCCCGCCCTGTCGAGACGGCGGGTGAGCAGCATGCCGAGCGTCTGGTGGGCCAGCCTGCCCTCGAACGGATAGGCCACCAGGTAGTGCCGGTTGCCGCGCGGAAAGGTCTCGATCAGCAGGTCATCGCGTTTCGGCAGTACCGATTTGTCGGCCTGGAAACGTAGCCAGTCGGCCACCTGTTCCGGCAGCTTCTTCCAGCGCTGCGGGTCATCCAGCATGATGCGGACCTGCTCAGCGAGGTAGGTCGAAAGCGGGAATTTGCCGCCGCCATAATATGGCACCTTGGCGTCGCTGCCGGGTGCATTCGATACGAAGCACTCATTCTCGCGGATGCCCTCGAAGCGCAGTACTTTGCCGGCAAACATGAACGTGTCGCCATGCGTCAGCGTTTCAAGGAACGCCTCCTCGATCTTGCCGAGGACGCGACCGCCGCGCGAGGCAGAGCCCTTGCTGCCGGCCTTGATATAACGCACGTTGAGCGCCGGCACCTCGATGATGGTGCCGACATTCAACCGATACTGCTGAGCAACCCGAGGATTGGACACGCGCCACAGCCCGTCCTTGTTCAGGCGGATACGGGCGTAGCGCTCATAGTTCTTCAGCGCATAGCCGCCGGTGGCGACGAAATCGATGACGCGGTCGAATGTCGGCCGATCGAGTTCGGCATAGGGCGCGGCTGCTCTTACCTCCTCAAAAAGCGCATTGGCATGGAATGGCGCACCGCAGGCGCAACCAAGCACATGCTGCGCCAGCACGTCGAGCCCGCCGTTGACCAGCGGCGGCGTATCCTGGGCGCCGAGATAATTGGCGTCGAGCGCCGCCCGGCATTCCAGCACCTCAAAGCGGTTGGCCGGAATCAGGATCGCCTTGGACGGCTCATCCATGCGGTGATTGGCGCGGCCGATGCGCTGCGCCAGCCGGCTCGCACCCTTCGGTGCGCCGACATGGACGACCAGGTCGACATCGCCCCAGTCGATGCCGAGGTCGAGCGTCGAAGTGGCGACGATGGCGCGCAAGGCATTCTCGCCCATGGCTTTTTCGACGCGCCGGCGCTGGGCGACATCGAGCGAGCCGTGATGCAGGGCGATCGGTAATGTGTCTTCATTGACCCGCCACAACTCCTGGAACAGCAGCTCGGCCTGGCTGCGTGTGTTGACAAACAGCAGGGTCGTCTTGTGTCGCTTGATCTCGCTATAGATCTCCGGCGTTGCGTAGCGGGCCGAATGTCCGGCCCACGGCACACGCTCCTCCGAGTCGAGAATGGAGATCTCGGGCTTGGCGCCGCCCGTCACGACGATCAACTCAGCCATGCCGCCGGGTGGGTTCTGGCTGACCAGCCAGCGCCGCAATTCATCGGGCTCGGCCACCGTCGCGGACAGGCCGATCGTCTGCA
This sequence comes from Mesorhizobium sp. M6A.T.Cr.TU.014.01.1.1, assembly GCF_004022765.1. Lineage (NCBI taxonomy): Bacteria > Pseudomonadati > Pseudomonadota > Alphaproteobacteria > Hyphomicrobiales > Phyllobacteriaceae > Mesorhizobium > Mesorhizobium sp. M6A.T.Cr.TU.014.01.1.1. Next base: position 187,892 of record NZ_RZPG01000013.1, read on the forward strand.
AGCCCGGAACAAAGGATCGCAGCCGGGCCAGACCGAGCGACAGGAGATGCCCGCGTTTTGACGTCACCAGCGAATGCAGTTCGTCGAGCACGACATAATGCAGGTCCTCGAAGAAGCGCCTGGCGTCGGGCGCCGCGATCAGCAACGCCAGTTGCTCGGGCGTGGTCAGGAGAATGTCGGGTGGCGCCAGCTTCTGCCGCTGGCGCTTGTGGGCGGGCGTGTCGCCGGTGCGTGTCTCGATCGTGATAGGCAGACCGATTTCTTCGACCGGCTTGCCGAGATTGCGCTCGATGTCGACGGCCAGCGCCTTCAGCGGCGAGATGTAGAGCGTGTGGATGCCGCGACGCGCCTGCCCCGGTTTCTTCCTTGGCCGACCTGCCAACTCGGTCAGCGACGGCAGGAACCCTGCCAGCGTCTTGCCGGCGCCGGTCGGTGCGATCAGCAGCACCGACTGCCCGGCTTGGGCAGTCGCCAGCAATTCGATCTGATGGGCACGCGGCGACCAGCCCTTTTGCGAAAACCATCTGAGGAATGGCTCGGGCAAGTGCACGGCGGCATTCTGTTCGGCAAGGCGCGGCTGCTCTGTCACGCGCCAGAGGTAGCGCGGCGGCGCGCAATCGCCAAGAAGAATCGGAACAAAAGGTGATCGAGCGCCTCTCCACCTTCTCCCCGTGTGAGGGCTTTGCACGGGGAGCGAAGTGGATTTCGGTGGTCAGTGAGGGCCTTTTTGAAGGCCGGCAGAGCGGTTTTCCGCGGCCCTTGCGGGGCCTTTGTCGGTTTAGGCAGCCATCCTGCCGGATTGTGGACGCACTCCTCCCTCATGTCCGCCTCTCATCGGGTGGATAGAGGACGCCAATCATGGTGCGCAGATTGTAAGCGCAGGCGGCCAGTATGC